>NZ_JBEYIS010000015.1:0-151373 GCF_040635975.1 Streptomyces sp. NPDC006798
CTCTCCGGTGTCTCGTTCTGCCCCCCGACCCGGCGGTGCGCGGGGGGGCGCGCCCGACCCCCCCCCCCCCCCGGCCGGGCCGGAGCCCGGGTCGGCCGTGGTCACGACGGTTCCCCGGGGGCGGTCGCGGGAGCCCCGAAACCGCCCGGGGCGCGGCGGCGGGCCGCGCGGGCGACACCCTTCTCCTTCAGGATCACCCGCAGGACCCGCAGTCCGTCGCGGACGGCGCTGAGATTGCTGACGCCGTGGATCCGGACGTACTCGTGGCTGGGTACCTCCTGGACCCGCAGACCGGCCTTGACCACGCGGATGTTCATCAGCGTCTCGATCTCGAAGCCGGTGCAGTCGAGGGTGATCTCGTCCAGGCAGTGCTTCCAGAAGGCGTTGTAGCCGTAGCAGAGGTCGGTGTAGCGGGCGCCGAACTTGGCGTTGACGGTGGCGCAGAGGACCCGGTTGCCCAGCTTGCGGATGAAGGTCATGTCGTCGGTGCCGCCGCCGTTGGCGAACCGCGACCCCTTGGCGAAGTCGGCGCCCGAGACCAGGGCGGAGACATAGGAGACGATCTCCTTGCCGTCCGCCGAGCCGTCGGCGTCGACCATCACGATGATGTCGCCGGTGCAGGCGGCGAATCCGCTGATCAGCGCGTCGCCCTTGCCCTTGCCCGCCTGGGTGACGACCTTGACGTCGGGCCGCAGGCTCCGGGCGACCTCGACGGTGTCGTCGGTGGAGTTGCCGTCGACCAGGACGACCTCGTGGATCCACTCCGGCAGGGTCCGGAAGACATGCGGAAGGTTCTGCGCCTCGTTCATGGCGGGGATCACGACGCTCACCGGCGGGGCTATCGCGAGATGCGAGGAGACCGGGCGGTAGCGTCTCGCGGGGTCGGAACCGGTGTCCGGCTCCCGCTCCGCGCGCGGGTCGGCGGCCTCGGGGCCGTCGTGGCCGGAAACGGCCGTCAGCGAATCGTGCCCCGGGTCGGCCGGGCGCAGCACAGAACTCATGGATTGTTTCCCTCTCCACCGGTGGACCGTCCGCGGCCGGACGGTCCGGACGCTTGTCCGGTTTGAAAGGGGGGTCTTGCCTCACCCGGCCATGTCTGAGCAACGCTCCGGCACAACGGGCGAACTGCAGAAACGGCCGCGCGGACGGCTCCGGTACGCGCTCGACGCCGAGCGGCGACGACGAACACATGCGACCGGACCGGGCACGCGGCACCCCCCTACCGCGCCCACCCGCTCACGGGACACCGCGGCACGCGAGCCCTCCCCTTGAGCCGCTTCGTGGTGTCGCAAAAGCGTGTGGATGTATGACGGTATTGATATTGATGACTGTATGACAAGCCCGGGAACGCGGGCCTCTTGTTTCACTGTTTTCGCAGGTTTCTCCTCCGCCGGTCTCCCGGCGTCCGGCCGGGCGTTCAGCGGCGCGCCGGATCCGCCCCGGACCGTTCGTTCCTCCGGTCCGCCGCCGTCCACAGGAACAGCAGTGCGGTGACAGCAACGATAGCCGCCGTCGCCGGGCCCGCCGTCAGCGCCTCCAGCCAGGAGAGCCCGGCGGCGAGCGCGAGATCCACCGCGGCGGCGCCCGCCGCGGCGGCCGCGACCCGGGCGCCGGGCTCCAACCCCCGGAGTACCGCGTACAGTCCGGCGGCCGGACCGAGCAGTAGGAAGAAGAGGGCGAAGGGCGCGCGAAGGGGTGAATCGCTGCCCGAAAGGGCGAGTACGGCACCGATTCCGGCCACGGCGGTCGCCGCTCCGGCGACGATCGGCGGAAGATCTCTACCGATCCGTGACGATGTGTCTGTCTGGTCCCGCATGTCGGGGTGTGCTCCCGGGCAGCCTGATCTGGAGCCCTCCATGCTCATCCGCCCTTGACTTCGCGTCAAGAAGAGTGAGCTGGATCACTTGTCATGTCCATTCTCAATCAACCCTACTGGCTGGTACCACGGTTGACGCAGCGATCCTGCTCAGGGGAGGTTCCATGAAACTGTCCCGCCTTCTGGCGTACTCGTCCGCGTTCCTGCTCGGTGCCGTACTCGCCCTCACCGGGGGCGGCCCGGCCCAGGCGGCGCCCACGACCGCCGCCGTCGACTACGTCGCGCTCGGCGACTCCTACTCCTCCGGGGTGGGGGCCGGGAGCTATGAGAGCTCCAGCGGCTCCTGCAAGCGCAGCACCCGTGCGTACCCCCGGCTCTGGGCGAATGCCAACGCGCCCTCCTCGTTCGCCTTCACCGCCTGCTCCGGGGCTGTGACGAGCGATGTCACGGCCGGCCAGCTCGGTCCCGTCAACAGCGGAACGGACCTGGTCTCCCTCACCGTGGGCGGCAACGACGCCGGATTCGCCGATGTGATGACGACCTGCGTCCTCCAGTCCGAGTCCGCCTGCGTCAACCGGGTCAACCAGGCGAAGGCATATGTCGACAGCACCCTGCCCGGACGGCTCGACAGCGTGTACCGGGCGATCCGCGCCAAGGCCCCGTCCGCCCGCGTCGTCGTCATCGGCTATCCCCGCTTCTACCAGCTCGGCGGCGGCTGTCTCGCCGGACTGACCGAGACCGAACGGGCCGCCATCAACGGCGCGGCCGACCATCTGAACACCGCGATCGCCAAGCGCGCCGCCGACCACGGCTACGCCTACGCCGGAGTGGTGTCCGCCTTCACCGGACACGAGATCTGCTCCCCGGCCCCCTGGCTGCACAGCGTCAACTGGCTCAACATCGGCGACTCCTACCACCCGACCGCCGCCGGGCAGTCCGGCGGCTATCTGCCGGTCTTCCGGGCCGCCGCGTAACCGCGGGGAACGGCGCCGCCGGTGCCGGGGGAAGCCCCGGCACCGGCGGTCGCGCGTCGTGCTGTGCGTGCGGCTGCGGGCCGGTACGCGGATCACGGGGTGCCGGTGGTGCCCTCGGCCGCGGCCGGAGGAGAGCCGGACGAAGCCGACGGCGCCGGATCGCACTCCACCGAGAACGCCAGCCGCTCCGAACGCGTTTCGACCGGGCCCGCGATCTCCAGCCCGATCCGGTCGCGGAGCACCTCGCCGTCGCGGAACGCCGCCACGGTGTACTCCACCGTCCGCGCCCGCCCGTAGCCCGCGCCGAACGAGAGCGTCCGCCGGTCCGAACCCGCGGCGCCGCGCTCCGTCGTCCAGCGGTACGTCACCTCCGCCGGGGTCCGCCCCACCTCGATCCGGGCCCGGAAGAGGGGGGCCTCCGCGCCCGGCGGGCAGTCGCCGGTATAGCGGTCCCGTACCGCCTCGATCCGGACCGTCACGGTCTGCCGGGCCCGGGGCGGCGGCGAGCCGCGGTCCTTCGGCGCACCGCTCGCGCGGTCGTCCGCCGGGCGGTCCGCGGTACCGGCGGTCCCGGGCGCGGTGCCCGCCTGTGCCGACCGGGACACCCCGGGGGCCGGGGTGCCGGACGGGCCGCCGCCGTCCCGCGCGCCGTCGACCAGCGTCCAGGCCAGCCCCGCGGCGGCGATCACCAGAACCGCGGCGCCCGCCGCCAGGGTCACCGCGGGCCGCTTCGGCCCCGTACGGGGATCGGGCGGCGGCACCGGCGACGGCGTCGTCGCCCCCTCGGACCCGGGAGCCGGACCGGCCCCGGAGCCGTACCCCGGACCGGAACCCGAGCCGGAGCCGGAGCCCGGGACCGGGCCCGCCGAGGTGACCGTCGGGCTGTACGGCCCCGGTGGCGGCGTGCCCCCTGAGGCCGCCAGCCGCAGCCGCCGGGCGGTGTCGGCCGCCGACGGCCGCTCCGCCGGATCCTTGCGGAGCAGCCCGGCGATCACCGGAGTCAGCTCCCCGGCCCGCCGGGGCGGCGGGAGTTCGTCCTCCACCACGGCCCGCAAAGTGTTCAGCGGGGTGTGCTGCCGGAACGGGGGGACGCCCTCCACCGCCGCGTACAGCAGCACCCCCAGCGACCACAGGTCCGACGCGGGCCCCGGCGTGCGCCCCAGGGCCCGCTCGGGGGCGAGGAACTCCGGCGAGCCGATCAGCTCGCCCGTCATGGTGAGCTGATCGGTGCCCTCCAGGGACGCGATACCGAAGTCCGAGAGCACGATCCGGCCGTCATTGCCGACCAGGACGTTGCCCGGCTTCACATCGCGGTGCAGCACCCCCGCGTCATGGGCCGCCGTCAGCGCGGCCAGCACCTCGGCGCCGATACGCGCCGCGCGCTCCGGGGCCAGCGGGCCCTCGGCGGCCAGCACGTCGGCCAGTGAGAGCCCCCGGATCAGCTCCATCACGATCCACGGCCGCCGCTGCCCGGCACCGGACCCGTCGGGCCCGCCGCCGGCCCCGCCGTGGTCGAACACCACGTCGTACACCGTCACCACATTGCGGTGCGTGATCCGCCCGGCGGCCCGGGCCTCGCGCTCCAGCCGGGCGTAGAGCCGCCGTACCTGGTCGTCGGAGAGCCCGGCCGGGGCGCGGACCTCCTTGACGGCCACCTCGCGGCCGAGCACCTCGTCCCGGGCGCGCCAGACCACACCCATACCGCCTTCGCCCAGGGCGCCGTCCAACCGGTACCGGTCGGCGACGAGTCGGTCTCCGTGCATGGTGCCCCCATCCATGACAGCGGTGGTCGGCGGCGCAGAGTGTCCCGGAATCCCGGAGGAAACCCTTTCAAGTTAGCCGGAATCCGGCCTTCTGCCGCCCCTCGCGACGGCACTTCGCCGGTCCGGGCCCGGCAAACCCTCCGGACGCTGTGAGAGCGATCACTCCTCGGTGCGGATCCGGTCCGGTGGGGCGACGGAGCGGCCGGGGGCGGCTGGGACGGCTGGGATGTGAGAGGCTCCGGAGAAAGCCGTGGTCAGAGCGAGGCGCCTCGGCGGAATGTCCAACCAGCCCTGAATTAGGGCGAATTGAATGATGGCGAAAGGGATGCGTCAACTCGCGTACGGGGCGCGGTGAATCGCGCAGGCGGGATACACGAGTGTCACCTGGGGACGATAGGGTTAACCTGCCCGGGCCGGGTGCGTCATTACGGGTGGGGAGTGTCATGGAACAGATAACAGTGCGGAGCAGGCCGCGAGTGCCTGCCATCACCTGCGGGAGCAGCGCGACCAGCTCGCGTCTGGACCGGCATCTCTCGGTGCTGGGCGGTCCCGCCGTCCCGCAGCGGGAGACGGTCGAGGCGACGTCCCTGATGCTGGAGCTGACCTCGCGCGACCTCAGGCACGAGCGGGACCGGGGCCGTCGTGGACGGGTCTCCCTCTTCGCGCCGCTGCGTCGACTGCGCCGTACGCTCCTCGGCAGCCGCCACTGACCTCCGGCTGCCGGGCGGCCGTCGTCCGGATCGTCCACGCTCACCCCGCGTCACGTGTCACCGCCTGAGCGGCCCCGCGCTCAGGCGTCGGCTCTCCTTCCTTTCCGCTCCGGTCGCCGCCCTCCCCGCGGCGGACCGGGTGGTTCGCGCCCTCGCCCGTGGCGCCCATGACCGTTCGCGCGTTCCGCGCCACTGTGCCCACCGCGCCCACTGCGGGTTCGCCCCGACGGCGAGGCCCGGCGGTACCCGCCGCTCCACGCGATCCGGCCGTCCGGGCTCGTCGGGCGTCCCCGGGCCATGTCCCGGGCCGGCCCGTCAGCCCAGCGGCAGGGCGAACTGCCCCTCCGGTCCCTCCTCGTGGTGGTCCAGGACCGAGGCCGGGCGCCGGGACCATTCCGGCGCGGGCAGCACCCCCGGAAGCCCCGAAGCCCCCGAAAGCTCCGCGAAGGCGTCCGGGGCGGTCAGCGCCGTCCGCCGGGCGAGCCGTTCGCCGAGCAGCGCCAGTACGGTGATCAGCTCCAGCAGATCCGAGGTCCACTCCCGGGGCCATCCGGCGGGCCCGATCCCCGCCAGCGGCTCCGGTCCCGCCGGTCCCGTCCGGGTCGTGAACCAGTGCTCCAGGACCCGTACTCCGCCGCTGTGCAGCTCCCAGGCCGCCGCCGGGACCGGGGCGATCCGGCCCGTGCCCAGCAGCAGCGTCTCCGCCGCCGGGTCGTAGCCGATCGTGCCGGGCCGGGGCGGCGGTGCCGTGCGGACGTACGGGCGGCGCCCGCCGGGCAGCCGGGGCCGCTCACCGCCGTGCGCCCCCCGTAGCTGGATCTCCAGCAACTCCCCGCCCAGCGCCACGCCCTCGGCCCAGACGCCGGCCCCGGCGGGCAGCGGCACCTCGCAACCCGCCGGGGTGGGGCGGGCCGCCGCCAGGATCCAGCACAGGACGTCCCGGGCGGTGACCTGGTGCCCGTACGCCGCGGCCAGCGCCCCGGTCAGCCCCGGGGCGAGATTGGGCTCCCGCCCGCCGGGCCTGCGGAACAGCGGCCGGATCAGCCCCGGCCGCCCCGCCGGTGAACGGCCGTCGGGCAGCCAGGGCGAGGCGAGTACCGGCGGCCCGGCGATCCCGGCCGGAGGTCCCGCGGCCGTACCCGGCTCCACCAGGAAGATCTGGGCCGGGTCGGCGACCCGCCACAGCTCGGGCCTGGCCTCGTCGATCAGCCGGTGGTCGGGCAGCAGCCACTGCCGGTCGAAAGGGCCGTGGAGGAGCGGTACGGGGTCGGGGCAGCGGCCGGTCTCCCGGGCGAACCGGCCCGTACCGCCGCGCTGTCCGGGCAGTTGCGCCACGGCGGACCGGGGCGTTCTGGCGCGGCTGGGCACGAAGAGCGCGGCCCGCTCGGCCTCCGGGGCCCGTACCACCGCGTTCCATCGCTCCGTCAGTGTTCCCGGGTCCGGGGCCAGGACCCAGGAGCGCCCCGTCCGCAACGGGCGGACGCCCCAGGGCAGCAGCGCGTCGAGCATCGGCATGGGCCCATTCTTTCCGATCCCGCCCGGGTCCACGCCGCCGCCCGGGACGCCCGCGCCCCCGGCCCGCCCGGCCGTTCTACGGGGCGTCGACCGTGACGGAGAAGGAGAAGCGGTCGCCCCGGTAGCGGATCCGGGCCACGTCGACCACCCGGCCCGCCGTGTCATGGGTGACGCCGGTGTAGTGCAGGATCGGGCTGAGCAGCGGCACCTGGAGGAGTTCCGCCGTGGGCGGGTCCGCCAGCCGGGCCTCGACCGTGTCCGTGATCCGGCCGATCCGGACGCCCACCGCGTCCCGCAGTACCTTCGTCATCGGCCACCGCTCCAGATCGGCGACGTCGATCCGGGCCGCGAGTTCGGGTCTGACCGCGTTCTCCGCCCAGTTGGTCGGCTCATCGGTCTCCCCGTCCCGGCGCAGCCTGCGGTACGTCACCACCTCGGCCAGGTCCGGGAAGTGCTCGGCCAGCTCCCCGGGGACCGGCTCGGGGCCGTGGCCGAGGACCGTCGTCCGCTCGCCCGACTGCTGCGCCACGATCGCGTCGATCGAGCCCAGCAGCCGCCGGGGGGCGCCCCGGCGGGCCCCCGGCTCGATGAACGTGCCGCGCCGCCGGTGCCTGCTGATCAGGCCCTCCTCCTCCAGCTCCTTCAGCGCCTGGCGCATGGTGAGCACACTGACGCCGTAGTGCGCGGCGAGCTGTTCCTCGGTCGGCAGCCGCAGGGACGCCTCGGGCGCCCGGCCCAGTATGGAGGCGCGCAACGACTGCGAGACCTGGTACCACAGGGGCAGCTTGCGGTTCAGGACGAGCGAGTCGGGGGCGAAGGAGGGGGTCACGGCGGCTCCGTATCTCCGGGTCGGGGGAGTGCCGGGTCCGGAAGGGGTGTCAGGAGGGGAAATGACGTTCCAGACCCTGCCATACGCCGTCGTACCCCTTCTGGCGGTGTCCGGCCTCGGCGGCCTGCGGGGTGGTGAGCACGGGCCAGCGGGTTTCGAACATGAACGCGAGCCCGTCGTCGAGCTTCTGCGGGCGCAGCTCGGCGGCGCTGGCCCGCTCGAAGGTCTCCCGGTCCGGGCCGTGCGCCGACATCATCGGGTGGAGGGAGCCGCCGCCGGGGACGAAACCGCCCTCGCCCGCGGTCTTGGCGTCGTAGGCGCCCTCGATCAGACCCATGTACTCGCTCATCACATTGCGGTGGAAGTACGGCGGCCGGAAGGTGTCCTCGCCGACCAGCCAGCGCGGCGCGAAGACCACGAAGTCCACGGCGGCCAGGCCCGGGGTGTCGGTGGGGGCGGTGAGCACGGTGAAGATCGACGGGTCCGGGTGGTCGTACGAGATGGTGCCGATGACATTGAACCGGCGCAGATCGTAGACGTACGGGGTGTGGGTGCCGTGCCAGGCGACGACGTCGAGCGGCGAGTGGTCGTAGGTCGCGGACCAGAGGTTCCCGCAGTACTTGGTGACTACCTCGACCGGGCGTTCGACGTCCTCGTAGGCGGCCGTGGGGGCGCGGAAGTCCCGGGGGTTGGCCAGCCCGTTGGCGCCGATCGGCCCCAGGTCCGGGAGGCGGAACGGGCGGCCGTAGTTCTCGCAGACGTACCCCCTGGCCCGCTCGTCCAGCAGCTCGACCCGGAACCGGACACCGCGCGGGATCAGGGCGATCTCGCCGGGGTCGGCCGCCAGCACGCCCAGCTCGGTCACCAGCAGCAGCCCGCCCAGCTCCGGGACGATCAGCAGTTCGCCGTCGGCGTCGCCGAAGACCCGGTCGGTCATGGAGGTGTTCGCGTGGTAGAGGTGGATGGCCATACCGGTACGCCGGGCCGGGTCGCCGTTGCCGCCGAGGGTCCACAGGCCGGCCGCCCAGTCGGTGCCGGGGGCGGGCTCGGGCAGCGGATCCCACCGCAGCCGGTTGGGGTCGGGGACCGCCTCGGCGAAGGACGCGCCGCGCAGGGTGCCGCCGTCGGTCCTGCGGAGCGGCGGATGGGCGGCCGACGGGCGGATCCGGTAGAGCCAGGAGCGGCGGTTCTCGGACCGGGGCTCGGTGAAGGCGGAGCCGCTGAGCTGCTCGGCGTAGAGCCCGTGCGGGGCGCGCTGGGGGGAGTTGCGGCCGACGGGGAGCGCCCCGGGCAGCGCCTCCGACGCGTGCTCGTTGCCGAACCCCGCGGAGTACTCCAGGGCCGCGGCCCGCCGCGCCCGCCCGGCCGCCGTCCCGCCCGTGTCCGTCGTCTGCCCGTGTCCGCTCATGGCCGCTCCCGGTGCCGGAGGAATGCCCCTCGTGACGATCCTCGTGACTGTTCGGTCCGGACCCCGGGGCGCCCGGGAATCCATTCCTATGGTCAACCGTAGGATTGCCGGGCGGTCCCGTCAACGGCACGGGCACGGCCGGTCCCGCCGACGGCACCGGCCGGGCATCATGGACGGCGTGGCCCACCCCCGTCTACGGCGGGAACCCGTCCAGCGGCGGAGCGCGGAGCGGCTGGCGCGGATCCTCGACGCCTGTGCCGGACTCCTGGACGAGACCGGGTACGAAGCGCTCTCCACCCGGGCGGTCGCCGCCAGGGCCGGGGTGCCGATCGGCTCCGTCTACCGCTTCTCCGGCGACGAGCGGGCCCTCGCCGACGCACTGGCCGCCCGCAACCTCGACCGGTTCGCCCGGCGGGTCGCCGACCGCACCGCGACCCTGCCGCCGGGGGAGTGGCGCGGACTGCTCGACGCCGTACTCGACGAGTATCCGGCGATGCGCCGGACGGTGCCGGGCTTCTCCCTGGTGGACTTCGGCCACCGGATGCCCGTCGGCGGCCGGCCGGCCGGAACCGGCCACGCGCTCGCCGGCCGGCTGCTGCCCGTCGTCGCCGCGCGGCTCGGCCGCCCCGCCGACGCCGCGCTCCGGCGGACCGTCCTGGTCGCCGTGGAGGCCGCGGACACGGTCCTCCGGCTGGCCTTCCGGGTGGACGGGTCGGGCGATCCGGCGGTCGTCGCCGAGACCCGGGAACTGCTGCGCGGCCATCTCTCCCGCACGCTCGGCGGCTGACGCGCGGGACCGCCCCGGGGCGGTCCGCCGCCGGATCCGTCGTGACGGGCCCTACGCCGGTCCCGGCGGTGACCGGAGCCTTCCCCGGGCGCCCGCCGGGTACCTTCCCCTGCCGTGCCGCCGGCCGGTGCCCGGCCCGCGACGTCCGGCCCGCACCCGCCTCTCCTCCGCAGCCCTTCCGGGCCCGGGAGGCGGCCCCCCCCCGCGTTGTCGGGGTTCCCGGGTACGTCCGGTACGGGGTGACCGCCCCCCGGCTTGGCCGGGGGCCCCACCGCCGTCGCGTATCGCCGCACGCCGCGAGCCCCGGCCTCCGGGCGGACGGCGCCATCCGGTGGACACGGCCCGGCGAACCGGGCTTCCGCCGCGTCGCCGGCGCCTTCGGCGGGTCTTCGATGTCCGGGGCCGCGGGGCGCGGGGCGTGGTGGTCCCCGGCTCGGGCTGTGCGGGGCCGGGCCCGGCGAAGCGTCGGCGGTGCCCGGCGGCGACGGCGCCGCCGATGGCATCCGGCCGGGATCCCGAGCCCCCGGGCGGGAGGGCGTCCGGGACCGCCGGACCCGGGACGTGGTCATGGATGCCCCGGGTACGGCGGCGGCCCCGAGCCGTACCCGGGCGGGCACGGGAACGGGCCAAAGGCCGCCGGACAGCTCCCCGGGATGCCAACCGGTCGGTATGCTGCCGGGCGGTCGCCTGTCCAGGCCCGTACGCGACCGGACGCCCCCGGCGACGTACGCCCGGCGGGCCCGGTGAGCGGCCCGGGCCGTACGCGAGGGGGGAGCCCCGATGTCCCACGACGCGCTCCGTGTCTGCCCGCTGTGCGAGGCCACCTGCGGACTGCTGCTCACGATCGACGGGACCCGGGTCACCTCGGCCAGGGGCGACCGGGACGACGTCTTCAGCGGCGGCTACATCTGCCCCAAGGGCGTCACCTTCGGCGAACTCGACGGCGACCCCGACCGGCTGCGCGGCCCCCTGGTCCGCGACGGCGGCCGGTTACGGGACGCCACCTGGGCCGAGGCGTTCGACCGGATCGCGGCCGCCGTCCCCGGGCTGGTCCGCGAGCACGGCGCCGACGCCGTCGGGGTGATGCTCGGCAACCCCAGCGTCCACACGATGGCGGGGCGGCTCTATCCGCCGTTCCTCTTCGCCGCCCTGGGGACCCGCAGCAAATTCACCGCCAGCACCCTCGACCAGATGCCGAAGCACGTCTCCTGCGGGCTGATGTTCGGCGACCCGTTCGCCATCCCCGTCCCCGATCTGGACCGTACGGACCATCTGCTGATGATCGGCGCCAACCCGCTGGACTCCAACGGCAGCCTCTGCACCGCCGCCGACTTCCCCGGCCGGCTGCGGGCCCTGCGGCGGCGCGGCGGCACCCTCACCGTGGTCGACCCCCGGCGTACCAGGACCGCCCGGAGCGCCGACCGCCATCTGGCGATCCGGCCCGGTACGGACGCCCTGCTGCTCGCCGCCGTCGCCGGGGTGCTCTTCGCCGAGGGTCTGGCCGCGCCGGGGCCGCTCGCCGCCCTGACCGACGGACTGGCCGGGCTGGAGACGGCGCTGAAGGACTTCACCCCGGACGCCGTGGCCGCCGCCTGCGATCTCCATCCGGACGAGATCACCGCGATCGCCCGGGAGCTGGCCGCGGCCCCGGCCGCCGCCGTCTACGGCCGGGTCGGCGGCAGTACGGTCGAGTACGGCACCCTCACCAACTGGCTCGTCGACGTGCTCAACCTGCTCACCGGCAATCTCGACCGGCCCGGCGGGGCGATGTTCCCGCTGGCGGCCACCCCGCCGCCGCCCGCCCCGCCCGGCGGCTTCACCACGGGCCGGTGGACCAGCCGGGTCTCCGGCCGCCCCGAGGTGATGGGCGAACTGCCCGCGGTCTGTCTCGCCGAGGAGATCGAGACCCCCGGGCCCGGCCGGGTCAGGGCCCTGCTGGTGATCGCCGCCAATCCGGTGCTCTCGGCGCCCGACGGCGACCGGCTGGACCGCGCCCTGGGCGGCCTCGACTTCATGGTCAGCGTCGATCCGTACCTCAACGAGACCTCCCGGCACGCCCATGTGGTGCTGCCGCCGCCCCCGCCGTCGCAGAGCGCCCACTTCGACTTCTTCTTCAACGGCTTCGCCGTCCGCAACCAGGTCCGCTACAGCCCGGCGGCCGTCCCGCCGGAGGACGGCCGGATGGACGAGGGCGAGATCCTGGCCCGGCTGGTGCTCGCGGCCGGCGGACGGCACGGGGAGCCGCCGGAGACCGTGGACCTGGCGGCCCTCGACCGGAGCCTGGAGCGGGCCGTGAACCTGCCCGGCTCACCGCTGTACGGGCGCGACCCGGCCGAGGTCGCCGCCGGGCTGACCGGCCGTACCGGCGCCGAACGCCGCCTCGACCTGATGCTCAGATCCGGGCCGTACGCGCTGACGCTCGCCGAGCTGCTGGACCGGCCGCACGGGATCGACCTGGGGCCGCTCACGCCCCGGCTCCCCGGCGTACTTGGGACCGCCCACGGCCGGATCGAGGCCCTGCCCGCGCCGATCGCCGCCGATCTGCCGAGGCTGCGGGCGGCGCTGGCCGGCCGCCCCCGCTCCCTCGTCCTGGTCGGCCGCCGCCATCTGCGCTCCAACAACAGCTGGATGCACAATGTGCCCGGACTCGGCGGCGGCAGCAACCGCTGCACCCTCCAGATCCACCCCGACGACGCGGCCCGGCACGGGCTCGCCGACGGCGACCCGGTCCGGATCAGCGCCGACGGCGGCAGCGTCGAGGCGCCGGTGGAGATCACCGACACGGTCCGGACCGGAGTGGTCAGTCTGCCGCACGGCTGGGGCCACGACCGGCCCGGTACCCGGCTGACGGTGGCCGCCGCCCGCCCCGGGGTCAATGTGAACCAGCTCCTGGACGGCAGCCGGGTCGACCCGCTCTCCGGAACGGCCGTACTCAACGGCTTCCCGGTCCGGCTGGAACCCGTCCGGCCCAAGGTTTCGTAACACTCCGGGAAGGGCGCGAAGCCCGATTTCCCGGGCCTCCCGGGCCCGTTCCCGGTTCACCTGGGGTTTTGCTCGTATTGCTCGCACGTCAACATCTTGTTAACGCTATTTGACGCGACCTAACGTCTTGCGGACCGCCGCTCCGGTGGGAGTTCAAGGATGAACGTTAGGTAGCCCCATGCTGACAATCCTCGGCTTCGCCATGATTGCGACCTTCCTGGTCCTGATCATGATGAAGAAGATGTCGCCCATCGCGGCGCTGGTCCTGATCCCCGCACTCTTCTGCGTCATCGTCGGAGACGGCGCGAAGCTCGGCGACTACGTCATCGAGGGCGTGGGCAATCTCGCCCCCACCGCGGCGATGCTGATGTTCGCCATCGTCTATTTCGGCGTCATGATCGACGTCGGTCTCTTCGACCCGATCGTCCGGGGCATCCTGCGGTTCTGCAAGGCCGACCCGATGCGGGTCGTGGTCGGTACGGCGCTGCTCGCCGCGATCGTCTCCCTCGACGGCGACGGCTCCACCACCTTCATGATCACCGTCTCGGCGATGTACCCGCTGTACAAGCGGCTGAAGATGAGCCTGGTCGTGATGACCGGTATCGCCGCCACCGCCAACGGTGTGATGAACACCCTGCCCTGGGGCGGTCCCACCGCCCGGGCCGCCACCGCCCTCAAGCTCGACGCCGCCGACATCTTCGTCCCGATGATCCCGGCGCTCCTGGTCGGCCTGCTCTTCGTCTTCGTCCTCGCCTACGTCCTCGGTCTGCGGGAGCGCAAGCGGCTCGGCTACCTGTCGCTGGACGACGCCCTGGGCCGGGGCACCGCCGAGGACGTGACCGAGGAGTCCGAGCGGACCGGGACCGTGCTGGTGAAGTCCGGCCCGGGCGGCGAGGCCGGGTCCGAGGGCGGCCGGAACAAGGGCAAGACCTCCGGCTCCGGATCCGGCACCGCCACGGGCTCCGGCTCGGGCTCCGCCTCCGGTTCCTCCGACGAGACCAGCGGCCCCGGCAGCGACGCCTCCGCCTCCGGCGCGGACGACGAGCCCGAGGGCGGCTTCCAGGGCCTCGACCCCAACCGGCCCACCCTGCGCCCCAAGCTCTACTGGTTCAACGCCGGTCTGACCATCACCCTGCTCGCCGCGATGATCATGGAGCTGCTGCCGATCCCGGTGCTGTTCCTGCTCGGTGCCGCCCTCGCGCTCACCGTCAACTACCCCAACATGGCCGAGCAGAAGGCCCGGATCGGCGCCCACGCCGAGAACGTGCTCAACGTCTCCGGCATGGTCTTCGCCGCCGCCGTCTTCACCGGCGTCCTCACCGGTACCGGCATGGTCCAGAGCATGGCCGACTGGCTGGTCGACACGGTCCCCGAGGGCATGGGTCCGCACATGGCCATCGTCACCGGCCTGCTGAGCCTGCCCCTCACCTACTTCATGTCCAACGACGGCTTCTACTTCGGCGTCCTGCCCGTCCTCGCCGAGGCGGGCGCGGCCCACGGGGTGTCGCCGCTGGAGATCGCCCGCGCCTCCCTCGTCGGCCAGGCGCTGCACATGTCCAGCCCGCTGGTCCCCGCCGTCTACGTCCTGGTCGGCATGGCGAAGGTCGAGTTCGGCGACCACACCCGGTTCACCGTCAAATGGGCCGCGCTCACCTCGCTCGTGGTGCTCGCCGCCGGAGTCCTCTTCGGCATCATCTGAACCCCGCCGTACGGAGCCCGGTCACCCTCGCCGGAGCCGTACGGAACCCCCGGAGCGGTGCGGCGGCCTTCCTCCGCCGCGCCCCCCGCGCCCCGGTCGCCCTCCCCGGCCGCCGGGGTGCGGTCGTGTCCGCGGCGGTTCGTGCCGGCGGTGGTTCCTGCCGCGGCGGTTCGTGCCCGTGGCGGTGAATTCCCGGCCGGAACGGGCGAATTCACCGGCGCGCCCGAGCATCTGCACGTGCATACGACGGGCGGGCGTCAAGGATCGGAAAAGCAACGGCGGAACGGCCGTCCTACGCATTCCCCCAAAAGGGGGTCGTGGGCTAGTTTTCCGGTCCATCGCCCACCCCCACCTCACGGCGGTACCCCATGACGCGCGCCATCTCGCTCCAGCACGTCTCCAAGCGCTACGGCCGACGCGGACCGTATGCCGTCGACCGAATCAGCCTCGACATCCGCCCGGCGGAATTCCTGGTCCTCCTCGGGCCGTCCGGCTGCGGTAAATCGACGGTGCTCCGGATGATCGCCGGACTGGAGGACATCACCGACGGCCGACTGCTGCTCGACGGCGAACCGGCCGCCCATCTCCCGCCCCGGGAAAGGGACATGGCGATGGTCTTCCAGAACTTCGCCCTCTATCCGACCATGACCAACCGGGACAACATCGGCTTCCCGCTCCGGCCGGCCGGTACCCGCCGGGAGCGGCGGTCCCGGGTCGAGGCCACCGCCAGGGCGCTCGGTATCGAGGACGTACTCGACCGCTATCCCGGTCAGCTCTCCGGCGGGGAGCGCCAGCGGGTCGCCATGGGCCGGGCGATCTCCCGGCACCCGTCCGCCTTCCTGATGGACGAACCCCTCGCCCATCTCGACGTCAAGCTCCGCGACTATCTGCGGGCGGAGCTGTCCCGGCTGACCCGCGCCACCGGCGCCACCACCGTCTACGTCACCCACGACCAGGCCGAGGCGATGTCCCTGGGCGACCGGATCGCCGTACTCCGCGACGGGGTCCTCCAGCAGACCGGGACCCCGCGCGAGATCTACGCCCGGCCCCGGAACCTCTTCGTCGCGGCCTTCCTCGGCACGCCCCGGATCAATCTGCTCCAGGCCGTCGTCCACGCCCCGCTCGCCGACCGGATGGCGTTCGAGCTGGGCACCCAGCGGCTGGAGCTGCCCGAGCCGCTCGGCCCCGACCACCGCGCCCTCCGGGCGTACCAGGGCCGCCGGGTGATCCTCGGGCTGCGGGCCGGTGCCGTGCGGATCGCGGCGCCGGGCCCGGCTCGCCCGGGGGAGGCGCTGCTCTCCGGGACCGTCAGCTATGTGGAGTACCAGGGGCACGAGGCGCTGGTCCATCTGGACACCGGCTCGCGGCCCGCCGTGGTGCCCGAACTCGAATCGGCCCGCGCCCCCGCCCAGCCCGGCACCCGGGCCGCCGGCCGCCGCCGTCCGGGCCCGGGAGGCGGCGCCGGAGTCCGGCCCCGGGTGCTGGCCCGGCTGCGGGAGCGGGCGGCCTTCGGTGCGGTCCCGGCGGGGGCCGCCGGGCCGTTCCCGTACGGGACGTACGGTCCCTACGACCCCGAGAGCCCGCCGCTGCCCGACTGCGATCTGGTGGTCAGGACCGGGCCCGACACCTGGCTGCGGCCGGGGGCGCAGGTGCCGCTGCTGGTCGACGCCGCCCAGATCTATGTCTTCGACCACCGGGGCGACCGGCTCTGTCCGGCGCCGCCCGGCCCGCCGGGGGTGCCGGGCAGCCGGTTCGGCTGACCGTACGGCGCGTCCGGCGCGCCGACCCCGGGCGGGCGGTCCGGGCGGTTCGCGTGGGCCGTGCGGTCCGCGTGGGCCTGGTGGGCCGGGCGATCCACCCCCGGGGCCGGTGCCTCAGCTCCGCGCCCGGGCCGCGTACTGCGTCGAGAGCCCGTCCACGATCGCCCGCAGCCCGGTCTCGAACGCGCCCTCGTCCACCCGCTCCTGATGTTCGGCCAGCAGATGGGCCCGGCCCAGGTGGGGGTAGTCGGCCGCGTCGTACGCCGCCGCGTCGTCCACGAAGCCGCGGGCGAAGGAGCCCAGCGCCGAGCCGGTGATGAAGTACCGCATCAGCGCGCCGATCCGGGTGGCCTGGGCCGGGGGCCAGCCCGCGCGCACCATCGCGCCGAAGACCGCGTCGGCGACGCGCAGCCCGGCCGGGCGGCGGCCGGGGCCCCTGGCGAGCACCGGGACGATGTTCGGATGCGCCCGCAGCGCCGCGCGATACGAGTGCGCCCAGTCGTAGAGCGCCGCAGGCCACTCCCGGCCGTCCCCGGGTTCGAACATCGACAGATCGATCTGCGCGCTCACGGCGTCCGCGACGGCCTCGAGTATCTCGTCCTTGGTCCGGAAGTGGTTGTAGAGCGACGGTCCGCTGACGCCGAGTTCGGCGGCGAGCCTTCGGGTGGAGACCGCGTCGAGCCCCTCGGCGTCCACGAGCGCGCCCGCCGCGGCGACGATCCGGTCCCGGCTGAGCAGGGGCTTGCGGGGTCTGGCCATGGGGCACATAGTAGAGCCGCCATATAAAACTAGCAGTGTTAGTTAAAGGGGAGGGGGCGATGGATCCGGCCTGAGCGCCGAGCAGTCGGCGGTACGGCGGCTCGCCGAGCAGTTCCCACGGCGCGAGGTCGCCCCGTACCCCGCCGAGTGGGACCGGGCGGAGAACGCCGACCGGGGGATCGTCCGCCTCCTGGGCGAACTGGGCTTCCTCGGGCTCACCGTCGTCGCGGCCCGGCTGCTGGCCTGGCGGGTGGCGGATCTCGTCGACCGGGGCGCCGACTTCGCCCTGCGAAGGCACCAGCCAGATCCGGAAGCTGATCATCGGCCGGGCGCTGACCGGGGTCTCGGCCTTCTGACCGCCTCCGGAAGCGGCCCGGTCCCGGTTCCGGTCCCGGCCCTGCTCCGACCCGAGTCCGGCCTGGGCCCGTGCGTCCGGCGGAGACGGGCTAAGCGCTTGCTCACCCTCGGGGTATGGTGATTCCCCCCCCACAGAGCCGAAGGAGAGAGCCGATGAGCGCGGCCGACGATACGACGCCCGACCGCGGGACCGGGGAGACCGTCCCCGGCCGCGGTGCCGAGGCCGCGCCGCCGCCCGGCCGCGCGGCCGGGGACGCCGAAGAGCCCCAGGACGCCCCCTGGGGCGAGGTGGCCCCCGAGGCGGCCCGCAGACTGCTCGTCGCCGCGGTCGAGGCATTCGCCGAGCGGGGCTACCACGCCACCACCACCCGCGATATCGCGGGCCGGGCCGGGATGAGCCCGGCCGCGCTCTATATCCACTACAAGACCAAAGAGGAACTGCTGCACCGGATCAGCAGCCTCGGGCACACCCGGGCCCTCCAGGTGCTCTCCGCCGCCGCCGAACGGGACGGCACCCCGGGGGAGCGGCTCGCCGACGCCGTCGCGTCGTTCGTCCGCTGGCACGCGGGACGGCACGACACCGCCCGGGTCGTCCAGTACGAACTGGACGCGCTCGCCCCCGAACACCGGACCGAGATCGTGGCGCTGCGCCGCCGCAGCGACGCCGTGGTGCGCGGGATCATCCACGACGGGGTGGAGTCGGGCGAGTTCGACGTGCCGGACGTGCCCGGGACGACCCTGGCCGTGCTCTCCCTCTGTATCGACGTCGCCCGCTGGTTCAATGTCAACGGCCGCCGCACCCCCGACGAGGTCGGCGCGCTCTACGCGGATCTGGTGCTGCGGATGGTCTCCGCGAAGCGCTGACCCGCCGCCGCGTCCGGACCCGGACCCGGACTCGTCGTACGGACCCGGACCCGCGCGGACGTCTCAGAAGTAGTAGCGGGAGACCGACTCGGCCACACAGACCGGCTTCTCCCCGCCCTCGCGCTCCACCGTCACCGCGGCGACCACCTGGACCCCGTCGCCCGCATCCGTGACCTCCCGCAGGGTGACGGCGGCCCGGACCCGGGAACCGACCGGGACCGGGGCGGGGAATCGGACCTTGTTCGTCCCGTAGTTGAGGCCCATCCGCACCCCCTCAACCTTCAGCACCTGCGGTACCAGCAGCGGCAGCAGTGAGAGGGTCAGATAGCCGTGGGCGATGGTGCCTTCGAACGGCCCCAGGGCGGCCCGCTCCGGATCGACATGGATCCACTGGTGGTCGCCGGTGGCCTCGGCGAAGAGATCGATCCGCCGCTGGTCGACCTCCAGCCAGCCGCTGTGCCCCAGCGGCTCGCCGACGGCGGCGCGCAGTTCGCCGGCTGAGGTGAAGATCCTGGGTACGGCCATGCGGCGGTCCTGACTCTCGGGCGGCGGTACGGCGCGGTACGGCCCGCGCCGCTGATGTCTGAGCGCTTGCTCAGCATGCTCGGGCCGGAGTCCCGTGTCAACGGACCACCCAGTAGGGTTCGCGGGTGGCCCCAACAACCGACACCAGCCAGGAACTCACGGTCGGCCAGCTCTCGCAGCGCAGCGGAGCCGCCGTGTCGGCCCTGCACTTCTACGAGTCCAAGGGGCTGATCCGCAGCCGCCGTACCAGCGGCAATCAGCGCCGGTACACCAGGGACACGCTGCGCCGGGTGGCGTTCGTCCGGGCGGCGCAGCGGGTCGGGATCCCGCTCGCGACCATCCGTGACGCGCTGGCGGAGCTGCCCGAGGGGCGGACGCCGGACCGGGACGACTGGGCGCGGCTCTCCCACACCTGGCGCCGGGAGCTGGACGAACGGATCAAGCAGCTCGGACGGCTGCGGGACACCCTCACCGAGTGCATCGGCTGCGGCTGTCTCTCCATGGAGACGTGTGCGCTCTCCAACCCCGAGGACGCCTTCGGCCGCCGCAGGCCCGGCTCCCGGCTGATGCCGGGTCCGCTGTGGGAGGCCGGACCGGGTCCCGGGGCGGACCGGGCGGACGGTACGCGGCCCACGGCATCCGGGAACCCGGCGGAGTCGGGGGAATCGGCGGAATCGGCGGAATCGGGGAAGCCTGTACGCCGGTCCGGCTGCGACGCCCCCGGCGGCGGCTGACCGGTCGCGGCAGGAGGACGGACGGCGGCCGGTCCCGCGCACTCCGAGGCGGGCCCGCACCCCCGTGTCAGGCCCGCCCCCGCGTCCGGGCCGTCCATCGGCGGCACGGCGCGTGAGGCCGACTCTCCGCCTGACAAACGGGTGGGGCCAACGGTTTTCCCTCTGCTACGTCCCGGTACGCGCCGGGGTCTCCGTCACCCGGCCGGGCAGGGACGGACCGCTCCGAGGGGACTGGCCGGGGACGGCACCGCTCCGGGGCGGATCGGCACCGTGGGTCGGGTCGGGTCGGGTCGGGGCCGCGGTCCGGGACGCCCGGCCGCCGCGCGTGCGCACCGGGGCGCACGCGCACCGGGGTTCAGGCCACGGAGGCCAGTACCTCGCGCCGGGCCGCCCGCTGGGCCGCCGCGACCACATCGTCCGTGAGCACCGGGCGGGGTACGACTATCCCGCAGTCCGTGCAGACGGGTCCGGTCCACGGATCGTTCGTCAGATCGTGCCGCCAGACGATCGCCGTCGTACCGCAGACCGGGCAGTCGTTGCCCGGCTCGCCCGCCAGCGCCTCGACCAGCCGCCGCAGTACCTCGTCCAGCGGCACCGAGGGGTGGGCCCGGGGGCTGTCGCAGCGGGCCACCCCGTTGCCGCCCCAGACATGCCGGTGCCATTCGTCGGAGGAGGCCAGCCGGCGCAGCCCGTCGTGCTTCTCGCGCTTGCGGCGGTCGGCGAAGTCCTCCTCGTAGGCGAGCCATACGGCCCGCGCGCGTTCCAACTCGTCCAGCGCGGCCACCAGCCGCGCCGGGTCGGGCGACCTGTCCTCGGGCCCGAAGCCGTGCCGGGCGCACAGATGGTCCCAGGTCGCGCGGTGCCCGTACGGGGCGAACCGCTCAAGGCACTTGCGCAGGGAATAGCGCCGCAGTGCCAAGTCGCACCGCGGATCGCGCACCTGTCTCGCAAGACTCCGGAAACCGGCCATCGTCACCGCCACCTCCGTCACTGCTGCTTCGGCGTCGAGGAATGGACGTACGGGCGCCCGATCCGGCTCCATCGGAAATCCGATCGAAGCCATCAGCGGATCTCCCGGACATACCGGGAACCGGCTCCGGGCACGGTCACCGCCTCCTCGTACACTCCGCCTGCCCCGAAAGGCCCACGCCGAACGGCCCTCTGACGAACGAACGATCGCCTTCCGCACTTGGTTCCTGGCGGACCCGCCCGGGACACCACCGGACCGCCCGGCCACGACCGCGCCCACGCCCCGGGAACCACCGGATCCAGCGGGCGCTCAGTCGCCCAGGCCGCCCGCCGCCACGATCAGCCGGGCCAGTTCCTCGTGGCAGATGTCACCGTGCGCGCCGGACGGCGGCGCCCCGCTCCGTACCACCGACGAGGCGTCGACGCTCACACACCCCTTCCGGGGCAGCGACCCCCGGAGCGCGTCGTCGAGGGAGAGCCGTACCGCCGAGCCCACCCCGTGGATCCCGCTGTGGCCCAGGGCCCACCAGCGCCGGTCGCCGACCGCGTCCGGGCCGGGGTCCCGGTCGTCGTGGGCGGGTGCCGACGCGACCGGGTACAGCGTGCCGAGCGCGCCGTCGTGGCGGGAGTGGCAGGCCACCACCGGACCGTCGACCCGCTGCTCCATCGCCCCCAGCGCCCCCGACCTGCCGGGCGCGTGCGGCAGCCGGGAGGCGAAGGCGTAGTGCGAGAACGCGCCCTGGAGCAGTGTCACCGACTTCACCGTCCGGACCTCGTCGGGGAGTCCGCGCAGGGCGAAGGCGACCAGCCGGGCGCCCTGGCCGTGCCCCACCAGATGGACCCGGAGCGCCGGACGGCTCCGGGCCAGCTGGCCCAGCAGCGGGCCGAGCCCCAGTTCCCCGACGGCACCCGCGCGGCGCTTCAGCGCGTAGTACGTGGTCTGCCGCAGCAACTCGCGGGCCCCGCGCCAGACCCGCCCCGGCCCGTCGTAGGACCCGCCCGACCGGTACGACCCGTACGACCCGGGGCGGCCGTACAGCCCGGGGCGGCCGTACGGCCCCGGCCCCTCGTACCGGCCGGTGCCGTCCACCGCCTCCAGCGCCCCGGCGAACCTCCGGCAGAGCGACAGCGGGTCCTCGTACAGCACGGCGGGCGGCCCCTGCTCGTCGCCGGGCAGGTCGTCGGTGAACCGGTGCGACTCCAGACCGCCCGCCGGGACCCGGGCCAGCCGCCGCGCGAGCCGCCCGAAGTCGCCGACGGCCGCCGCCGAGTCGGGCCGCTCCACGAGCAGGGCCGCCAGCCGGGCCACGGTCTCCCCGTGCCCGGGGAAGAGCGTGAGCAGAGCCTGGTACGTCCCGCCGTCCAGCCCCCCGCCCCCGGGAGGGCCGGATGCCGGGGGCCGGGGACCGTCCTGCGCCGGGCCGGACACGGGGCCGGACGCCGGGATCTCGTCGGGGAAGGTCATCGACGGCCAGCCCACTCCCGCGTACCCCAGCCGCACGCCCCGCCCCGCGAGCGACGGAAAGGCGGAGAAGAACTCCGCGTACAGCTCGTAGGCCGCGGCCGGTGACTGGTTCCGGCCATGGGCGAACATCACCAGATCGGTGACTTCGAGACCGAGCAGCCGATGCCGCTGCTCCGGGTCGACGTCCCCGTCCCGGTCGAAACCGATGTCCTGATACGGCCCCGGGCCGCCGATCCGCGCCATGACCGTTCCCCTCCCCGCGGTGACCCCGCCCCGTACGCGGGACCCCTCAGCAGGATCCTGCGCAAGGGGGAGTCCGGCCACACCTCGGAAGGGACCGGATCAGATCCGGTCGGCCGCGGTGATCCGGGGAAGGTGGATCAGTACGTCATAGGTGGGCAGCAGCCGGGCCGTGACCGGCGGTTCGGGCCAGGCGTTGCCGATGCTGCGGACGGGACACGCGAGATCCAGCCGGCGCCGGGCGGCCGGAGCCGCGGTACGCATATCGAGGTAGTAGTCGGTCTCCGAGACCCGGCCCAGGACCTCCTCGTGGGAGCCGGGCCCGGGCGGCCCCACCGAGAAGCGGCGTACCGGCTCACCCGGGGTCGTCAGGTCGAGCGCGTTGAACGATCCCTCGCCGAAGGTGAATCCGGCGCTGGCGTATCCGTCCCCGACCATGTCCCGGATGAAGCCGCCCTGGACGCGGGGGTAGAGATCCGGCCGCAGCGGCTCGTAACCCACATGCTCGTTATGAGCCGACAGGAGCACCTTGTGTCCGGTCGTCCGATGCCACCACACGGTGTTCCGGGCCATGATCCGGTCCCGGTAGCGCATCATCCGCTGGGACTGCGCCACGTTGAAATAATCGTATGAATGCATCTTCCCCACCTGGGCGATGGCGTGCGCGTGCTGGAGCATCCAGGCGCGTTCCCCGGGCGCTTCGCGAGGGTCGGCCGGGGCGTCCCGCAGCAGCTCCAGCGCCGTCCGTACGTCCTTCGCCAGCGCCTCGCGCTCCTCGATCGGCCGGGACATGGAGCCGTTGATGGTCTCCTCCACCGAGCCGGTCGGCCGGGAGGCCGCGTAGAGCGCCCGGATCCGGGGCGACAGGGCCGGATGCCGGACCGCGACCCACTCCGTGACCCGGTCGAAGAGTTCGGGGCCCGCGTAGGCGCAGTCGTTGCCGAGGAACCGCACCGGCCGGTCCGGATGCCGGACGTTGTGCTCCCGCATCCAGCGGAAGAGATCCAGGAACTCCCGGGTGCGCCAGAGGAAGTAGGTGCCCTGGAACTCCTCGCGCATGATCCGTTCGATATCCCCCTCGCCCCGCAGGACCCAGGAGTCGAGCCGCAGTCCCGTACTCCAGGGCGCCTCCAGGGCGAAGGCGGTGAACCCCCGCCGCTCCACCAGATGCCGGAAGATCCGGTTCCTGGTCCGGAAGAACTCACGGGAGTTGTGGGTGGCCTCGCCGATCCCGACGATCGAGGCCCGGCCGGTCATCCGCTCCAGCGGACCGAGATCGGTCAGCGGGCGGGCGGCGGCGCGCAGGGCGGGCAGCGGGTCGGCGGGGGCCCGGCGGGCGGCCGGGAGCCGTCGGCGTAACGGGGCCGCGGCGGCCGGGGCCGTACCCGCGAGAAGCGCGCCGAGCGCCGTGGCGGAGGCCGCGCCCAGTACGGCGCGCCGGGGAAGACCGGACGGGGGCCTGTTCGGAATGATCGTCATACCGCAACCCTGCGGTCCGCGATCATGACGGGCCAGCCGGTGGCCCCCCGGCCCGGTGGTGGGGCTGTCCACCGCCACCGGGTCCGGGTAGCCGCGAGGGCGGCTCAGTACCGCAGATAACGCCGCCGTACGGAACGGAACGCGGTCAGCCCCTCCTGCCACGCGCCGGTGATCTCGTCCGTCCCGGCGCCCGCGTCCACCATCGTGCGGACCAGCGGCGAACCCGTCAGCGTGTCGAGCCAGGTCGGATTGGACCGCAGCCAGGCGAAGTCGCGCCAGCTGCGCCGGGCGGTGACCAGCAGCCCCACCCCGGTCCGGACCGGATCGAAGGCGGCCCGGTCGTGGACGTGGAGCTGGACCCCGCCGACCGTCTTCCCCTGGTGCTTGCCGAACGTCGGGGCGAAGTACGCCTCCCGGAACCGGACCCCGGGCAGTCCCAGCGCGTTGGCCGCCTCCGCCCACCGGCCGTCGATCCCCGGGGCGCCCAGCAGCTCGAACGGGCGGGTGGTGCCCCGGCCCTCGGACAGCTCCGTCCCCTCGAAGAGACAGGTCCCGCCGTAGACCAGGGCCGTGTCGGGGGTGGGCATATTGGGGCTCGGCGGCACCCACGGCAGCCCGGTGGCGTCGAAGAAGTCGGCGCGCCGCCAGCCCGACATCCGTACCGTCGCCAGCTCGGCCGGGCGGTCCCGCAGAAACTCCCCGTTGAACAGGAGCGCCAGTTCGGCGACGGTCATCCCGTGGGTCTGCGGGATCGGACGGCGGCCCACGAAGGAGGAGTACCGCATCTCCAGCACCGGGCCGAGCGCCGCCCGGCCCGTCACCGGATTGGGCCGGTCCAGTACGACGAATCGTTTCCCCGCGAGCGCCGCCGACTCCATGCAGTCGAAGAGCGTCCAGATATACGTATAGAACCGGGCACCCGCGTCCTGGATGTCGAAGACCACGGTGTCCACGCCCGACGCGGTGAAGACGTCGGCGAGCGGCTGCCCCGACTTGCGGTACGTGTCGTACACCGGCAGCCCGGTCGCCGGATCGTCGTACCGGCCCTCCGAGCCGCCCGCCTGCGCCGTACCGCGGAACCCGTGCTCCGGGCCGAAGACGGCGATCAGATCCACCCGGTCGTCGGCGTGCATCACATCGACGATATGCCGGACGTCCGGGGTCACCCCGGTCGGATTGGTGACCACACCGACCCGCTCGCCGGCGAGCAGGGCGTAGCCGTCGGCCGCGAGCCGGTCGAAGCCGGTCCGGACCCGGCGGCCCGGCCCGCCGCGCCCCCGGGCGCCCGTACCGTCCTCCCGGTCGTCGGCGCGGGCCGCGGACCCGGCCGCCGCGAGCGCGCCCGCCGCGCCGCCCGCGCCCAGAAGTCCCCGTCGTGACAGGCTCATACGACTCCTCGGTCTCGCTCGGCGTACCGCACCGTCCCCGCGGCACCCCGATGATCGGATCGTGCGCCCCGCACGCTAATACGACCGGCCCGGCCATGGAACGACCTCGTCCGCGGAACCTCTTCCACCCGCGATACCGACCGCTTAGTCTGTGGGCCCGATCCGCTGGGGACGGCCCCCGGCCGGCGCGGCACAAGACGGTGGAGGCTTCCATGGAGTCGATGAGGGGCTCGGCGGTCGTGGTCACCGGAGCGGGCGCCGGGATCGGCGCGGCGCTCGCCCGGCGGTTCGCCGCCGAGGGCGCCCGGGTCGCGGTCAACGACGCTGACCCGGCCAGGGCCCGCGCGGTGGCCCGGGAGATCGACGGGATCGCCGTGCCCGGGGACGCCACCACGATCGCCCCGGCCGCCCGTGCGGCCCTCGGCGGCACGGTCGACGTCTACTGTGCCAACGCCGGGTCCGCCGGGCCCGGCGACGCGTACGCGGACGAGGACGTCTGGGCCACGGCTTGGGAGGTCAACGTGATGGCCCATGTCCGGGCCGTACGGGAGCTGCTGCCCGGCTGGCTGGCCCGGGGCGAGGGCCGCTTCGTCGCCACGGTCTCCGCCGCCGGACTGCTCTCCATGATCGGCGCCGCGCCCTACAGCGCCACCAAGCACGCCGCGTACGCCCATGCCGAATGGCTGTCGCTGACCTACCGCCACCGCGGCCTCAAGGTGCACGCGATCTGCCCGTCGGGCGTCCGTACGGAGATGCTCACCGCCGCCGGCACCGCGGGCGAACTGGTCCTGGAGCCCGGCGCCATCGAGCCGGAGGCCGTCGCCGACGCCCTCTTCGAGGGGATCGCCGCCGACCGCTTCCTGATCCTGCCCCACCCTGATGTGGCCCGATTCCGCCAGGGGCGGGCCGCCGACCCGGACCGCTGGCTGGCCGGGATGAACCGGGTACAGCGGCGCTGGGAGGGGGCGCCGGAGTGATGCCGGGCGCCCGGACGCCCCGGCCCGGTCCTGCCGGGGACGGCCGCGACGGCGGATGGGAGGATCCCGGGGTGGCCGGGCCCGTACTCCGTACGGACACCGGTCCCGGCGCCGGGCGGCCCGGACCACGACGAGCACGGAAGGCGGTAGGCGGCATGGCGAGGACGACGGACGGGAGCGACGCCCCCGTACCGCGGAAGCTGCTCTCCGCCGCCACCCGGCTGTTCGCGGAGCGCGGCTACGACGGCACGTCCGTCCAGGAGATCGTCGAGGCGGCGGGCGTCACCAAGGGCGCCCTGTACCACTACTTCGGCTCCAAAGAGGATCTGCTCCAGGAGGTGTACGGGCGGATGCTCCGCCTCCAGCAGGAACGCCTCGACACCTTCGCCGACGCCGACGAACCGGTGGAGGTCCGGCTCAGGGCCGCCGCCGCCGACGTGGTCGTCACCACGATCGAGAACCTTCAGGACGCGCATATCTTCTTCCGCTCCATGCACCATCTCTCGCCCGAGAAGAACAGACGGGTACGGGCCGAACGCCGGCGCTACCACGAGCGGTTCCGGGCCCTGGTGGAGGAGGGGCAGGCGAGCGGGGTGTTCTCCACCGCGACCCCCGCGGATCTGGTGGTGGACTACCACTTCGGCTCGGTCCACCAGCTGTCGACCTGGTACCGCCCGGACGGCAGGCTGACGAAACAGCAGGTCGCCGACCATCTGGCGGATCTGCTGCTGAGGGCGCTGCGGCCCTGAGCCGACGGCCCGGCGGCTTCCGCGGGCCGACCCGTCAGCGGTACCGCGAGAGCTCGCGCCGGGCCAGTGACCGCTGATGCACCTCGTCGGGCCCGTCCGCCAGCCGGAGCGTCCGCGCCGCCGCCCACAACTCCGCCAGCGGGGTGTCCTGCCCGACCCCGGCGGCCCCGTACAGCTGGACCGCCCGGTCGATGATCTCCACCACCGCGCGCGGAGTGGCGATCTTGATGGCCTGGATCTCGGTATGGGCGCCCCGGTTGCCGACGGTATCCATCAGCCAGGCGGTCTTCAGTACCAGCAGCCGGAGCTGCTCGACCGTCACCCGGGCGTCGGCGATCCAGTTCCGTACCACCCCCCGCTCGGCCAGCGGCCCGCCGAACGCGGTACGGGACACCGCGCGCTCGCACATCAGCTCGATCGCCCGCTCGGCCATCCCGATCAGCCGCATGCAGTGATGGATCCGGCCCGGTCCCAGCCGGGCCTGGGCGATGGCGAATCCGCCGCCCTCCTCGCCGATCAGCTGCGATACCGGCACCCGGACGTTCTCGAAGACCACCTCGGCATGGCCGCCGTGGGCGTGGTCCTCGTAGCCGTACACCTTCATCGCCCGGACGATCCGCACCCCGGGGGTGTCCCGGGCCACCAGCACCATGGACTGGCGGCGCCGGACGTCGGCCCCGTCCGGGTCGGTCGCCCCCATGACCACGAAGACGGCGCACGCCGGATGCATCGCACCGGAGATGTACCACTTGCGGCCATTGACGACATAGCTGTCGCCGTCCCGCTCGATCCGGGTCCGGATATTGGTCGCGTCGGAGGAGGCGACCTCGGGCTCCGTCATCGCGAACGCCGATCTGATCTCGCCCGCGAGCAGGGGCCGCAGCCAGCGCTCCCGCTGCCCGGCGGTGCCGAACCGGGCCAGCAGCTCCATGTTCCCGGTATCGGGCGCGGCGCAGTTCACGGCCGTCGGACCCAGCCAGGGGCTGCGGCCGGTCAGCTCGGCGAGCGGCGCGTACTGGAGGTTGGTGAGCCCGGCGCCGTACTCGGTGTCGGGCAGGAAGAGATTCCACAGCCCCCGGCTGCGGGCCTCGGCCTTCAACTCCTCGACCACCGGCGGGGTCTCCCACGGCGACGCGAGCCGGGCGCGCTGCTCCTCCGCGACCGGTTCGGCGGGCAGGACGCGCTCCGTCATGAAGGCGCCCAGCCGGGCCCGCAGCTCCTCGGTCCGGGCGTCGAAGGCGAAGTCCACGCGGTTCAGCCCTTCCGCAGGGTGTTCAGGCCCCGTTCGACGAGGACGGGGACGAGCCCGCCGATCCGCTCGAATCCCGGTCCGACGGTCCGGCCGAGGGTGTAGCGGTAGTGGACGCCCTCCAGGATCACGGCCAGCTTGAACCAGGCGAAGGCCGTGTACCAGGAGATGGCGGAGGTGTCGCGGCCCGAACGGGTGGCGTACCGCTCGACCAGTTCGTCGACCGAGGGGTGGCCGGGCGCCGTCGCCAGATCGCCGACCGGGGCGCCGGGCACCCCGAGCGGCCGGCTGTAGACCGCCAGCAGGCCCAGATCGGTCAGCGGATCGCCGAGGGTGGACATCTCCCAGTCCAGTACGGCGGTGATCCGGTCGTCCGGGCCGACCAGGACGTTGTCGAGCCGGAAGTCGCCGTGGACGATCGCGGGCGCGGGGGAGCGGGGGAGCGCCCGGCCCAGTACGGCCTGGAGTTCGTCGATCCCGTCGAGCGGACGGCTGCGGGAGGCGGCGAGCTGCTTCCCCCAGCGCCGCACCTGCCGGTCGAGAAAGCCCTCGGGGCGGCCGAAGTCGCCGAGCCCCACGGCCTCGGGGGTCACGGCGTGCAGATCGACCAGGGCGTCCACGAGTCCGAGCAGAACGGCCCGGGTCCGCTCGGGGCCCAGGCCGGAGAGCTGGGCGGCGGTACGGTACGGGGTCCCCGCCACGTACTCCATGACGTAGAACGGCGCCCCGGTCACCGAGCCCGCCGCGTCCTCGTCCGCACAGAGCAGCAGCGGCCGGGGCACGGGAACCGGCGTCGGATGCAGGGCGCTGATCACCCGGTACTCGCGGCGCATGTCGTGCGCGGTGGCGAGCACATGCCCGAGCGGAGGCCGCCGGACGACCCAACGGCCGGTGCCGTCGGTGATGTCGTACGTCAGATTGGACCGCCCGCCCTCGATCAGCCGCACCTCCAACGGCCCGTTCACCAGCCCGGGGCGCTCCCGTTCCAGCAGCTCGCGGAGGTTCCCGGGATCGAGCCCCGGTACAGGATCGACGCTCATGACGCGGCCACCTCCGGCTACGGCGGAACGGACCTTCCGATAATGACCGACCGGTCGGTATGCAGTCCACCCCCGGTCCGCCGCCCGCGGTCCGAGCCGCCGGAGAGCCGGAGTGCCCAGGGGGCGGAACTGCGCCTGGGCCGCTTCGCAGTACAAGTGCCGCAGCCGGGGTGCCCGGGGGCGTTGTGGTCCCCCCCCCATTGCCGAAGAAAGGCATAGGGGCGCGGGGAACTGCGCGATCAACCGCGGACGGCCCGCGCCCGCCCGCGAACAACCACCACTCCCGAACGCCCCGCCCCCGAGCCGCGTCAAAAAAGCAGCGTCACCGTCGAGAGCGCCAGCACCACCGCGCACCCCGTCGCCGCCCAGGCCGTCCGGCCGGGCAGTACCGCCGGGCGGGGGGAGGTCCGCAGCGCCCGGGTGCGCCGGTGAGCGACGCCGAGGAAGGCCAGCCAGACCAGCGCGCCCGCGCCCCAGCCCACGATCGCCACCACATCCGGGCCCTCCTCCGCCGGCCCCATGGCCACCTGACGCGCCGCCAGTACCGCCACCACCGTGAAGGCCAGTGCCGTACGCCGCCACGCGAGCCGGGTCCGTTCGGGCTGGAGCCCGGGGTCCCGCACCCCGGCTCCGGAGGGCACCGGCGCCCCGGCCCCGGCCCCGGCCGCGCCGCCCGTCACCGGCCGCCCTCCCACCCCAGCAACACCACGACCACCATCACCACAGCCACCACCGCCACCACCAGACTCAGCAACGCGGGCAGCCGGGAGACCGGCAGATCCTCGCCCCGCCGCATGGCCCGTTCGCACCGCACCCAGTGGTTGACCGCCCGCAGCGCGCAGAGCACCCCGGCTCCGAGCAGCCCCAGCGCCATCGCGGCCCGGACCGCCCACGGCAGATCCGGCAGGAACTGGTCGACCGCGAACCCGCCCGCTATCAACGCGAGCGCCGTCCGCAGCCACGCCAGGAACGTCCGCTCATTGGCGAGCGAGAAGCGGTAGTCGGGCGTCTGTCCCTCGTCCCGCACCCGCTCCGGCCTGAACCACAGCCGCAGGCTCCGTACCCTGTCCGTCATCCTTCGGACGATACCCGCGACAAGATCACCCGGCTCCGTGGCGAAAACCACGCCCCCGGAGGGTTGTCATCCGGCCATTCCCGAGCCGTCCCGGCCGCCCCCGCCGTCCCATGTGCCCCGCCCGTCCCGCAGCCGCTGCCATGCCGCCAGCCCGTCCGGTGTCCACTCCCGGCTTCCCAGCCTGCGCTCCAGCTCCTCCTCCGGGAGGAAATCCCACCAGGCGACCTCCTCGGCCTGGGGCCGGACCGGAAGCGTGCAGCGGACCTGATACACCGCCGACCACCAGGAGGCCCGGCCGTCTCCGGTGTCGTAGCGGAAGGTGAACAGGCGCTCGGGCGCGGGAAGGCCCCGGACTCCCAGCTCCTCCTCCGCCTCCCGGAGCGCCGCCTCGTCGTAGGACTCGCCCGCACCGACGACACCGCCGACGAACATGTCGTACAGCGAGGGGAAGACTCGTTTCTCGGCCGTTCTGCGGTGGACGAAGATCCGGTCGTCCCCGTCCCGGACCAGAACGAACGCGACCCGGTGCCGCAGCCCGCGGGCGTACGCCTCCCCCCGGGTCGCCCGCCCGGTCACCCGGTCGGACTCGTCCACGATGTCGATCAGCTCCAGATCACTGCCCATCCCCCCATTCCACACCAACACCCCGCACCGGCCGCCCGTGCCCCCGGCCCGGCCCGCCGGGCCTGTTGACTTGCCGTCGGCAGGTGCCGAAGATCGGGATCCGCGACCGCACCGGGCGGGCACGGAGACGGGGAGCCATGGCGTACGACGCGGACGTGATCGTGATCGGGGCCGGGCTCGCCGGTCTGGTGGCCACCGCCGAACTCGTCGCCGCCGGACGGACGGTGATCGTCCTCGACCAGGAGCCCGAGCAGTCGATCGGCGGCCAGGCGCACTGGTCCTTCGGCGGGCTCTTCCTCGTCGACTCGCCCGAACAGCGCAGGCTGCGGATCCACGACAGCCAGGAGCTGGCCTACCAGGACTGGCTCGGCACGGCCGGTTTCGACCGGGAGGACGAGGACCGCTGGCCGCGCCGTTGGGCCGCCGCCTATGTCGACTTCGCGGCCGGTGAGAAGCGGTCCTGGCTGCGGGAGCGCGGCGTCGGCTTCTTCCCCGTCGTCGGCTGGGCCGAGCGCGGTGGCTACGGAGCCACCGGCCACGGCAACTCGGTGCCCCGCTTCCATATCGTCTGGGGTACCGGCCCCGGCCTGGTCGCCCCCTTCGAGCGCCGGGTCAGGGAGGGCGTCGAGCAGGGGCTCGTACGGCTCTGCTTCCGGCACCGGGTCACCGGGCTCGGCACCACCGACGGGGTCCTCGACACCGTCAGCGGCGAGGTCCTGGAGCCCTCGGCCGCCGAACGGGGCACCGCCAGCAGCCGGGAGATCGCCGGGGCGTTCGAACTCCGGGCCCAGGCCGTGATCGTGGCCTCCGGCGGTATCGGCGGCAACCACGACCTGGTCCGCGCCCAGTGGCCCGGACGGCTCGGCACCCCGCCGAAGACCCTGCTCTCCGGGGTCCCGGCCCATGTCGACGGGCTGATGCTGGGCATCGCCGAACGCGCCGGGGCCAGCCATGTCAACCGCGACCGGATGTGGCACTACACGGAGGGCATCGAGAACTGGAACCCGGTCTGGGCGCGGCACGGCATCCGGATCCTGCCCGGCCCCTCGTCGCTCTGGCTCGACGCGCGCGGGCGGCGGCTCCCCGTCCCCCTCTTCCCCGGCTTCGACACCCTCGGCACCCTGGAACACATCGTGACCTCGGGGTACGACCACACCTGGTTCGTCCTCGACCAGAAGATCATCGGTAAGGAGTTCGCGCTCTCCGGCTCCGAACAGAACCCGGACCTGACGGGCCGGTCGGTCCGCGGGGTGATCGGCCGGGCCAGGGCGGACGTCCCGGGGCCGGTCCGGGCGTTCATGGAGCACGGCGCGGACTTCGTGGTCGAGCGGGATCTGGGGGCGCTGGTGCGCGGGATGAACGCGCTCACCGGGGACACCCTGATCGAGGAGGCGGCGCTGCGCCGGGAGATCGTCGCCCGGGACCGGGAGATCCGCCATCCGTTCACCAAGGACCTCCAGGTGACGGCGATCCGCGGGGCCCGGAAGTACCTCGGTGACCGGCTGATCAGGACCGCCGCGCCGCACCGGATCCTGGACCCGTCGGCCGGTCCGCTGATCGCGGTCCGGCTGCGGGTGCTGACCCGCAAGTCGCTGGGCGGTCTGGAGACGGATCTGTCGTCGCGGGTGCTGGGGGCGGACGGCGAGCCGCTGGCCGGGCTGTACGCGGCGGGGGAGGCGGCCGGGTTCGGCGGCGGCGGGGTGCACGGCTACCGGTCCCTGGAGGGCACCTTCCTCGGCGGCTGTCTCTTCTCGGGGCGGGCGGCCGGCCGCGCGGCGGCGGAGGCGGTCGTGAGCTGACCGGCCCTGCCCTGCCCGCCGCCGGAGCGCCCGTACGCCCCCGGAGCCGTGGGCCCGGTACCCGTACGCCTCCGGGCTCGTACGGCTCCGGTCCCGTACGGCCCCGGAACGGAAACGTCCCGCGGCGGGCCGGGCCCGCCGCGGGACGTTCATCGGCGTCGCAGGACGCGGGACCGCTTCCGGGGGTACCGGACTACAACACCAGCGACAGCAGCAGGACGCAGACGATACCGACGACCGAGATGATCGTCTCCATCACCGACCAGGTCTTGATCGTCTGGCCGACGTCCATCCCGAAGTACTCCTTCACCAGCCAGAAACCGGCGTCGTTGACATGGCTGAAGAAGAGCGAGCCCGCACCGATCGCCAGCACCAGGAGCGCCGAATCGGTGGTCGACATCCCGACCGCCAGCGGGGCGACCAGACCGGCGGCGGAGATCGTCGCCACGGTCGCCGAACCCGTCGCCAGCCGGATCGCCACCGCGATCAGCCAGGCCAGCAGCAGGGTCGGGATCGACCAGTTCTCGGAGAAGTCCAGGATCATCTGGCCCACGCCGACGTCGATCAGGGTCTGCTTGAAGCCGCCGCCCGCGCCGACGATCATCAGTACGCCCGCGATCGGGGCGAGCGACTTCTCGACGGTGGAGGAGATCCGGTCCTTGGTGAAGCCCGCCGCGCGGCCCAGGGTGAAGAGGCCCACGAGAACCGCGGCCAGCAGGGCGATCAGCGGCGAACCGATGACGTCGGTGACCTTCTGGACCGGGTTCTCCGGGTCGTCGATCACGATCTCTACCAGGGCGTTCGACAGCATCAGCACCACGGGCAGCAGCACCGTGAAGACGGTCGCGCCGAAGCCGGGGCGCTTGTCCAGGTCCTCGGAAGGACGGGCCGGGATCATGTTCTCCGGCGCCGGGACGTCCACCCAGCGGGCCGCGTATTTGGCGAACAGCGGCCCGGCGATGATCACGGTCGGTATGGAGACCAGCACACCGAGGGCGAGGGTGACGCCCAGATTGGCGTTCAGGGCGTCGATCGCGACCAGCGGACCGGGGTGCGGCGGGATCAGTCCGTGCATCACGGAGAGACCGGCGAGGGCCGGTATACCGATCCGCATCAGCGAGTAGTTGCCCCGCTTGGCCACCATCAGCACTACCGGGATCAGCAGCACGATGCCGACCTCGAAGAAGAGCGGCAGACCGATCACCGAGGCGATCAGCACCATCGCCCACGGCATGGTCGACCCCTTGGCCTTCGCCAGGATGGTGTCGACGATCTGGTCACCGCCGCCGGAGTCGGCGAGCAGCTTGCCGAGGATCGCGCCGAGCGCGATCAGCACACCGACACCCGCGACGGTGGAGCCGAGGCCCTTGGAGAACGACTCGATGGCCTTGCCGAGCGGAGCCCCGGCGAAGGCGCCCAGCGCGAGCGACCCGATGGTCAGCGCCAGGAAGGCGTGCATTTTGTACTTGGTGATGAGCAGCACGATGACGGCGATGCCCGCCAGTACGGCGATACCGAGCTGGGCGTTGCCGGCCGAGGTGATCGGCTCCAGATCCGCTGCCAGCGTCTCGACGCTGAGACTGGTCACGGTGGTTCCTTACGAGAACGAGGGGGTCGGGGACGGGGTGTGGGGGACTCGGTCCCGATCCGGTGCGGCCGGGTCCGAGGGGGAGGGGCGGCGGGCCGGACGGTGCCGGGCCCGCCGGGGATCAGCCGGCGGCGGAGCGGGCCGCCAGGGCCGCCACCGCGCGGGCGGTGATCTCCGCCGGGCTGCCGGTGACGTCGACGGCGACGCCCGCCTCGTCCGGCTCCAGCGGCTCCAGGGTGGCGAACTGGGAGTCCAGCAGCGCCGTGGGCATGAAGTGCCCCCGGCGGGCCGTCATCCGCTCCTCGATGAGCACCCGGTCACCGCTGAGGTGGAGGAAGACCGCGTCCGGGGCGGCGGCCCGGAGCCGGTCCCGGTAGGCCCGCTTCAGGGCGGAGCTGGAGACCACCCCGCCCAGTTCGGCCCGGCCTTGTGCCCACTCGCCGATGGAGTCGAGCCAGGGCAGCCGGTCGCCGTCGTCCAGCGGGGTCCCCGCGGACATCTTGGCGACATTCGCCGGGGGGTGGAAATCGTCGCCCTCGGCGTACGGAACGCCCAGAGCCTCGGCGAGCAGGGGACCGATCGTGGTCTTGCCGGTCCCTGCCACGCCCATCACCACGACGACCTGCGGGGTGCCCGGGGTGTTCGAGGTGCGCGGAGTGCGCGGGGTGCTCATGTACCTGCCTCACTTCTGACGTCGACTCCGGTGTCGACATCGGTCCGTCGCGCTACTGAAACCTATTAGGTACGACTTATTCAAGATGTCGAGATGCAAACGTCATACTTTTTCGGTGTGATCCTTGCCCCTTAGGCTTGGCTCATGACCACAGCGGGCCATGGCCTCCATACACATGTGCTGGACACCCTCGGCCTTGCCATCACCGCGGGTGAGTACCCCGGGGGGAGTGTGCTGCGGACCGACGAGATCGCCCAGAGCTTCGACGTCTCCCGGACCGTGGTCCGCGAAGTGGTCCGGGTCCTGGAGTCGATGCGGCTGGTCGAGTCCCGCCGCCGGGTCGGGGTCACCGTCCGCCCCATCGAGGAGTGGAACGTCTACGACCCCCGGGTCATCCGCTGGCGCCTCGCGGGCTCCGACCGGCCGCGCCAGCTCCGCTCCCTCACCGTGCTGCGCTCCGCCGTCGAGCCGGTCGCCGCCGGCCTCGCGGCCCGTTACGCCACCCCCGAGCAGTGCGCCGAGCTGACCGCCTGCGCCCTCGGCATGGTGGAGACCTCGCGCGGCCAGCAGCTGGACGCGTACCTCCGGCACGACGTCGCCTTCCACCGGATCGTGCTCACCGCTTCGGGCAACGAGATGTTCGCCCGGCTCGGGGACGTGGTGGCCGCCATCCTGACCGGACGCACCCACCACCAGGTCATGTTCGACGACCCCGACCCGGCGGCGGTCACCCTGCACGTCCAGGTCGCGGAGGCCGTCCGGGAAGGCGACGCCGAGCGGGCCGAGCGGATCACCCGCGAGATCGCCGTCGGGGCCCTGGCGGAGCTGGACGTCCTGGCGCCGGACCCGCTCCGGGTGGCGGCCCCGAGCGGAAGTGCGAGACCTTCCTCCGGTTCGTGATTTACTGCCACCTTGGTTTGCGTGTCGGCAACCTCAGAATCACCTCAGATCTCTTTCTCGGTGACCGGTAGTACTGCCAACATCGCAGGACCGCCCGATGCAGTGCCGTCGGTCGCGTTCCGGCTGCCTTGATGTGGTGACCCCGCCGTCGGCCGTCGGGGCCGACGTGCGCCATCACCCCCCACGCACCCTCACGAAGGCGACCATTCCTCCATGAGTGACCGCATCACCGCGTCCGAGCACCCGGTCGCCGGGGCCGCCCCCGCCGGGACCGCCCCGACCGCCACCCCCCATGTGGACGCCGGTGACGCCGGTTACAGCAAGGACCTGAAGTCCCGCCATATCAACATGATCGCCATCGGCGGGGCGATCGGTACCGGACTCTTCCTCGGCGCCGGCGGACGGCTGGCCGACGCGGGCCCCTCCCTCGCCCTCGCCTACGCCGTCTGCGGCGTCTTCGCCTTCTTCGTGGTCCGGGCCCTCGGCGAGCTGGTGCTCTACCGCCCCTCCTCCGGCGCCTTCGTCTCCTACGCCCGTGAGTTCATGGGCGAGAAGGGCGCCTTCACGGCCGGCTGGCTCTACTTCCTGAACTGGTCCACCACCACCGTGGCGGACATCACGGCCGCCGCCGTCTTCGCCCACTACTGGTCCCTCTTCAGCGACATCCCCCAGTGGATCCTGGCGCTGATCGCCCTCGCCGGTGTGCTGGCCATCAACCTGATCTCGGTGAAGTACTTCGGCGAGATGGAGTTCTGGTTCGCGATCATCAAGGTCGCCGCCCTGGTCTCCTTCATGCTGATCGGCATCTTCCTGCTGGTCACCCAGCAGGACGTCGGCGGCCACAACCCGGGCCTGGCCACCATCACCGAGAACGACGGGGTCTTCCCGGTCGGCCTGCTCCCGATGCTCGTGGTCATCCAGGGCGTCGTCTTCGCCTACGCCTCCGTCGAACTCTGCGGCGTCGCGGCCGGCGAGACCAAGAACCCCGAGAAGGTCATGCCCCGCGCGATCAACTCGATCATGTGGCGGGTCGGCCTCTTCTACGTCGGCTCCGTGGTGCTGCTGGCGCTGCTGCTCCCGTACACCGCCTACTCGGCGGACGAGAGCCCCTTCGTCACCGTCATGGACAAGCTCGGCATCCCCGGCGCCGCCGGGGTGATGAACCTCGTCGTCCTCACCGCCGCGCTCTCCAGCCTCAACGCCGGTCTCTACTCCACCGCCCGGATCCTGCGCTCCATGGCGATGGCGGGCTCCGCGCCCCGCTTCACCGCCCGGATGAACAAGGGCCAGGTGCCGTACGGCGGGGTGCTGCTCACCGCCTCCTTCGGTGTCGCGGGCGTCGGCCTGAACTACGTCGTCCCCGGCCAGGCGTTCGAGATCGTGCTCAATCTGGCCTCCATCGGCATCCTCGGCACCTGGGGCATGATCATGCTCTGCTCCCTGCTCTTCTGGCACCGCGCCAAGGACGGCCGGGTCACCCGCCCCGAGTACCGGCTGCCCTGGGCCCCGTACACCCAGATCGTCACCCTGGTCTTCCTCGTCGGCGTGGTCGTCCTGATGTGGTGGGGCGGCGGGGTCGGCCGGACCACCGTCAATCTGCTGCCGCTGATCGCCGCGGCCCTGGTCGCCGGATGGTTCGCCGTCCGCGGCCGGGTCAACGCGATCGCGGCGGAGCGCGAGACGCTCTGACCACCCCTCCCGGGCGGGGCGACCCGCCCGGGAGCACGTCCGTGACCTGCGGCGCCGAAGTTATCCACAGGTTGTCGCGGCGAGCCGCCCGACAGTCCATAGTGGTGATCTCGCACGAGGCGCTACGAAGGGCGGAATCCCGATGTCCCAGCAGGTCCGCGGAGTGATCGCACCGGGCAAGGACCAACCGGTCCGGGTGGAGACGATCATCGTCCCCGACCCCGGCCCGGGAGAGGCGGTGGTGGCCGTCCAGGCATGCGGGGTCTGCCATACCGACCTCCACTACAAGCAGGGCGGCATCAGCGACGACTTCCCCTTCCTGCTCGGCCACGAGGCCGCCGGGATCGTGGAGTCCGTCGGCCCCGGGGTCGAGGAGGTCGCCCCCGGCGACTTCGTGATCCTCAACTGGCGCGCGGTCTGCGGACGCTGCCGCGCCTGCCGCCGCGGCCGCCCGTGGTACTGCTTCGACACCCACAACGCCCGGCAGCGGATGACGCTCACCGACGGCACCGAGCTCACCCCCGCCCTCGGCATCGGCGCCTTCGCCGAGAAGACCCTGGTCGCCGCCGGACAGTGCACCAAGGTCGACCCCGCCGTGGCCCCCTCCGTCGCCGGACTCCTGGGCTGCGGCGTCATGGCGGGCATCGGCGCCGCCGTCAACACCGGAGCCGTCGGCCGGGGCGACACCGTCGCCGTCATCGGCTGCGGCGGCGTCGGCGACGCGGCGATCGTCGGCGCCCGGCTCGCCGGAGCGGCCACGATCATCGGCGTCGACGTGGACGACCGCAAGCTGGCCACCGCCCGCGCCATGGGCGCCACCCACACGGTCAACTCCACCACCACCGACCCCGTCACCGCCGTCCGCGAGCTGACCGGCGGCTTCGGCGCCGATGTCGTGATCGAGGCCGTCGGCCGCCCCGAGACCTACCGCCAGGCGTTCTACGCCCGCGACCTCGCCGGAACGGTCGTCCTCGTCGGCGTCCCCACCCCCGAGATGACCCTCGAACTGCCCCTGATCGACGTCTTCGGCCGCGGCGGCGCCCTGAAATCGTCCTGGTACGGCGACTGTCTGCCGTCCCGCGACTTCCCGATGCTGATCGACCTCCACCAGCAGGGCCGGATCGACCTCGGCGCCTTCGTCACCGGCACCATCGGCATCGACGGCGTCGAGGACGCCTTCGCCCGGATGCACGAGGGCGACGTCCTCCGCTCGGTGGTGGTCCTGTGACCTCCGCCGCCCCCGGCACCCCCCGGATCGACCACCTCGTCACCACCGGCACCTTCTCCCTCGACGGCGGAGTCTGGGACGTCGACAACAACGTCTGGATCATCGGCGACGACACCGAGGCGGTCGTCGTCGACGCCGCCCACGACGCCGCCGCGATCAAGGCCGCCCTCGGCGGACGGACGCTCCGGGCGATCATCTGCACCCACGCCCACGACGACCACATCGACGCCGCGCCCGCCCTCTCCGCAGCCACCGGAGCGCCCGTCCTGCTCCACCCCGACGACCTGCCGCTGTGGAAGCGCACCCACCCCGACCGTGCCCCCGACGGCGAGCTGACCGACGGGCAGCGGATCACCGTCGCCGGAATCGAGCTGACCGTGCTCCACACCCCCGGACACGCCCCCGGCGCGATCTGTCTCCACGCCCCGGCGCTCGACACGGTCTTCACCGGCGACACCCTCTTCGCGGGCGGCCCCGGCGCCACCGGCCGGTCCTTCAGCCACTTCCCGACGATCATCCGCTCGATCCGGGAGAAGCTGCTCACCCTGCCCCCCGGAACCACGGTCCGCACCGGCCACGGCGACACCACCACCATCGGCACCGAGGCACCCCGCCTCGACGAGTGGATTCAGCGCGGCCACTGACCCAGGGACAACCGGCTCTCGAACCGGTACGCCTCACCCGTCAGCGGATCCGTGAACGCCAGCACCCTGGCCAGCAGCCGCAACGGCCGGGACCAGTCCTCGGTCCCGGCCGCCCGGACCACCGGATACAGCGGATCCCCCAGCAGCGGCAGCCCCAGCGAGTTCATATGGACCCGTAGCTGATGCGTCCGCCCGGTGACCGGCAGCAGCCGATAGCGGCCCAGCCCGGCCCGGTGCTCCATCAGCTCCACCCGGCTCTCGCTGTTCGGCTCGCCCGCGACCTCCCGGGCCGCGAGCACCCCCCGCTCCTTCACGATCCGGCTCCGTACGGTCCGCGGCAGCTCCACCCCCGGATCGTGCGCCGCCACCCCCTCGTACTCCTTGAACACCGCCCGGTCCCGGAAGAGGGTCTGATAAGCCCCCCGGTCCCCGGCCCCGATCACACAGAGCACCAGCCCCGCCGTCAGCCGGTCCAGCCGGTGCGCGGGCTGCAACCCGGGCAGATCCAGCTCCCGCCGGAGCCGGGCCTGCAACGTCTCGGTGATATGCCCGCCGCGCGGCGTGGTGGCCAGGAAGTGCGGCTTGTCGGCGACCAGGATCCGCTCGTCCCGGTACACGATCCCGATCCCGAACGGCACCGGCTCCTCCGGCGCGAGCTCCCGGTGGAACCAGTACACCCGCCCCGCCGTATACGCCTCGTCGCCCGAGGCGATCCCCTCGTACGACACCAGACCGCCCGACCCGAGCAGTGCCTCGGCCCGCCCGTCGCCGTACCGCTCCACCAGATGATCCCGCACGGTCGCCCACCGGCCCCCGGGATCCTCGGGCAGCCTCAGCCGTACCGGGTCCACCCCGGCCCGCTGGGCGAGCGGGGAGACCGGCGCCCTCTTTCTCCGTCTCACCTCGGTGACACTACCGAGCGGACTTCCGCTCCGGTCAGCCCGGGCCTAGAGGGTTGCCCGTTTCCTCTTCGAGTTGGAAACGGATCGCCTCTTCCGCTTGCCGTCCGAGCGGCGCGAGGCTTGTTCATACCGAGGCCGATCCTCCCGCTGCCAGGGGCGGCATCGCCTCCTTGACGCCGATCCGCGACGTTGTGACGCGCGGACGGCGATGTGCCCGCCAGCCCATGAACGCAAGGAGATGCGTCATTCGTGCATACGCATTACTCGAAGACCAACCTGTCCGTCAGCGCCGGAAGGCGGAGGTTCCGTGGTCGGCTGAATCCCCGGCCGGTCGCTGGGCCGACGGGCACTATGACCGGATGGAACAGGATGCCCCCCGCTTCGGTGACGAACTGCGACGACTCCGTATGGCCGCAGGTCTGAGCCTCTCGCAGTTCTCCCACCGGATCCACTACAGCAAGGGGTACCTCTCCAAGGTGGAGACGGGTGCGGCATCCGGCAGTGTCTCCTTCGCCCACGCCTGTGACCGGGAGTTGAAGGCGGGCGGGGATCTGGCGTCTCTGCTGAGAGCAGGGCTCCGCAAGGCAGGTACCCGGCGAGACGGGCGCGGTGGGCCGATCGTCGGACTTCCCGCCATGACACCGTTGTTCAACGGACGCCAACAGGAACTGCAGCGGATCTCGGCCTTTCTGCATGGGGAAGGGCCTCGAACGGTCTGCGCGCTGTCCGGGCTGTCCGGAGCGGGGAAGACGGCACTGGCTGTACAAGCGTCATGGGACGCGGTGAGTACCTTCACGGACGGCTGCTTCTTTCTCGACCTCGGACGCCTGCCGGGAGTCGGCACGGCTGATCCGGCCGACGGGACGGGTGAGGCGGTTGTGTACGAGGCACTCGCCACCCTGCTGAGGCTGCTGAAGGTCTCCGCGGAGCGGATCCCCCCGACGCTCGACGCCCGTCTCAACCTCTACAGGTCCACAGTCCAGGGCGTGAGAATCCTTCTCGTCCTGGACAACGTGGACAACATCGGACAAATTTCCGTACTGTTCCCGCCCGAACCGAGGTGCCGTGTGATGATCACCAGCCGGAACCGGATGAACGCCTTGGACGAAGCGGTCCATCTGCCTGTCGGACGGCTTTCCGTCGACGATGCCGTCAGCCTCTTCCGGGCCGTCGCCGGCCCTGCGGCAGAGGCGGCTGACGACTCCGAGGTCCGCCGTGTCGTTACCCGCTGTGAGCTGTTGCCGCTCGCCATTCGAATCGCCGCGGCCCGCTTCGGCGGCGCCCGCGTGTGGACCCTGTCGGACTTCGACGCCAGATTGGCCGACGAGACCGCCCGGCTCGCGGTCTTGGACGACGGCGAACGAAGTGTGACCGCGGCGTTCAGTCTTTCCTGCCGTGGCCTCACGCAGGTCCAACGCCGGGTGTTCGGCCTGCTGGCTCTGCATCCGAGTTACCCCATGGAACTGCGGAGCATCGCGGCGTTGGCAGACCTCGACCCGGTGGGGGCGAGGGTGGTCGTCGACCGATTGGAGGACGCCCATCTCGTCGCCGTGGAGAGTACGGGACACGTAAGGGTCCATGACCTGGTGCGGGAGTTCGCCCGGGCCCATGTACTCGTTGAGATGGCTGATGACGATCAGTACGCCGCCGTACGACGTCTCCTCGATCACAGTCTGCTGCTCACGGACGCGACCGATGAGTTCTTGGCGCCACAGCGCTACCGGATCTCCTTGACCCCGCCGTTCCCGCCGCCGGAACCGTTTCCGGACTACCAATCCGCACACTCCTGGATCGACCGGGAATGGCCCACCCTGGTGCAGCTGTGCCATCTTGCCGCCGACCGGGGACTCCACCGGCAGTGCTGGCAGCTGGCCTTCCTCCTGAGGGAGTTCTTCTTCCTGGCCAAGCTCTGGGACCCCTGGATCGACACTCATCGGCGCGCGGTGGAGGCGGCGGAGACAGCCGGGGACCGAATGGGGCTGGCGCTCACACTCAACAACCTCGGCATCGGACACGCGGACCGCGGGGAGCTGCCCAGCGCTGTGGAGTACTTCCGGCAGGCCCTCGAGCTGTTCCGGGAGCTCGCCGATGCGCACGGAGTTAGGAATGCCACCTCCAACCTGGCCTGGGCCACTCTCTATCTGGGGGAACACCAGGAGGCTCTGCGGGGCCTGACGCTGGTGCACCGGGCCTATCGCGGAGTCGGCAATGTGCGCAATGCCGCCATCGCTCTGCGAGGCATGGCCCTTGCCGAGACCGAACTCGGCCGGCACTCGGACGCCATCCGTCATGCGGACCGGGCCTATGAGGACTTCGTTCAGCTGGACCTGACACTCGACGTTGCCATGTCCTTGAATTGCGCCGCCTGGGCACACTTCAGCTCAGGGGACTACGAGACTGCCGTCACCTGGTACGAACGGGCGGCCATGGTCGCGGAGGGGTGTGGCAGTCGGTACGAGGCCGCGCGTGCGGTGACGGGTATCGGCAACGTTCATGCCGTCTGCGAGCGCCACTCCGAGGCAGCCCGGCACTGGGGGCGCGCGGACGAGCTGTACCGCTCGCTCGACCCCCGCATGGTGGGAGAGGCGCGCTACCGGAACTCGAATCCGCTCTCCGGATCCCTTGAGGGGGACGAATGAACATCAGCGCGGCGGACGTCCTGCGGGAATTGAAGTCGCTACGCAAGGGCTTCGGGGTAAAGGACACCCTGGCGCCGGTGCGCATCGGAGCGGCCCTCCGGCATGTCGCCGGTATCGACGAGGGCGAGGATCCGCTCATGCAGCGGGGCAAAGTTACCCGGCGACTGTCGGAGCTGACCGGTGCCCTACCCATGGATTCGGCTCGGCTCAGCAGGATCGCCCTGGGGCTGGAGGGGGTGGAGAACGAGCGCTTCGGGACCAGGCTCAGCCGTGCCGCGGCCGTACTCGACCGTGACCCGCGCACCGCGCGCCGATATGTGGACGCGGCTCTTGAACGTCTTGCCGAGACAGCCCTCACGGCGACGGGGCCGGACCGTATGGACGGCGGAGATCCGCCATGGACCACTTCGTCCTTGCGTACCCTGCTCCTCCTCGACCGGGAGGTTACGGAGGTGATCGAGGAAAGGTGCGTGGTCAGCCGGGTGTCGGCACTCGACGAGGTGTCACTGTCCCACTCGTATCCCAAGGGTGTTCTCGAAGCCCTTCCGGGCGGGGCGACCATGCCCCGGGACGTCATGCCCCAGGTCATCGGAGGGGGCACCATGGAAGGCTCGCACCAGCGGGAGTCGGCGACCCGGGTCAGCACCCCCGTGCGATTGCCCCGGCTGCTGCGGCAGGGCGAGGGCCACCGAGTGACCCTACGGTTCTTTCCCAGTCCCGAAATGGAGCCGTTCTACGTCTGCACGCCGCGGCACCCTTGTGACGCGTTCGTACTGACGGTCCAATTCGGTCCGGACGCGGTTCCCGCCCAAGTACGGGTTCTGGCCGACGAACTGCCCCTTGAAGTGGCCGACCCCACCCTGCGGCGACCCCGTATCCGGCCGGATGCTTCCGGCTCTGTCAGGGTCGCTTTCACTCATCTGCGTCAGGACCGTTCGTACGGTCTGGCCTGGGCGTAGCCGGAAGCCGGAAACGGAGTGGGATCAATCGGTGGGCGGAGGCAGCCCAGGAGCCCCGGACATCCGCTCCTCCTCTGCCAGCGCCGCTACCGCAGCTGTACGCAGATGCGTGGCCATCTCCGAATCGCCCTCGGCACAGCCCACCAGAACGGCCTCGTCGGCCTGGGCGATGTCGGCCGCGGATCTCATGCCCTGGTCGAACAGATGGAAGAACCAGCTCCGGTCGGGAGCGGTCGGCAGCTGCCGGGCCACAGGAACCAAGCCCACCCGGATACCCAGTTCCAGGGCGGCGGGGAGACTCTCGGTGAGATGAACGGGCTCGTTATCGGGGGCAACCTCACGCAGGACGTCGATCACGGTCTCGATCACATCCGAGGTACGGCGCGCGGCTTGGCGTACGGGCATAGCGGCCCGTTCCCGGAGGAGATGGGTGATGCTCTGCTCGATTCTGGAGGTCGGCCACCCGTAGGTCCACAGCTGGCTCGCGATTGCGCGTCTGGCACGTGCCGCTCCCGCCCGCGACCTTTCCTGCACGTCCATCAGGTTCTTGAGCACGCAGTCGGCGATCTTCTGTTCGACCAGGCAACGGGTGAGGTGTGCCCCTGCCCGGACCGGGTTGTTGCTCGGCTGTGCGAAACGCGTGTCGTCGAGCTCCTTTACCAGTTGGGCGGCGCCGATGAGGGTCATCTGGTTCATGGTTCCCGCAGGCACGGCTGCCAAGACCTCGGCGAGTAGACCGACGGAGTCTACCGACAGTCCCGACTTGACCGCGATCTCACCGAGGCCGGTGAGGACGTGTCCGGCGCCTGAAGCCCGCAGCAGCCCCGCGGCCAGCAGCCGGGTGATGGTGCTCGCGATGAATTCGGCGGGGAACGGGTCGGGCCGGCCGGCCATCCGCCGCTGGTGGGAGGCGAGGGTGAAGGAGAGAAAGTGCTGGACGTCGGCGACGGTCGCCGGTCCGCGGCCTCCGGTCGGGCCCGCGAAAGCGGCGAGTACCACCGATCGGGCGTCGACATCGGCTGACAGTAGAGTCGAGGGGCGTGCCTCCGGTTTCGCCGTGACGTACTTCTGCCAGAGCCGGTCGCTGTCCATGGGGCCGCGGGTGAGGATGACGGCCCGCCCGTGTTCGGCGAGGCCGGTACGGCCCGCCCGGCCCGCCATGTTCCGGTATTCGGCGACTTCGTAGGGATGTCCCCCCGGGTGTTGCAGCTCGGCGATGACCACGGAGTCCGCCGGCAGATTGACGCCCTGGGCCAGTGTGGTGGTGGCCACCACCACACGCAGCTCGCCGTCCTGCTCTCGGAACGCGTGTTCGACCAGCTTTCGCTCCTCGTCGTCGAGGTCGGAGGTATGGAATGCCGTGCCCCCGGCGAGGCAGGAACGCAGTGCGTCGACCGACCGCATGCTCTCCCGTTCACCGAGAGCCGCATATGCTTCATCGACCGAAGGCAGCCCCAGCACGGCCGTGAGCTTGACCGCGAGGGAGCGAGCGAGCCGTCGGGTCTTGCGGAACACCAGGACGCGATGTCCCCGCTCGATGAGCGCCTGTACCACCCGGACGATCGCCACGTCGTCCGTCTCGTCATCGGATACCGGATCCGTCCGCGAGAACAACTGCTCCGAACTCTCTACACCTCGTTGATCGATGTACCGGAAGCGGCCCGTCGGATCGATCACGCCCTCGTACAGGGGAACGGCGCGCTCGGCGGAGGTGACCGGCCGGGCGCCGAGCCAGTCCGCGAGCGCCCGGACATTCCCGAGGACCGCGGACAACCCGACGATCTGCGGAGTGCCGTCGTGGCCCCGGCGCATCTTGAGCCAGGTGAAGAGAATCTCGAGGAGCGGGCCCCGCTCGTTCAAGAAGAGGGACTGGATCTCGTCTACGACCAGCACACCCGCATGCTGGAGAAGCTGCGGGCGGACGAACAGTAGTCCGATGTACTTCTCGTAGGTGAGTACGGCCAGATCGTAATCGCCCGAGAAGAGCGCCGGAAGGTGATCGCGCAGCTCCCCGGTGGCGCGGATGACCCGAACCCCTCCGCCCTCGTAGCGTCGGCGGAGCCGATCGTATTGTTCGTTGACCAGGGCTCTGGTCGGCAGGAGGATCACCGCCCGCTGAGCGCGGCCGTACGCGCGCAGTGCCGCGAGTTCCCCGATGAGGCTCTTGCCGGACGATGTCGGCGCGCTGACGAGGACATTGGTGTCGACCAGCAGGCCGCCGTCGTTGACGGCCGCGACTTGGAGGGAGTTCAACGCGGCGAAGTCGCTTTGCCAGAGCGCGATGGCCCCTTCGGGGACTCCGAAGGGGGCCAGGCTGGCGAAGGCATGGGTCGCTGGGTCCGGGGCAGGGCCGCCACCGGCGGCCGCATAGTTGCCTCCGGGGGTGAGGACGGGCAGTTCGCCGTTGTCCACTTGACCGGCCACCACGGGGTTCTGCTGGCGATATGGTCGTGACTCGTCCGCTTTCACCCTGCGTGAGACGAAATCCGCGAGCCGGAGCAGCGGTACGCGGTCGCCGTCCACCACCACTTCCGGATCCCCGAGCAGGCCATTGAGTACATAGTGGGTCAGCAGGCCATGACGCAGGTCCGGTCGTTCGTACGCCTCCTGGTCCTTGGTGGCTGCCGTGAGGACGACCCTTCCTCGTCCGGAAATCTGCCTCACCAAGTCCGCCACCGGCTCGGTCAGTCCGCGTGCCACACCATCGGAAGCGGGGTGCTGCAGCACCTTCGCGACGGCGCCTCCGGCGAAACAGCAATCGAGGACGACCAGCATGATGGCTGCTCGGGTGCCGCCGAGCAGTTCGACGAAGTCTTCGAGACGAACGCCGGTGCCCGCCTCGTCGACGGAGTCGTACATGGCCAATTCATGACGCTTGGTGCCATGGCCCGAGAAGCTGACGACGACGATGTCGTCATCGGTACTCTCCCTCGCCAGCTGTCTCATTTCTGTCAGCAATCCGGCCTTGGTCGCCTTCGCGCCCAGCAGTAGGCTCAGATTTCCTTTGAAATTATCGAGGAACAAGGCATGCAGAACAGTGGCATCGCGTTGTGCGAAGTGAAGTGTTCTGATATCTGGAGAGGCATAGTTGTCGATGCCGATGAAGAGGCCATGGAGCTTCCTCTCGTCCATCAGGAGTGCTTCCCTTCCCCGGCGTTCGCACGCTCGTGCGAATATATTGATGTGTTCCGGCCCGGCGTCGGCGGATCGGTCCCGGGGCTTGCCTATCACATGCCGCGGAATGCGGAATTTTCGGGGGGAGAATAGTCCATGCAGAGTTGGCGCGTACCGGATGGATGCTCCGGAGACGGCAATCTGATCCGTGTGCAGCCCAGTCGTGTCAGAGCCCCGGGCCGTGGCTGTCCGCTCCGAACGGCGGTGGAATCCCGGCCCTCGGTGCGCCGTACCGATGGGGCGAGGAAGTTCGCCCCCGGGAGCCTGGAGCGCAGCGCCCTGGGGCCCGTCAACGCGGTGCTTGATCTGATGGAGTTCGGACCGAGCGCCCGGGACGAGGCTTTGATCAGTTGGCGGTCCCGACCGAAGCGGCCGATTCATCCGGCGCTGGCCGCGTGGGTACCGCGGGCGGTGGAGAACTACCTGAAAGCCGCCGAGGAGATCACGGCACTCCCCTTGGCCGACATACTCGATGTACCGCAACCCATGACGCCGGTGTCCCGAACCTGGGCGAGATGGCGCGAAGTGCCGGGAAGCAACGGTGCCCAGAGGTACGAGGAGATCGTGTACGGCCGCCGCTATGCCGCCCGAGGGTTCAGGGAACTACGACTGCTGCGGATCGGTTCGATCACGGGACGCACCGTCGACCAGGCGGAGCGGGCGATAGCCGCTGCCGTGGTCGCGGGCGGTCTGCCGGTGCTCAGCAGTCCCTGGGCCTGGCACCCGCTCACCACGGGGCGGGACACCATGCCCGATCGTATACGGGTAGTGGAGATCGGCTGCGCGGACGGCTCGTATCAGGTCATCTTCGACGATACTGTCGAGGTCGCCCACCGGCTCTACGAGAAGGAGTTCGGCGAGGAGCCGTGGCTGCGGGTGGCCGGGGACTCCCCTCGCCCCGGACCGGAATGCGGTGACTGCCCACTCGTCGACGTGTGCCCCGCGGTCCAGGTCCGCCCCGGTCTGCTCGGTGTCGAAGCGGGTGGCGGCGCGGGTCGCCGACGTCGGTCATGGTCAGTGACGACAGCCCGTGCTTACGCTACGTGCCCCGCCCAGGCGCATCTCCAAGAGCTGTGGCTGCCACGGGACAGAGGAGTGGAGGACTCCGCCGCGGTTCGCCGTGGCCGAGCCGTGCACGAGTGGATCGAAGGGCGGCATCGCCGACCTGCCGAGGGCCCGTGCGACCCCGGGTATCTGCCCGCCGACGCTCATGAGTGGACGTTCGGGCGGTGGGAGACGACGGGCTCCGAGGCGCGGCTCGGTCGGCAGATGATCGGCGACCACGCGTTGGTCTGCCCACTGAAGGACATACCGTCGCCGGAGCCGGCCGACGTTCTGGCCGAGCCGACCCTTGTCGTGTACGACCCGGAGGCCGACACGGTCGTGATCGCTAAGGCGGACCTGCTCTACCGCGCCGCCCGAGGGTGGGTCCTTCGGGAGACCAAGACGACCCGCGATGTGGGAGCGGGTGATGTGTTCGGGCGTTACCCTCAACTGGCGCTCGCCGTCGTACTCGCCGTCGAAGGCGTACTACCGGGCGGTGCCGCAGGGGCGTCGGTCGAGTTCGAACGACTGACCCGTACAGGTCCCGTACTCACGACCTTCGACCACCACGATGCCCATGTGCTGACGCAGGCCCGTGGGGTACTCGCGGAGTTGGCACGGGAGTGGTACGCCGATGAGGTGTTCCCAGCACGGCCGGGCGGACACTGCGCACGATGTTCTTTCAACCGGTGGTGTCCGAGCTCTGCCGGGGAGGGGGCGTGACCGACTGGATCGAGGCGCCCGCTGACGACCCCGACACACAGGTACGCAGGGTGGTCACGGCAGCGCTGCGTGCCGCGTACGCCTGGTCGGTACGGGCCCGGCAGCCCGCCGCCTACCTGGAAGTGGCCCGGATGACGGGGGTGGTGATGGAGACACATGGCCCTGGTCGCGGACCCACGACGCCACTCGAACTCGTCTCGTCGCTGCGCTCGGAACTGGGTGGGCTTCTGCCCTTCCGGGGCGCGGAAGCGGACGGGGCAATCGTGGAATCCGTCCTGCTGGACGGTAGTGATCAGCTGACGTCGACGGCACTCGACCTCGCCAGTGAGTACGCGGTGCCCCTGGAGTCCGGTACGGATCCGGCCGGATGGCTGCCCTCATGGACACATATGAACGCGGCACGGATCAGACAGGAGACATTCGCGGCGCTCACCGCCTCCCAGGACCAGGACACCTATGTCACCTCCCGGAGGTTTCTGATCGAGCACCCGGCGGGCCACCGTGCCCTTCTCGGCGACATAATCGCCGATAGGAGGATCTGCCTCCCCTGGAGGGGATATCAGGAACTCTCTCCGGACCAGGTGCACTACGTCAGTGAGACAGTGGGATGGTGGTGGCCCTGCCCCGAATGCCGGTGGCCGATGGCAGTGCGACAGGGGACCGCGCGCTGCCGCTATATGCCCCATGTGGCCCGCTACCGGATCGTGACGGGCCGCACTCGTGGATCCCAGCCCGATCTCAGTCGTACCGACGAGGGGCCGAGGGTGGCGAAGCCGCGTGCAGCCTCCACGGAAGGCGCCGTCCGAGTCGACCCGGGAGTGTGGCGCTTCGTCGTCGTGCCAGGTGCCAATGAGCTACGGATCGCCGGGCTACTGGAGAAGCTCGGCTGCCGCGTCTGTCTCTGGCCGGACGGCGACTCCTACGATCTGCATGTCTCCGTCGGGCCGGGCGGGCCCGAGTTCCGGCTGGACGTCAAGGAGTACCGGTCGTCCCACCGGCTCTGCGCGGATCTGCGTGCGTCCCGGACCCGGGCCACCATTCTCCTGCCCCACTCGCACGAGTATCAGTACGACGCCGTCCGATCGGCTCTCCCGGCTCTGGACGTCATCACCGAGAGCCGCTTCAAGTTGCGGGTGCGACGGATCCTGTCCACGCGGGGGAAGGCTGACCATGCCTGACGACGTGAAGATCCTACCCAGGGCCATGCGGGCCGCCATCGGCCTGACGGCCCGGCACTTTCCCCTGACCGAACAGGAAGACGGACGCCGCACTGTCTCCCGGACGGATGTCCTCTTCGTGCTCGACGGGCATATCGCGGACTGGACCGAGTGGCGACATCTGCCGCTCCAGGACGCCAGTCAGTTCACCCGCTTGTTCCGCAGGCGTCCCAACGTACTCGCCAACGCCGAATCGGCGGGTCGTACCCTGGACCGCCTTCTCCGCGTCGGCAGTGTCCCTGGATGCGCAGCCACCGACGACTACGGATCCAGCGGAGCCATCCTGGTGGATCCGGGTATGCCTCTGTCGGCGTTCGTCGACGACGCCCTGAAGGAACTGGATGCCCTTCATCGCGCCATGGACCGTATCCGACCCGCTGCCCAACCCGGCCCCCACACCACCACTACGCGGGTACGCACTCCCGACGGCGCGGACCGTACCTATGTCGACCACCGCTATGAGATCCGAGAGCACCACCGGCCACCACGGCAATCGCTCGCCACAGTGCGGGATGCCCCGCCCGAGCTCCGGAGATCCATCCCCTTCGAGGATCTGCGCGATATCGCCGAGCAGATCGACCAGGCGGCACTGAACGACGGTGGCAACGCCTACCGGCTCACCGCGGTCGAACGTTTCATCAAGCAGGTCCGTGATGAGGCGGGCAACCAGGTCCAGTGCCTGGACCTGACAGCCGGCCCTGTCAACCAGCTTCTCGCCTACACCGGATTCGGCAAATCCGTGGTGCTCGTCGAGACCCTCGCCTGCTGGGCGGCCCGGACGGGTGTCACCGTGGCCTTCGTACTTCCCACGAACGCCGACGTCGTCCGGGTCACGTACCAGGTCGAACGCGCTCTGACCCTCTTCGGCAGTGGCGCCCAGGTGGTTCCCCTGGTCTCACCGCGCTCTCTGATCAAAGTCGCCTCGACGGCGTCGGCCAGGGTGTCGGAAGGCGGTCCGGACGCGAACTGGATCTGGCGGCGGTTCGGTTACGGCTGCGCTCTCTCGGCTATCGCCTCGGCCGAGAGGGGCATCGATGCCTGGCAGCCGGGGCAGGAGCCCTGCTCCGCGCTGTGCCGACCTGACCGCCGGGGCGGAGCCCGAACCGTCGCGTGCCCCTGGCGTACCACCTGTGGCCGATTCCGTGCGGCGCGGCAGGCATGCACCGCCGATGTGATCGTCACCTCGCATCAGAATCTGCTTTCGGGGGTTCTGCAGACCCCGGTCGACGACGGCTTCGGGGCGAACGACCGGCTGACGGTTGAGGAGCTGGTTCTGCGACGGTGCCAAATCGTCGTCATCGACGAGGTCGACGTCTTCCAACGGGTTGCCATCGAGAGCGCTGGCCGGGGACTCGTACTGGATCACGGTGGTAGCACCAACACGCCACTACGACGCCTCGATCAAGACTTCGGGGCGGCGTTCGGCCGACTCCACGACGAGGTGGACGCGAGCGTTCGCGATGCCTACTTCGGTCTGAGATACCTCTCGGAAAACTACGTCAGCCACCTGGCCTACGACCGTCTGGGCGCGGCGCCCCCCTCCCGGGGTCGGCGGCCCCGGGGACCCGCCCGCACCTGGATGGTGCCCAGAAGATGGGACAACTGGTTGACCGGCAAGATCTTCGGGGTCGAACCGACAGAGGTCTCTCCGGACCAGGTCGCAATGTTCCGCTCCCTCTTCATAGGGGAACAGCCCCCGCAGGCGGGGGAGCCGGAGGGATTCGCGGATATCCGCCGACACCTCGCGCAGGTGGTCACCGTCGGAACGGGCGGCCAAGCTCTCGCCGCCGCCCGTACGGCGCTCGCGGAACTCTTGCCCGAGCTGGACGAGCACGACCGGGGGCGCTTTGCCAACCGGGTGCTCCGGCGGGCCATCCTGGAGCGCATCCGGGCATATCTGCATGTACTGATGGCCAACAACGCTCAGCTGGTGGACAACGGAGTCGAGTCGGCGCAGGAGATCGCGGACCGTCTCGGGACCTACGGGCGATGGCGGCTCACACCCACCGGACCCCTCGGCCGACTGGTCTTCGCCTTCACTGAACACTTCGACGACACCCGACCGGAAGCGGCCCGATTGACCACGGCGGCGTTCGGGGGCGATCCGCACACCTACACCGTCACCCTGGGGGAGACCACGGCGATGGCGCTCGCCGGGACCCGGCGTATCGTGCTGGGTCTGTCGGCGACATCCTACTTCCCGGGCGCTCCCCATCACCATGTGCATATGCGTCCCCGCTGGTGGGTGGCGGACAACGCGCCGAACGGGGTCCGTGTCGAAGCTGCGGGCGTACCCATCCGGAAGTCGGGCCCGTTCGAGAGGATTTCCGGGCTCGAAGGACCCGAGCGCGCACGGGCGACCGTACGGGTCGCCGAGGAGTTGTGGCGCAGGTACCTGAGGGCCGAGTTGGACCGCCTCAAGGACGAGGACGAGGACCGGGCGAGGGTGCTGCTGGCCACCACGTCGTACGAGGCCGCGCGCCTAGTGGCCGAAGGGTTGTCTGGTGCGGGGGTGGCGGCGACACGGATCTGTCTGGCCGTCCGGCCTCGGGCGGACGAGGCCTACGAGCCGCCCTCCGAAGGGGTGGGGAGATGGCGCGAGCTGCCGGCCGACCGGCTGGAGGGCTTCCCGGCGATGTCCGATGCCGACATCCTCATCGCGCCGCTGGCGAGGGTTCAACGCGGAGTGAACATCATCGGCAGGGGAGACAAGTCCGCGCTCGGCTCCGTGTGGCTCGTGGTCCGGCCGATCCCGTTGATGGACGAACCCTCGGAACTGGTCGCCCATATCCAGGCCCGGGCCCTGGCCGTCCACCCAGGACCCTCCAGCGATCCCAAGGGACTGCTCGCCGATCGCAGAGCCGTCGCCGGCAACTACTTGGAGAAGATCATTCGCCGCCCTCCGTACTTCCAGGCCCAGCCGCTGGAGGTGAAACTCGCCGTCACGGCCGAGATGATCATTGGCGCCGTCCAGCTGATCGGACGGGCCCGCCGCGGCGGGACTTCCGCCGTACTGCACCTGGTCGACGGCGCCATGCTGGACCCGACAGGCGGCAGCGATCTGGCGACATCGATCGTCAAGTTGCGAGAGGGCTGGCGCCGGGACGGCGTTCTCGACCGGCTGTGCGACTACTACGGCAGCACGCTGCAGGCATTCTTCGACTACGCCGACCGTCACACCAAGGGAGCGCCGACGTGTTGATCACACTTGCCTACCGGGTGCCCCGGGACCGGGTGGACGAAGTTTTGGGTTCCATCGTCGTCTACCCCTTGACCGAGGACTTCAGCAAGGCGTGGGAGAGTCTGCCGGCCCCCCGTGGCCGACGACAGCCCTACGCCAGTCTGGCCACGGGCATCACGGCAGCCACCGGTCGACCTGTGCGGCTGTTCGGCGAGAACCACCTGGACGAGACCGAACGCGCCCAGGGTGACCGGATGCTGCTACTGACGAGTGATCCGTTCGACCATCGGGTGCGGACGGCGGTACGGGCATGGGAACGGCACATCAGAGGGAGCGCTGATTCGTCCACCCTGGTCCCTGTGCTGCCGTCGCCTGGGGCGCCGCGCCCGTTCTCGGAATCCATCGCCTTCCGCGCCAGCCAGGTGCCCACCATGCCTGGTTGGGTTTTCCGAACCGCCACTTGGCAGATCCTGCGCCAGGTGGCCGCTGGCGCGATTGCCGTCGACGGCCGCCCACCTCTCGCTTTTCGATTGGACACGGATGGATCGCTGGTCGCCTGGAACAAGGCTGATCTCGTCGTCAGCAAGTCCGGCAGGGCGTTCAGTATGGCCAGGATCACCGCCAGACTGATCACCCGGGCAGGTGTGGAGGACCTTGTGGTCTGTTTTGACGCACACCTGTCCCGGATCGCGCCGCGGGGGCACAACGCGAAGCACGTATGGATCGAGCGGCAGGGCCTACCGGGAGAAGAGGCGGACACCCCCGTCCTGCGGCTGCCGGTGCTGCGCTCGAAGAACAACGAGACCGGGCAGTGGCGGAGCCACCTCAACCCCGCGATCGCGAGCATTCTCGGAGCCTGTCAACTGGAGCCCCTGGAACTCCCCGCCGAATTCCCCGAACACCCGGACCGCTTCAGGCCGCAGATGGCCCGGGCCCGGTTTCACACCATCGGCAGCGGGCTCGGTCCGCGGTTCCTGCTTCGCCTGCATGAGCACATCCTGCTGACGCTGCCCTCACTAGTCCCGCTGACGTACCCCGTGGACAAGGGGATCCGGCTGCCGAAAAGGGTCAAGAGATACCAAGAGGGCGGGTTGCCGACGGCAGCCGTAGCGCCAACGGGATACCGCAAGATGACCCTCGCCTGTCTCTACGCGAGTCCGGAAGCGAGACAGCGGATGCGCGGTGAGTTGGAGGAGCTGACGGGCCGACCGGTCCGGCTGGACCCCGAGCGGGGTACGGAATCCCTCACCGCGTCATTGGACGTGGTCGCCCGCCACTGCCCGCGGCTGCTCTCCCACGATACGCCGAACAGGGCGGCCCTGTTGGCCGACGCCTTGGATCTCGCTCGCGAGCCGGACCGGCTCGTCGCCGCCTGGCTGGAGACGGAGTACCACCCCCTGGCCGATACCGCGGAGTTCGATGCCAAGCTGCATCTCAGGCGGCTGTTCGGACATCTGAGGGTGCCCACTCAGTTTCTGGCCACCGACCCCCTGACCCTTCCCGAGGGCGCCCGGCCCCGCAGCGCCGGTGAGAAGCGACACGCGGCTCGCGCCGCCCTCCGCGACCTCCTGCGTTCGGCCGGTGTGTTGGACGACCGGCTGCCGAACGCGTTGGCCCAGGAAGGAATGCCCCTACCCCTGGACCGGCCGGTGCTCCTGATCGGCATCCATGTTCGGAGGCAGCAGACGGCTGATGACGGGTCCCTGCTCGTCACGACGTTGTACGCGCTCCACACGGACCCCGCTGGTATCGGTGCCTGGCGCGCGCTCATGTACAGCGAGCGGACGCATATGTGGCTCCGGGCGTCCGAGGGGCTCACGGACTTCCATGCGGGCCCTATCGGCGCGACGCGTGGAGGTCGGTCCGGGGCGAAGGGCGATCAGGCGAGTGACGAGATCGAACGCAGACTCCGCGACCTGGTGGCACATACGGGCAGCAGGACACCCGTGGTGTTGTTCGTGGAGTCCACCGCGACCAGAACGCTGTGGAAGGGGCTCTCGGACAGGTCACTCGGTACTGAACCGTTGCCGGGGGACACGCTGCGTGCCGCCGGGGTCGATGTAGCGGTCGTTCGTCTGAACAGCGACAACGGTGAGATCGGTCGGCCCGTCAGCCGGGTGGAGAAGGCCAACATGCCTGCCGATCCCCTACAGCCCGCCGCGCCGGAGCGCAAGGTGTACCGGCTTTCGGAGAGCAGTCTCGACTCCTGGTACCTCGCGGGACGCTCGGTCACCTTGAAGTCCAAAGGAGGGGACCGTGGGGCACGGTTCACCCGGTGGACCCTGCCCCACGCCCACGAGTCCGAACAACGGGGGGTTCCCTGGCACGCCTATACCGGCAAGGAGATCCTTGTGGTGCGGCCGGGCTCCTGGGAACCCCGTCGGCTGGCAGCGCTCACCGCTCGGCTCTGCGAGCAGTCGATCTCATGGGACGACCGCACGGCCGCACCGGTACCGCTGCATTTGGCGATGAGCGCCGACCGGGACCACCCCGACTTCCGGGCGTCCGGGGGCGCGGACGACGAGACGGGGTGAGTCCTGGGCTCAGTGGCGGGCAGCCCCGGGAGGGGACGGCGGCTTTCGCGCCGTTGCCTCCTTCAACCGGGCCGCCGGAGGGCCCAGCGGCGGCCTGGGGAAGGACGGTGTGCCCGCCATCGCCCTGAGCAGGTCGTCGATTCCCGCCTCGTTGAGTTCCTTCACGATGTAGTGGTCCATGTTGTGGGGCCGCAGGGTCAGAGGGATGTCCTCCACGGAGCCGCCCGGCAGTACGACGGGCAGGACCTTGCGCCCCCACTCGTCGGGCTCGGCCGCCAAATGGTTGCGAACGATGCCGAGCTCGTTCTGCAGGCCCCGGTGCTGACGGGGTTCCATGGCTCCGTCACCGACCTTTCGGCACATGGGGGAGGCGATGACGGCGATGAAGTCGGCCGATCCGATCTGCTGACTCGCCCATGTGCCCCAGTCCTTGCGGGAATCGTCCGACCACTGGTCGAGATGGGTGTAGATGCCGTTCTCCTGCAGCAGGTTGGCGAAATCGCGGACGGATGCCTTGTGCCGGTCGTTGTCATGGGCGTACGAGATGAACAGTGTGGGATACGAGCCCGTGTAGAGGCCGGTCCGCTCCGTGTTGACGTCGACCACCTGCGCGGTGTGGACGACGGAGGTCGCATCCGGGGCGGTGAGGGCCAGCCGGAAGGAGTCCGGGGTGCTGGTCAGTCCGTAATCCACGGAGCCCTGTGGATCGAGGTCGAAGCGCACTGCCAGTGTGACGTCCTGCTCAGGCTGGCCTGCTGGCACCACGAGCACGACCCACGCGGGATACGAACCCGGGCGAATGGCGCCGTCCTCGGGGGAGGTATGGCGCCAACGGACCTGGTTGCTGCCGATGCCAAAGACGTCGACGTTGTCCCGGGCGGCGGGCAGATAGGCGTTAGTGTCCGTACTGTCCGCGGCTGGCAGGAGATGAAGGTACTGGTTCAGGGTGTACGCCGTGGCGATACCTGGACGAGGCCCGGGATGGGGAATGGCATCGACGACGGTCACTTCCCCGGTTCCGCCGTCCTTCTCCTGATCGGTGTCACGGAAAGTGAACCCCACCTCGAACCAGTTCATCGGGAGCATGTCCCCGGAGAGGTCGAGTTCGAAGTTGACCTTGATCAGATAGGAGTCCACATCGGCGTGGAAGCTCGGCGGTGTCACGACACGGTCGACCTGCCAGCCATGGAGGCGGACATGGCCCACCCGGACGGACCTGGGTGCTGTATCGATCCACTTGCTGCCAAGATCCAAGAGGGTCAGCTCGACACTGGCCCCGGTGCGCGATTCCATCACGTTTCCTTCGGTTTCCTGGTTCCGGAGACGCCACCTTAGGTGGGAGTCCGCACGACCTGGAGCCGGTCCTGACGATCGTCAGAGAGCTGTCATATTTCCCGGTGACTCGTCTGCGCCTTGGTCTCCGCGCGGGATCGCGAGCCACAGTGAGAGCGGGCACACTCCGAAAAACCAAAAAACCCCAGATCAACTGGGGTTTTTGCTGGTGTCCGAGGGGGGACTTGAACTCTTCCCTTCGGCACCAGCAGTCTAAGCCCCTCACCTGCGGAAACGCTGGCAACACGCCCAGAAGTTTGACAGGCTCCATGGGTTATGCGTTGCCAGCGTTTCTGCCCGTTTCCGGCCGCTGCGGGTCACGCGCGGGTCATGTGACCCACGACGGGCTCAGCAATCGGCTGATACAAGTCTGCTCCCGCCAAGACCGGGGGGAGCGAGCGTCTATTCAGGTCGAAAGCTTCCTTGACTAGCCGAGCGTGCCGCTCCTCACTGCGTGGATGAAGGTGGTCCACGGCGCGGTGCTGTGGGCCTGCTGGCCGGCGTCGGGGTCTTTGCTGTCCCGGACGGCCATCCCGCCACGGGCGAGGGCGACCTCGACGCAGTCACCGTTGGCACCGCTGTAGGAACTCTTCCGCCAGGGCCCCTGGGTGGAGGTGGGTCGGGGGGTGCTCATCTGCTTCCTTCTCCCTCTTCTTGCTTCATGGTCTGCTCTATCTCCTCCATGACCTTGTGAATCAGGGTCAGCGAGTCCGCAGGGTTCTTGGCCGCAGCTCTCAAGTGATCAAAGATCTCGCCATACGCAGAGCGCTCCCCCGGCTCGTCCATGTAGAGAGTGCCCGTCTGAGTTTCGACGCAGACGATGTCGGGCTCCCGCTCACTCGGGAACGAGAAGGTGACGAACCCTCCAGCGAGTCCGGCATGAGCGCCAGCGCTATGCGGCAAGACCTGAATCGTCACGTGTGGAGCTGTCGCCATCTGCTCCAGATGCCTTAGCTGCTCCAGCATCACGGCGCAGCCGCCGACTCTCTGGCGGACCGCTGACTCGCCGATGATCGCCCAAAGACGCGGCGGCTCGTCGCCAGTGAGCCTTCCCTGCCGATCCTGCTTGATCTTGACCAAGCCCTCGATGTCGGCCGGCGGCAAGATCGCGGGGTTCGCCCCGATGACCGCCCGCATGTAGGCCGGCGTCTGAAGAAGCCCTGGGATCAGGTTCGGCTGGAAGGTCTGGATCGCACTTGACGTAGCCTCCAGCTCGATGAAATCCGCATACTCGCGCGGGAGGGAGTCCAGGTAGCGCTGCCACCAACCGGCGGGCTTGCGAGCATCCTTGGCGGCAGCCATGAAGTGCTCGCGCTGTGCAGGTTCGGTCAGACCGTAGTGGTCCAGCAGGGCCTTGAGGTCGTTCGGGGCAACCTTGTTCTCCCCAAGCTCGATACGGTTCAGCTTGGACCGCGAGAACCCCATGGCACGCGCGACTGCGTCGTCCTTCAGGCCCAGCTCCTCGCGCAGTTTGCGCAGATCACCGCCCAATCGGCGGCTCCGAATCGTGCTCGCCACCGTGCCTCCCCTCGCTTGACTGGTCACAGTTTGCCCGACCCCAGGAGGTCGGGACCACTCAACCAGATCTGGGCATACCCAGATTGGGCACTTGCGATTAAGACTTGCCCAGGTCTACCTTGTTCACGTCGGTAACGCCTTGTGGCGACAACTTGACTCTCCGCTCCGCCGTGCCTGGCCGTGTGCCACCTCGGAGGATCGGCAGGGGGGAATACACGTGCACTTAACGCCTTCGGGGGATGCGTTGTCGGATTCACCCAGGACCCCTGGACTTCGCATTCCCATCACGCGGACTGCGGGCAATCTCTTTTGCCTGGACTTCGGTCCGCCTAATGACCCGAGGCGCGAACTGATCAGTCTTTCCCAACTGATGACCCTGGTTACGGACGGGGCGGGACTTTTGGGGATGAGCATTGGGCCTCCGATACAGCCCCGCGGTAGTTAACCGGAGCTGCGTCGGCCCCTTTTAGCGGTATGGGAGGTTGGCGGGTGTCCACTTTCGTCTGGCGAAGTTATAGCTTTCTCGCTAGCACAGAAACCCCTCGGATCGCGAGGAAGACCCTTCGCCACGCATTACACGCGTGGGAGTGCGACCCGGATATCGCCGAGACGGCTGAACTGCTCGCCTCGGAGGTGGTCACCAACGTGATCCTCCACGCGGGGGCCACGCGACGGGTTCACGTCGACTTCGGCATCGCCGGGGACGAGTTCACCTTCGCGGCCGTGGACAACAACCCCCTGCCGCCCCAGACGCGCCAGGACTGCGGCGAGGACTCAACCAGCGGGCGCGGCCTGCCGCTGCTGACGAGCATGTCATCGGACTTCGGACACCGGCCGGCCGGGGGCGGGAAGGTCGTCTTCTTCCGGCTCAAGGTCCAGCCGATCCCCCGCCACGTGATCGACCGCGAGCAGTACAGCGCGTTCCCGCCCAGTCCGCACGTCCGCCTCGCGGCGCTGTAGAGGGGGTGTGATGCTGACCATCGACCAGAGATCCATCCGGCAACCCGACCTGTACCAGCCTCACGCGCACCACTGTGAAGCGGTCGCGGTATACCCGAACGGGCAGAGCCAGTATCTCAACCTGACCTGGTTAGGTCGAACTCTCGTTCCCAGCACCTTCGTTGCTGTCGAATGGCTCTTCGATTGGCTGGTGAAGATCGTTTGCCAACTGGACGGACCGGTCCAGGAGAAGGCGGCACTCTGGCTCGACAACGCCGAGAGTCAGCGGAACACCTACTCGAAGCTGTACTCCGGTGAGGGTTTCAACTTCAACGCTCCGGACGAGGACGGAACCGTTTACCTCCTGTCCGTCTCCCCGGAGTGCCGCTCGACCCCGCCCCGGAAGTACGACCCCTCCCACGAGCCTCCCCAACGTCGGGGAATCGACGGCGCAGTCCTCCGTCCCCGCACGCTGAACGCGGGATGGGCTCGAAGCGGACCTGTCGACCATGGCGGTCTTCACGCCCTCCAGAACGGCGGCCTGCACGCCCCTGTGCAGCCGCGCCCCTGAACTCCCTGCCGAGTGCGGCTGTCGACCGGTATCCGTCGTGAAGGCACGGATGCGGGTTCGGCGGCGCCAACTCGACAGGGGAACGACCCGCCCCCCGCTCGGCGCCGATGCGGGGCCGGCCGCCCGTGACGGAGCGGTCCGCCCTGGCCCGTGCCGGGGGCGGCCCACCGCACCTCACCAGAGGTGTGTGCGAATAACGAGAGATGGGAAAACGACGTGTCGAGCATCATCAGCGCCAACACGGAGAACGACGGGCGCGGGACTCCGCAGACCCGTAGCGCCGGACTGGTCCGGGCACGCCGCGACATCCAGGCGGCCCGCAACCGCAACTCCGCCCCGGCGGGGGACGGCGGCGGCACCGGCCGTAGCGACGGCAACGACTAGCGAGGACTACCCCCTTGTCGCCTCTTAGCCTGGCGACGCACCTCGGCCAGGAGAACTTCCTGGCCGGGGTGCTGCATCGCCGACACCTTCACATCCCCGGCGCCGTCAGCGCCCCTCAGAACCTGCTCACCTGGGACCAGGTCAACGACATCATCAGCACCCACCGCCTGGAACCGCCGCGAATGCGGCTGATGGTCGGCGGTGAGATGGTCCCCCTTCACCGGTACACCGAGGCCGTCACTACGCGTCGGAACACCGTCTGGCATCGAGTCCACCCGGCACAGCTCCACGAGTGCCTTGACGAGGGTGCTTCACTCGTCCTCGACTCGATGGACGAGATCAGCCAGCCGATCGGCAGCCTCGCCGTCGAGCTGGAGCGGCTGCTCCGGGCTCCCGTGCAGACCAACGTGTACGCCTCGGTGCGGGCGCTTCCCGGATTCAAGATCCACTGGGACGCGCACGACGTCATCGTGATCCAGCTCGACGGCAAGAAGCACTGGAAGATCTACGGACCGACCAGGCCGGCGCCCCTGTACCGGGATGTCGCCGACCCGGAGGAGCCGGCCGAGCCGCCGTTGGACGAGGTGGTCCTTGAGCCCGGCGACCTCCTGTACGTTCCGCGAGGCTGGTGGCATTCCGTAGCGGCCACCGAGGGGACCCCCTCGCTGCACGCGACCTTCGGTCTCAGGCCCGCCACGGGGGCCCAGCTCCTTGAGTGGATCGCCGATGCGCTCCGTGAGGAGGAGGTCTTCCGGCTGGACCTCCCTATCCACGACTCAGCCGCGGACCAACAGGAACATCTGAGAGACCTCGGTGCCAGGGTCGCCCAGATGTTCGCTGACCCCCGTCTCCTCCACCGATTCGCCGAAGAGCGGGATTCGACGTCCCTGAACCGGTTACGGACGAGCCTGCCGTACGTCTCGGACATCCCGTCCGACCCTGAGCTTCGGGTCCGCCTGCTCACGGCGACGCCCCTGCTCGACACGTCGAGGCCGGACGACGTGATCGTGTTCCGGGCCTGCGGCAAGGAGTGGGAGATGAGCATCGAGGCTCGCCCTCTCCTCCAAGCCCTCATCGACACGGGCCCGCACTCGGTGTCCCTGGGCGAGCTGGCAGACTCCTCCGGCCTCGGGCTGTCGGACGTGGCGATGGTGGTCTCGGACCTTGTACGGGGCCAGGCCGCCTCGGCGGGAAGGAGCCTTCCGTGATGGCTCAGCTCGGCCTCGGCACCTACCGCGTCAAGCCGTCCGCGGTCAGGCGCATGGTCGATGTCGCGGGAGACAACCCCGACACCGCCTGGGTCGACACCGCCCCGGGCTACCTCGACGGCGAGGCGCACGCGCTCTTGAAGAACGCGCTCGCCCGGCCGGAGATCAGTGTCTCCACGAAGGTGGGGTACGTCGGAGGGGAAGCCGCTGCTGCGGCTCAGAAGGACGGGGTCCTGACCGCGTTCCCGGCGGCGGCCGGCCACTGCCTTGAGGCCGACTTCGTCCGCTGGCAGGTTGACCGGAGCCGGGTCGAGATGGGACGGGATCATCTGGAGCTGGTCTTCGTCCACAACCCGGAGAGCAACCACCGGGACCCGTACGACGCTCTGCGCAGCGCCTTCGAGGCCCTGGAGGAGCAGGCAACCGCAGGGCACATCACGGCCTACGGCGTCGCCACATGGAGCGGCTTCGACGGCGGCCTGTTCACCGTCCCGGAGCTGAACGACCTGGCGACGGAGGTCGCGGGGACGCGCGATCACCACTGTCGGGCGATCCAGCTCCCGGTCTCCCTTGTCATGGCGACCCCGATCGAGCAAGCACTCAACGGGCAAGGCCCCATCGCCGATGCGGAACTCCTCGGATGGGAGGTCTACGCCTCGTCTCCGTTCCACGGTGGCGAGCTGCCGAAGATCGTGACGCCCGAATTGCGGGACCTCATCGACCGGCGACTCAGCCCGGCCGAGGCCAGCGTTCTCGTCTCCGGTTCCTGTCCGGGAGTCAGTAGAGTCCTCCTCTCCACTTCCAGCGTGACGCACTGGTATGAGGCCCGCACCGCTCTCAAACAGACGCTCACTGCCTCGACTCTGGAAAGGGTGCTAGGTGTACTCGCCTCCGACTGACCGCCAGGACGAGAAGGACATGCGCAGCATGTTCACGCAGTTCGTGGACCGGTTCGGCACCACGATCCACGGTGACGTGGTCTGGGGCTGGCGCGGCCGGACGCTCAGCAGTCGGGTTCATCACCCGCAGTACGGCGACTGCTGGCTGAGGCTCCTCACGGCACGGGCTGACAAGGCCACTGGAAAGCTGTGGGACGGTAACCGGCTCGCGGCCGAACGGTTCGACGGCCGCGTGCACAAGGCCCGGATGTTCACCTCGATCGAACGCATCCAGGACGGCTCCGGGTATCTGGCGGAGCTGTCCCAGGAGATCACCGAACCGGTGTGCTCCGCAGAGCCGGTTCTCCGGGAAGAGCTGGACCCTGCGGATCGTTGGTGGGCTTCTCTCAGGACCGACCTCGACACGGTGGCGCAGAGCACCACAGATCGCATCGCGGTACGCCAGGAATGGATCGACCGAGCCGTACCCCAGTTCCTCGGAGTCGACCCCCCGCAGATCAGGAACTGGACCGTGGCTCACGGCGATCTCCATCTGGCCAACCTGACGGCGCAGACCCCGTACCTGCTGGACTGGGAGGGGTTCGGCCACGCCCCGGCGGGATACGACCCGGCACTACTGGTCGCGTACTCCTGCCTGAGTCCCGCGTTCGTCAAGAAGGTGCGGGATGTGTTCTCGGTGTTGCAGGGGGAAGACGGCCGAGCTGCGCTCGTCGTCGTGATCGCCGAGCTGTTGCAGTCGGCGTCCCGGGGCGATCACCCTGAGCTGGTGCCGGCACTTCATGATCTGGCCCGCACCCTTATCTGACGTATCGTCAGATTTCCAGGACGCGGCTCTCCTGACACGGAGGCCGACCGCGCCGCCCACCCGCTGGGGCAGGTGGGCGGCGCTCCCGTCGAACCGAAGGCAGGTCTATGCCGCCCAAGCGCTACATACAGCGTGACCTCCCCGTGCCCTACATCACGAGGTGGGAGCGCGAGACTGTCATCCACCCCGAAGTGGTCGTCGCACACGGCCCACAAGGACCCCACCTGGGCTTCGCCGACGAGTCCTTCTACGACCGGGACTCCTTCGGCGTTCTGTGGGTCCGCCAGGCCATCCAGCGCGGCAGAGGCCGGGCTCGCTTCGAGGAGGTGCACGCCCTGCGGCAGCGGCGGGCCATGCTGGATCTGCTGTGCCAGATCTGCGGCATACCCATGTTCGAAGCCGACCGGCAGCTCTACGTGGTGACCGACGCAGGAGGCACCCCCATCCGCGAGGGGGAACTCACCACATCACCCCCCGTGTGCCGGACATGCGCCCCCGACGCCATCAGGTATTGTCCACGCCTGCGCGCCGGCCACGCCGCGGCCTGGGTGAGGCAGTCATCCGGCTGGGGCGTAGAAGCCTTCCTCTACCACCCGAAGACCCTCCGCAGGATCAGCCCTGAACCTCGGCGGATCCCCTACGAAGACCCGCGGGCACAGTGGGCTGTGGCCTTCCGGTCCGTCGTAATCCTTCGCGGGTGTACCCCGGTGAACATCGCGGATCTCGCCAGCCAGAGCTAGCGGGCACTCCCTAAGCTCCCCTGTGATCAACCCACGCCTGCGCGGTCGTTTCCATGGCACGCAGCCACGTCTGCTCCGGGGATCGCTCTGCGCGGTGACGGAACATCCGTGCGTTCGCCGTGGCGAACGCGTCGATGCCCCTCGGGTCGGACTTCGCCCAGGCCGGGCACCCCGACAACAGGTCCTCAGCCGCAGCCGGGGTGTGCCCGGCGGCGATGAGCTGGAGGACCAGGAATGCAGGGTCAATGAAGGCCGCGCCGCGTGTCGGCCAGGCCCAGTCCACCACCCAACCGCCTTCTGCGCCGACAAGGAAGTTACCAGGGGCCACGTCGCCATGGATGAGGCTGTCACCCCGGAACAGCTTGGACTCCGCCTCGTTGGCCACGAAGGCGTCCCACCGAGTTTCGTGCCAGTCTGCGGCCATGTCGGGCAAGGGAATCTCCCCGACCCGGCGGAGCAGGTCCAGCACAACCGGAAGATCCGGGGAGCCGGGCTCGAAGCGGCCCGGCTCCGCTTCCACCCGCTCGAATCCCAGGACCGTCCAGCGGTCGTTCTCCGTATGCCAGCGCAAGCGCGGCGAGATCGCCTGGACAGAGTCGTTGATCAGCCGCTCACGGATGAGTGAGTCTCGGCGCCCCCCTGCCCGGTTCCGGACCCCTTTGACGAAGAAGCGGCCAAGGGAGCCGTCGATCAGTACCAGGACATCGGACATGAACCCACGTTCGGTGGGCCGCATCTCCTTCACGGAGCCCGTGAAGGGCTCGACCAGAGCCAGGAAATCGGAGTCAGGGAGGCGTTCGGTCATGCGTCAGCTTCCTTGCGGACTAGTTCCTCGGAGTGCAACTGGAGCCAGGGTGCCCGGGACTGCACTCCTCCGGGACGGTGCCCGGGTTGCACTTGTTGCCCCCGTCATCCTCATCACCGCCCCCACCGTTGCGCACGGACTCCCGGATGAGAGCCTTGGTGGCCCCCATCACGGGGCTGTCGAGAATACCGCCCAGGCCGCCTTCGCGGATGTTCCCGACGCTCAAGGACGGGGTGAAGACGCACGGCGAGACGGTGCCGTCAGGGCCGACCGCGGCACGGTCCGTCCCGCACTTCCCGCAGAGTCCGGAGAGGTCCATCTCCTGACGGCTGCCGCACGCGGCACGCCCGAAGGGGCGCATACGGTCGACCTTGACCCGCTTCACCCCCAGGCCGGCCAGCTCGGTGCGCGCTTCCTCGACACGCTGGTCGTCACCGCAGTCGATGATCGAAACCACCGGTTCGATGCCGAATTCCAGGGCCTTGATGATGTTGGCCCGGGTCCGGCCGTGACTCGGCCTCCCTGTGATGCTGTTGTGCTCGCCGGGATGATCCGAGTAGTACGAGGTCGCCAGCACGGTGCGCTTGTGCTGGAAGATCCCCCACCACTCGTCCGTGACTCGCACCAGGTTGGTGAACACCTCTAGGTCCACACCGATGCCCAGGATGTGGCGAGCGAGGGTGGGAGCGTCAGGGTGGAGCGTCGGCTCTCCTCCGATGAGCTGAACACGGGCGATACCCCGCTCGGCTGCCTCGTTGACGACCTTGATCCAGTCCTCACGCGTCAGGGCTCCGTGTGCTCCTTCGGGGCTGGAGCCGTTGTAGCAGTGGCCACAGTTGAGCTGACACTTTCGGGTCAGGTCGAGCCAGAGCAGGCCCTCAACTCGGTTGGTGCGTAAGGAATCCGTTACCTGTGCAGTCATACTCTCCCACCTCGCTGGTAGTGGAGCTGCTGTCACCCCGGGGCCGGGGACGCGATGTGTGACGCCCTATCGAACGCCACCCCGTCGAGGGGGCGCTAGAGGGCGTCACCCGAAAGGGCTACCCCGTGGGGAGCCCACACACAAGAGCGCGGCCTTCCCCCACGTTGCTGATGATGCGTCAGATCAGTTGGGCGCAGGTGGAAGCACAAGCACGAACGGGGCCGCCCCCGGAGGCGGCCCGTTCGCTCACTGAATCTTCTCGTCGTCCTTCAGTTTGCCTGCTGCTGCTGCGTTCTCGTAGGCGGCCCGAACGATGTTCGGGATCCGGGCCTTCGGATTGACCTCGTGCCCGTTCCGGCTGGCCCACAGCCGGATCTTCTCCCGGTCCGCGGGGGACGTCTTCGGTTCCGCGACGGGCCTGACGCCGATTTCGCCGAGTGCTTCGATGAGCTGGGCCGCAGCCTCATCCCTCTTCGACGTTGCTTCCGCGAGGTTTTTCTCCGCCGCCTCGTACGTTTTGAACAGTTTCTCAACTGTTCGCTGCTGCTCCTCATCGATTTCGACCAGACCCCTATAGGGATGACCGAGGACCGACACGAACTCCATCTTGATGACGGGCGTCAACTTCACGACGCGCACCCTCCAGCCATGTCCTGACGGTTACTTTGGCTGAGCTAATCATACGCACAAACCCTCTGCAAGCTGTATGGATGTCAACCTGTAACCACATGACGGGAAACATTCATTAATCTACCTCGAAAGACTTTTGAGAGACGTTTCTCGCGTCATTGCCAGGCCAGACCACACGCCTGATTCCAGCCGCCTCAATAAGGGTCCAGCAAGCGGGGCAGGGTTCTCTCGTGGAATACAGGGTCGCTCCGCAAAGCTCATTCGGAGGGCATCTCCTTATTGCATTCCGCTCGGCGTGGTCGGAGATGCAGTTGCTGTAGTCGCTGTCCCTGGGGCACTGCTCCAGGCTCAATTTCCCCCGTGGGCAGGCGCCCCGTGACGCGCAGCCCGGCACGCCGGCCGGGGCGCCGTTGTAGCCGGTCTTGATGACTTCGTTGCGGTGATCAACCAGCAAGGCGCCGACCTGTGAGCGGACGCAGTCGGCGCGCGTGGATGCCCACTGCGCGCCCGCGAGGAAGTATGTGTCCCAGTCGGGTCGGGATGGCTTCGAGTGCAAGATCATTCTCCGTGTTGTGCAGCGCCGATCAGGCGGCTACCGCGTACGTCTCGGGGTGCCGGCGGCGGTCGTCGGCCAGGGCCTGTTCGGGATGCTCGCGGTAGTAGCCGTCATGTCGGGTGAGGGTGTCGACACCCTCCATGTAGAGAGAGCCCCAGGATGTTCCGCCCCGGTCCGGGTCGGTGGGGATCTCCAGTCCGCGTACCGTCTCCCGCATCAGTTCATCCGCCATCCGTGCGGCGGTGTCGGCGTGCTCGACGGGCACCGAAAGAAGCACCTCGTCGTGGATCGGGAGGAGGAGATGGGGGGTAAGCCGTGCGTGGTGGAGGCGTACGAGGGCCCGGCACGTGATGTCGCGGCTGCCGGACTGGACGAAGTAGTTCGTGCCCCGGAAGGCGAACCGCTTCTCGACATACAGGCGACGGCCGGAGGGCGTGGTGACGTACCCGTTGCGCCGGGCCTCACTGGTCATCTCCTTCATGAAGCGGGCGACGCCCGGATAGGTCTCCATGAAGATCTCCATGATGCGCTCGGCCTCGGCCTTCGAGATGCCGGCCTGCTCCGCCAGGGCGCCGGGGCCGCCGCCGAACACGATCAGGAAGTTGGTCATCTTGCCGATCTTCCGGCTGACACCCGCCGCGTCTGCGGTGATCTGGTGCAGATCCTCGCCATCGCGGAAGGCCGCGAGCATCCGGCGGTCGTTCGCGTAAGCGGCGAGGAACCGCAGCTCCATGTTGACGTAGTCGGTCGAGAGGATGATCTCGCCCTCGTTGGCGACGAAGCAGGCCCTGATCTCCCAGTCCCCGGCAGGGAGCGTCTGGGCCGGGATCCCCTGAATACTCTGGCGGGCCGTGCGCGCCTGGATGGAGTTGATCGACGGGTGCACCCGCCCGGACGAGTCCACGGACTCCAGGAAGGAACGCAGCCATGTTGCGCGCTTCTTCCTCGCGGCCTTGGCTTGGTGAATCGTTTCTGCAAGCTCATCGCCCGCTTCCCTGCGGGCGTCGAGAAACCGTTTGTCGATCTTGCGGTTCCCGGTGGGAGTGCGGTCGAACCGGTGGACACCCCGGGCTTCGAAGGCGTCGGCGCACTGCTCGGTACTCCAAGGGTTCCCGCACCCCAGCTCTTGGGCGCGCTGGGTCCAGCGGCTCTCTTCGAGCGCGAGTCGGGCCTCCAGGCGCAGGGTGTAGTCCCGATCCAGCCGGATGCCGGCCCGGCTCATCAGCGCGCAGACCTCGGCCACCTTGTGTTCGAACTCGACCAGGTTCATCGGCGGAATGCCGGGGCCGATCTCGGTCTTCCGGTAGACGGTGCTGGGCAGCTTGGCGATAAGGCGCCGACCGAGCCGGAAGGCGAGGACGGGGTCAAGTCCGGCGTACGCAAGAAAGCCGCCGTGATCCCACGGGACCTTCTTCCACACCTCGGCCTTGGTGGTCTTGAGGGACTTGGCGATCTCCGTCATGGAGCCCTTGACCCGGGCTGCCACGCCGCTGTCGACATGGTATTTCGTGAGCGCGGCGAGACTGTGCCCGACTCCGCCGTCCGCTTCCCCGCGGCTGTCCACGAGGTGGGCGACGATCTTCGTGTCCAGCACCTTGGGCCAGATCTCTTCCACTGTGAGATCGGTAGTGGCATCGAGGGCGAGCACATCGTAGGTGCCGTGGTGGAAGATCAGTTTCCGCGCGTGGCGGATGGCTCCGACCGCTGCCGCCAGCAGCTCGTCACCCAGCTCGACGGGCACGACGTAGCTCGTGTCCTCGGTACCGAACTGCACCAGCCGAAGACGAAAACGCTCGGACCACCAGTCCAGACCCGTGGTCTCCACGTCACAACCGAGAGCGGCCCGGTGGTGCCGGACCCAGCGCACGAACTCCGGTATGTCCTGCGTGCGTTCGAGTACGTTGATAACAACCGGCGTGCCAGCAACCTTCACGCACATGCGGATCATCTGAAGTGGTTCTCCAAACCCCAAAAAAGAAGGGGCCCGCCGAAGCGGGCCCCTATGTATGTCAAGTACTAGTGCGCGGTGAAGCGGCCTCGCTCGTCACGGCGGGGAACCCTTCGCTGGAGCTTCCGGAAGTCCTCTTCGAGCTGGACGTAGGCGCGCTCCAGGTCGCGCTTCTCGGCGAGAAGACGGCCGTATGCGCTGCGCAGACGGTGGTTGAGGAAGTACATGTCACTTCTCCGCGGTCGTGGGGTGGACGTGAATGGCCCTGGTGTGGCTGTGGTTGATGCGGTGGCTGACGCCGCCCGCCTCGTAGATGAGGGTGGCGTCCCGTTCGTAGACGACTTCGCCGTGGAACTCGTCCACCGTGGCGTCGGGGTACTCCACGAAGATCACGGAATCGGTCACTCGGTGCCCCCGGAGACCATGCGGTCGATGAAGGCGAAGGCGATCTCCTCTGCAACGGTCTCGCTGAAGCCGGTTGCCTGAGCGTGCTTCTTCAGTTCACCGCCTTTCGTGATGACCTGGGCGATCATCTCGGTGGCCTCGTTCATCTGTGCGTCCAGGACGTTGAAGCCTGCCTGCCGCAGGTACTCGGCGAACTCATCGGGGTCGGGCAGTGGACTAGGCACGTGTGATCTCCTGGTGGACGCGGTGGGACTTGAGGGCGCGGCCGAGCTGCCGGTGCAGCTTCTCGGCCGCTGCGAGTGTGAGGTGAACGGTGGTCCCGGATGTGGCAGTCCCGTCGCTGCGATGGGTACTGGTGACGGCCACCGTCGCGCTGCCGGCGGTGTCGATCCGCGGATGAGCCTCGGCGTCCTGGTGGACGAGGGACCGTTCTTCCCGGATCTCGGCAAGGCCCTCCAACAGCCAGCCGGGCGCGACGTTGTTGAAGCTCACGGGCGCTTCCCCTTGGCGGTCTGCTTCTGCCGGGCTCCCAGGACGACCCCGGCGAAGAGCAGGAAGAGGACGGAGAGGTTGGCCCCGACGAGGATGCCGATGAGGGTGTTCACGCGCCCTCCCCGAAGAAGCGCAGCAGGCGGTCAAGGGTCTGCTCACCCTTGATCTTCCGGGCACCGTTGCAGATGGTCGGCGCGACGGTCACACCCGCCGACGCGAGGTCTTCGGGTGAACGCGTCTGGGAATTGATGAACAGGATGTCCCGGCCCGTGCGCTCGGCCGCGACGATGGCCAGCGGCTTGGTCACCTCACACGGGGCGCAGTCGGGCAGGTAGTAGAAACGGATCACGCGTTCTCCTTGGGGATCACGAAGCGGGTGGTGACATCTGCGCTCTCACCGACCGTGAAGACGGCGGTGTCGAGCTGGGTGCCGTAGCGGGTGTGGAGACCTCGCAGGATGTTGCGGACGTTCTGTTCGTCGCGGGCGCACCGGAACTCCGAGCCGTTGTTCCAGCCCCAGCGGGACGAATGCACGATGAACCGGGGCAGATCGGGGGCCTTCACGGAGCCACCCGCCCGTGCTTGTCGAAGGCCGCGAACGCCTCGGGCGCGACCTCGCGCGCCAGCTCCTCCACCAGGCCGGCGGCCTGGTCGATCTCGTACAGGGGGAAGGTGGGCACGGTCGTGCTGTCGGTGACCCTGCGCAGGGACAGGAAGTTCATGAGCGAGCGCGCGTTCACGGTCCAGTAGAACGAGGTGTAGAGCGACAGTGGGAGGACGTTGCGGGCGACTTCGCGGGCGACTCCAAGGGCGAGCTGGTCTTCGTACGCGGTCCACGCCGTCTCGGCGACCTGGCGATGTACGACACGCGCGTGCCGGGTCTGTGTGACCGTGCCGGGCTCGAACCGGTAGGCGCCCGGCGTGCCGACCTGCTTCAGAGGCCGATTCACGGTGGGCTGGTAGAAGACCGGTTCAAGGATCGTGTACCTGCCTGACACCTCGTTGAAGCTGCCGACCCGGTGGCGGAACCACTCCCGGGCCACGAACACCGGCACCGTGATCTTGAACTGGAGCACGGTGGCCTCGAAGGGGCTGCCGTGCCGGTCCCGGGCCAGGAAGTTGACCAGGCCCTTGTCCTTCACCGGATCTCCGGCCGTGGAACCGGACGACACCCGGGCCGCCCGGACGATGCTGTGATCTCCGCCCATGGCGTCGATCAGCTCGACGCCCATGTCTGATCGGAAACGGATCGTGCTCAATGTGCACCTCTCGACGGGGGCCCGGCACTCGGCCGGGCCCCGATACGGCGTCTGCCTCTACTTGGCCCGGAAAGAGCCGTCCTTCTGTCGCCACAGGGGCGGGCACTGGTCGCTCTTCGCCACGCTCTGTGGGGCACCGCAGAACTGCGCGGCCCAGCTCCCGCCGTCCTTGAAGGTCCGGCGGCCGTGCTCGCAGGTGTACTCACCCGCGTCGGCTGCTGCCGGGGTCGGGTGCTGAACCTTGCCGTTCTGGAACTTCGGCTGGCCCTTCGGCGTCTCCGGCGCGATGTGCTTGGACCGCATGTAGCCCGCAGCCCTGGCCGTCAGGTCGATCAGGCCCACGTCCTGCATGGCGACCAGGAGGTCACGGCCGCGCTCGGCGGTCTCCGCGGCGGTCGCCCCGTACACGGCCGGGGTCAGCCACTCTCCGCTGAACTTGTCGCTCGCCTTGAGGGTGAAGCCGATCTTGAAGGGGTTCGGGGCGGCTGCCACAGCGGCCGGCAGCTCGGTGTTGACCGTGCCCGGACCTGTCGCGGTCTCGGAGGCGGTGGTGTCGCTGGTGAAAGGGTCGAAGGTCATACGGGTCTCCTTGATTGGTATGGGCCTTACTTGATCGGGCAGGCGCCCGTGGCGCAGTCGGCATCGACGGCGTCCCCGGACTCCTTCGCGCTCGCGGCGGCGAAGGCGGCCTCGGTGATCCGCTCGTAGGGGGCCTGCGCGTAGCTCCCCTCGGGGAGCACGGTCGTGCCCTTGATATCGGGCAGGTACTTGAGCAGCGCTGCACGAAGCTGGCCCCGGCTGACCTTCGCAGGGTCGAAGTTGACGGTGAACGAGATCGCGGAGTCCACGAACGTCCGCTGGTAGGCGGCCTGCACGGCGAGCATCTGCTCCACGGTGAGGTCGTCGGCGCTCTCCACCAGGTCCCCGGCCTCTCGCCAACCCAGGCCCGTGTTGACGACTTCCTGAATCAGGGCGTCTTCGGTCGGGATGGTGACGACCTTGGTGAACGGGGCATAGAGGCAGTCTTCGACGTGGTAGCCCCGCTCCTCATACGCCTTGAGCTGCCCCACCTGCTTGGGGTCGATGGCTGAGTAGCGGATCCGGCGGCGGAACCACTTCCCGTAGATGGGGTGCAGTCCCTCGGACACACCGCTGAGCTTGGCCACCGAGCCGGTTGGGGCGATCGTCGTGAGCTTGACCGGTACCGGGATCCGCAGCTCACGGGCGTACTCTTCCGCAGTCTCCCGGACGTGCTGATACAGCTCCTTGAGTAGGTGCTCCATCCAGGAATCCGGGATCTCGGAGAACTTCAGACCGTTGAGCACCGCGTACCACTGCACCCCCATATGCCCCAGCCCGATCCGGCGGTCCCGCTCCATCACCTCCCTCTGCTTCGGATAGGTGATGTCGCCGTACGTCGCCCGGATCAGATACCGCGTCATGAGGCGGTGCGCCTCGAACAGCCTGTCCTCGTTCTCGGGCCGCCACAGCGCACCGAGGTTGACGTGCCCCAGGGTGCACGACCCCATCTCGGGGAGCGGCTGCTCACCACAGGGGTTGGTGGCCACGGTGGGTGTCGGCTCGTCCTCGTTGGACAGTTCCTCGTTCCAAAGGCCAGGTTCGCCATTCAGATACATGGCGTCCAGCACAGCGTCGAAGACCTGCGCGGCGGACTCCGCCGCGTCGTCACCGCGGCCGACCTCACGCACGAAGGCGTCGTCAGTGATCACCGAGAGGTTGGTCGTCCACATCCCCCCGTTCTTCTTGGCGTCGATGAACGCCATGACCTCCGGGTCGGTCCAGTGCATCATCGACATGCGGGCCGAACGGCGGTTCCCCCCGGAGACCACGCACTCCGCCACGTGGTGATCGATCTGCATAGCCTCCAGCCCCGACACCGGACGACGGGCGGAGCCCGCCGTATTCATGACCCGCCCGACCTCGACCAGGAGCTTCACGAGCGGGAGAGGGCCGCTCGCAGTCCCACCGAAGGACCGAAGCACCGCGCCGGCCGGGCGGACCCGCGACACGTCGTAGACACGCTTACGGTTCCTCACCTCGGGACGGAGGAAGGTCTCGATGAGGTCCACGAGTGCCGACGCCCAGCCCTCACGGGAGTCCTCCACGGTGTAGGCGCCGGGCCATCCGGCCGCGTACTCCGCGGACAGGTAGCCCGCTTCGGTGAAGGCCTGGTGGTCCTGGTGCTCGGGGGCACAGACGATGTGCACCTCCAGCTCCTGCTTCACCACCTCGGCCGGCTGGGTGTCGCGGCCGTACCGGGAGCCGACACCTCCGCCTTCCATCAGCCGCATGAAGGTGAACTCGACATGATCGGCGAGGCCAGCGCTCCACGGGGCGACGTGGCAGTTGTAGAGGAACTGACGGCCCGGGACTCCGGAGGCCCACAGGTGCCGACCAGCGGGAACGATCTCCAGACTGGTCAGCATCTCGACCAGGGCCTCGGCCTCACCCGGCTCGACGTACTTCTCGTCCACCAGCTCGGTGTTGCCGCGCACGACACGCGCAACGGTCTGCGGCCAGGTCTCCAGCACCCCGTCCGGGAGAGGACGGGCGTAGGTGCGCTGGTAGACCTCGCGGCCGGTCTGGGTCATCTTCACGCGGGTGCTCCTTGATCTGGGTGTCTTGCTGGTGTTCGTAGTCGTCCGCGTCCCGCAGGTCCCCCCACGGAGTCAGCCAGTGGTCATCCGGCATAAGCGATCCCACTGGCCAACCGGGCGTGTGCGCTGCTGACGGCGCGACGACTGCCAGGACCGTCGTGGTCGGCACGGGATATCGCGGCATGACCGTTCATCCGGAGCGTCAGGGCCTCTACGGCTCGGAACAGTTCCTTGCGCTCGGCTCCATCGAGCGCATCGCCGTCGATGTACCGGCGGACGAGGATCCTTCGCTGAGCGGGTGTGAGCTGTCGCATCCCGCGCTCCAGATCGATCTTGTCGTCCACCGTGATACGAACGGTGAAGTCGCTCTTGGACCGGCGCCCGGTGGTCAGGGCGTTGAGCTGGGCCTCGAACATGGTGCCGTCGTCCTCACGGCACAGGAGCCCGCCAGCCAGCAGCTTGCGAATATGGTCCGTGGTGTAGGTGAAGTTCCCGTGGAACTGCCGGTGCCGGGTGATCTCTCCAGCGGCGACCTGATTCGCCATGATGAGCAGGGCCCTGAACACCACGCCGTTGCCGTGGACGTCGCCGGAGTCGAGCAGCTTGCGGGCGGCACCCTCGGACTGGATGAACCTCTCCATCACCCCCTGGGTGATGTCGTCCGACTCGACAGACCCGGGGAACTTGCGGGCCACAGCGCGTCCAGCCTTGACGGACGCGGTGTAGAGCTTGTCCCACTCGTCGGCGGTGATCTCGTGCATTCTCTTCTTTCTCTATGTATGACAAGACCGGGAGCTGCGAGAGGTCACGCCGCGCGGACGAAGTGCCCCTGCGCGTTGCGCGCGAGAGCCCCGTAGCGCTGGCCCTCCACCACGAAACTCCCGTCCGACTCGACCGGGATCGCGTGCGGCGTCGCGTCGTACTTGCCGACGTAGAGGAGGCCGAAACCTCGTTGCCAGTTCGCGGGGCCGCCCTGGAGGTAGCCGGCCTTGCGGGCGTCCATGAGGTGCCCCACTTCGAAGCCGTACCGGACTGTGAACTTGCCTGCGAAGCCTGTGCTGTTGGGGCAGATGGCTAGCTTGTGAGTGTGCCCCATGACCAGGGACTTGCCTGCCTTGGCGGCCTTGGCGGCTGCCGTACGGCCGGGGATCGGACTCATGCCCTTGCTCTCGTGGCCGTGCACAGCCACCCAACCGGGGGCGATCGGGTGGTAGGCGGGCAGCAGCTCGATACCGAAGCCGTCGAAGTCGAGGAGCTGATCGAGGTCGAAGAACTTGGCATCGGCGAGCGCTGGCGCGTTCTTCGCCAAGTAGGTCCGCGGCCGGAGGTCATGGTTGCCTTCGAGCACTCCGATCGGCCCGTCGTAGACGTCCCGCAGCGGGCCGAGGAACTTCCGCTTGGCGTGGTCGGCGTCCTTCAGCACGTTCGTCTGGAACTCGGCCTTGGTTCCCGCGTTCCATCGACTCGGCTCCGGGAAGTCCATCAAGTCGCCGATCTGCACCACGGCATCCGGCTGATAGTCCCCCACGAAACTGATGACATTTCGGAGGGCCCGCGAGTCCTCGTAGGGCATTTGCGTGTCACTGATAACGACAATACGTCGCATTACTTGCTGGCCCTCGCAATCTCTCGGTTGATGTAGAACCGCGCCTTCTCAAGGTCCTGAACCGTCTTCTCTGAATCCTTCAACCCGGCTCTCCAGAGGTACTTGACGGCGTTTCCCAAGTTGAAGTTCATGTGCTCCGTGACCTGGATGCACTCCACTCCGCTCGGGTGGCTGGTGTAGTGAGAGGGGTGGTTCACCGCGTCCCGCCCCCCTTCGCCGATGTATGACAAGTCCGATGCCGCTCGATGCGCGGATGCCCGGGACGTACGCCACTCCCTGTACGGGCGGCCCGGCTCGGGCCTGATGGCGAGCCTCATGATCTCCTGCGCCCGGGTCAGCGGACGGCCGTTGTCGTCCTTCACTTGCCCACCTTGTTGAGTACGGCCTCCGGCCCGAAGCTCCGGAAGGTCTTGTTCACATCCAGCCCCTTGTCCAACGGGACGATCAGGCTGCTCGGGATACGGGAGGCCACCTGCTCGGCGAAGTTCTGTCCCGCGTCGTCGCCCTGGGCCAGAACCCAGACGCGCCTGTAGCCGACGAACAACTTGTCGAAGTGGTTCTTCCAGCCGCTGACGCCCGGGATCCCCACGGTCGGGATGCCGCACTGCGCGCTCGTCCAGGTGTCGGGCTCGCCTTCACAGACCGCGATCTCGTCGGAAGCCTCTTGAATCGCCAGCGTGTTGTAGATCCGGTGTGTATCGCCCGCCATGCTCTGAACCTTGCCGTGACCGACGTGGATCTCGTCCTCCCGGAAGGACCCATCCTCGTGCTTCACGCACTCGGGACGCACGCACCGGAACCGGATCGACATCACCGACCAGGCACCGAGGGCCCCCCTGCGCAGGTACGGGATAGCGACGCATCCGCGGTACTGCTCAAGGCCGCTGGGTACCGAACCGTCGCCGACGTACCCCAGACGGAACCGTTCCACCGTCTCCGGATCGATGCCGCGGTGATTGACCAAATACTCTTCGGCCGGAGACCCGCCGATCTGGTCGAGGAACGTTTTTGTCGCCCCCAGCAGCCAGCTCTTCCGCTCGTCGCTGAGCCTCACGGAATGTAGCTCCTTCTCTCTTCATGATGATCGAGTAGGCCGTGCCCTTGAAGCCGCACGCCTGGCAGGCGATACAGCCCTGGTCGTAGTTGACGCTTGCACTCGGGGTCCGCTCGGTGTGCGCGGGGCACAGGCACGACACCCATCCCGGCCGATAGGCGGGCGGGATCCAGTGCGGGTAGTAGCGAAGGAGGACTGCGTCGATCGGACCGGGGGCGGCGTCAGGACCGCGACGCGCGAAGCGGGCCATGATCAGCCTCCCTGAACCGCACCGTCACCGGGAACCGGCGATGGGCCTCGCTCATGAGGGACCAGGTCGGATCCAGCGCCCCGGATGGAACCCGGTCCAGCCGCTGACTGATCCCGGACCGGCCCGGCCCCGTCGTTTCGTTCTGCATCATGCCTCCGTATGAATGACAAGTCCGCGAGTCAGTAGGAAGCCGTGAACGGGTCACCGGCCCGCTCTTCGTGGAACTTGAAGTGACGTTGGAAGGTCACATTCACCGGAGCTTCAGTCATCCCTTTGAGCAGGGTCGTCATGATGTGTGCGATCTCGTGGACCTTCTGGTCACACAGACCGGCATCGACGCTAACGACGAAGCTTGCACGCGGTGTTGCCTTCATCTTCACTATGCCCTCCGAGTCTTATGTATGTCAAGTCGACTTGTTGTAGAAGCGCTTTCCGAGGATCTGGACCGCAGGCGGATTCTCCAGGTAGGCCGCCGCCGCGCGGGCGATGACGGGATCATCCCGAAGACCTCGCGCCAGGAGCTGCCGATTGCATCGAGCACAGCACAGGCCCCGCACGATGCCCGTCCTGTGGCAGTGGTCCACGTCGAGCCGCCGGGCCCGTGACTGCCGGCAGACGGCGCAGACGCCACCCTGGGCCGACAGAAGGCGCTCGTACTCACCGGGGCCGAGGCCGTAGGTCGACTGGACCCGGGCCGCGTGCGCCGACTGGGAGCGCGCCTTCTTCTGGCAGGGCAGGCAGATCCGCCCGCGGGGGCCCGTGAAGAAGCGCACGGCCCGGCACCGGCCGCAGCGGGAGCACAGCCGCGTGCCTGCCCGGCACGCCCCCATCAGTAGGTCACCGTCGAAAACGCCGTGTCCGTGATCTGCATGGTGTCGCCGTCGAAGCCCAGCTCCACGAAGGTCTGCCCGCTCGGATCGCTCCGCCCGGCCCGGTCCTTCACCTTGCTCACCCCAAGGGTGTTGCCGTCTGGCTTGTGCAGCGTGATCACCAGTGCCGGAACGCGGGTGATCTGCCCCTTCACCCCGGACATCGGAATCGGAGCGCCACCATCGTTGTGCGGGCCCGTGGCGTGGTGCAGGCCAGCCACGTGGGCGCCGGTCGTCCTCGCCATGTCGCTGGCCCAGTCCATCAGGCTCTCCAGCCCGCCGAAGGGATCGTCATCGTTCGCGCTGGTGCCTCCGCGGATGTTCGTGATGTTGTCCAGGACGATCATGTGGGCGTCCTCGCCGTACAGCTCGTACCAGGCGGCAACGGTGTCCTCGATGTCATCGATCGTCGGTGAGGCGGCGTAGTCGAACCGGACGGGCGCATCCAACTGCCCGGCGTACGGGCTGATGTCGTTGCGGCGTACCGCGGCCGTCGACACCGCCATCGGAGTCCCGGTGAGGATCGAGATCGCCCGCGAGATCTGAATGTCCGCCGACGAGTCGGCCGAAAAGTAGATGGTCGGGATCGGCTGTGCAGCCTTGAGGATCCTGGCCAGCGTGAAGGCGGACTTCCCGATACCGCCGGCGGCCACGGTCAGCGAGAGCTGACCACGGAGGAAGCGGGTCCCCGCCTGCTCCAGGGCCTTGAAGGCCGGAGGCAGGGGCTCCCCGGAGTTCCCCCGCGCCCGAATGGATTGACTGAGCGTATACATACCCTCACCTTTGGTGCGTATTTCCGGATCAAGAGAGCGTCGAAAGCTTCAGCGCGGCGAGCTGCCGCACGATGACCTCCATACGTTCCACGAGTTCGGAGAAGCGGTCGTCCATGTCGGCCTGGAGGCAGACCAGAAGCCGCGCGTGTTCCTGGTCCATAACGCTCTGCGTGACCAGGTCATCGCCATCGGAGCCGTATTTCCGGGCCACGGCTTCAGCAGCCGAAGCGTCACAATCAGTCACCATCTCGGATGTGATGTGATGCACGAAATCTTTGATCATTCATCCCCCTAGGGATCAAGCGGCACGCCCGCTCTTAGTGGAACGCGCCTTCCCTCAAGCCGAGTTGATGCCCTCGGCTCATCCGTACAGATTATCTATGATGAAAATCCGGAACGACGTTTCCGGAAGCGGCCTGCCCTCCGCCCTGGCGACTCTTTCTGTACCCTTACCTCCCCCGGACTGGCTCTTTGCGATCAAGCCTGCTACTGACGTACCGTCGAGTTGACCATTCAACGAAGAAAGGGATGCAGTGCAGGGAGAGTTCCCCCCACAGGGCTCACGCCCGTCCGGAATATCTGACGAAACGTCGGAAGTTCTGGCGCGACTCCTCAAAGCCTGGCGCGCAGAGACCAAAATGAAGAGCGGTGGAAAGAAGAAGCTGTCTCAAGCCAAGGTAGCGGCCGACGCAGGGAAGACCGAGCGATGGTATCGGTATCTGGAAGCCGGATACCTTCCCCGGCCAGACCGAGAGGTCATGGCCAAACTTGCTGAAGCGCTTCTACTGGATCCCGATCAGCGCGAGATGCTCTTCCTGTCAACCATCGGCTGCAATGCACCGGCCGGGGCGGTCGCCTGTACCGACCTCAGCGGGTCGGAACGCAAGGCCATCCAAGCGTTCCTGGACCAGCAGGACCCGAAACCGGCCTATGTCATAGACCCGGACTGGACCGTCGTCGCCGTAAATCGGGCAATGCGCGAATGGTGGCCACGGGTCACGGAGGCAGAGGCGAACGTCATGCACTCCATCCTGATCGGCGATGATGCTCGGGAACAGTTGGCGGACTGGGAATCTCACGCACGGACCCACCTGAGCATGATGCGGTTGGAGTTTGCCCGGAAAAGACCAGACAGCATACTCCCGGACATCCTGAAAGAGGCAATCACAGACCCTCTGATCGAGAGGTTCTGGAACGAGGACTCATCGGTCCTGGGTAACCGCGGCGGCCAACAATTTCGACTAAAGCTAACCCGGTTCGAGAACGAGGTGACCCTGACCTCTCAAGTCTTCACGCTCACCAACGACGACAACCTGCGCCTCGTAGTTCTGAGCTGGCCGGAGACGGACGACGGCCCGGAAGGCTTCGCAATCCCCACGCACCTTCATCTCTGACCACCCCCTCCCAGAAACGTCACCATGCCCCCGTATGTCTTCCCATGCTCGATGCGCTGGAGCGATATGGACCTCAACGGCTATATCAGCAACGCAGGGTACACCCGGTATCTGGAGGAGGGGCGCATGAGCATGTTCGCGGATCTTGCCCCCGAAGATCCGCGCTCGCGCCTGGTAAACAACTTCCTTGTCGCAGAGCACACCATCCGGTTCACCAACCCACTGACCTACCAGCGAACTCCGATCTCGGTGATCCTGACTGTAGGCGAAGTGCGAGCCGCAGCCTTCACTCTCGAATGCGAGATACGCGACCAAGGAACCACTTACCTCAAAGCAAGGACCTTGATGGCCGCTTACGATCTCGCAATGCGCCGAACGCGCCGCTTGAGCGAGTCCGAGACGGAACGCCTGAGCCGTTACAAGAGCTAGAACGCAGCGAAGTCGCAACTGCGTTGCACCGGGCACCTCCCACATGTCTCCGCCGAGGGCGAAGGCGTGAACAAACCAGCCTTCACGCCTTCGTCCATCTCTTTGAACCGGTCCACCACCGCGGCACCCGAACCGAGCTTTCGAGCACGGCTCGGACGCCCCGTCTTCCCCGACCAGTAGTCCCCGGTCTCACAGTCCACACCGTGCGCCTGCCGCAAGGCCAGGGCATACGTGTCGAGCTGGAATGTGTCGGCCACCATCGGAATGACCCCTGTCTTGATGTCCCGGACCACAGGGCCCCGCTTTGGGTGGTCAATGACCTGGTCGATGAACCCGACCACCTTCACCCCGTCGACCTCGATGTCGAAGCGCTGCTCGATGGCCGGCACCCCATCGGAGGACTTCCAGATCTTCTCGTCCGGATTCTTCTCGTACCAGGCCACGTACCGCTCGACCTGCTCCCGGCCAAGGTGCCACCGCCGTTCCAGATCGGTGAACCCCGTGTACGGCCCGCTGGCCTGCCACCCGTCCTCGGCCGGCTCGGCCTCCAGGGCCTCGTTGGCCATCCGGACGTACACCCTCCCGAACACCCCCTGCGCCTCCGGGACGGACATGACCCGCTCACTGCGCTCCCACTCCTCGGCCGCGGAATGAACCGCCACTCCCTGTGCCAGCCACGCAGCCTGGAGTTCCGGCTCCCGGGCGATCCTCGTCAGATAGAACGCGAACGGGCACTGCTCGTACTGCTTCACCTGAGACACCGACCGCGGCCGTGTCCGGTACGCCTCGGTGCGCTCTTCGACTGTCGTCGACATCAGGTCTCCACTCTGCGGATATGTATGTCAAGCCATGGGGATTAAGCAGGCCCCCGAAGGGGCCTGACTCCGCGAACGCGGAGGGAGTTGTTCAGCCCTGCTCTTTCTGCGCCTCCTCGATCCTCTTCCAACTCAGAACCCGGCGCTGCTCCTCGGTGGGCTCACCGTGAGGGCGGACGATCATGTCACCATCGGACTTGATGCGGTCATCGAGGCGCCAGCCACCGCACGCGGCCAGCGACGTTCCGGTCTCCGCGGGGTCGTAGACGATGACGGACTCAGAAGACAGGGTCTGCCACCACCGCAGCAGTACATTCCGTCGCGCATCGCTCAGCCCTTCCGGACCGGCGAGCACCCACTTGATGTGGTTCGTCAGATAGTTGTAGAGCTGGCACTTCCGATGCCGGTCCTCAACCTTGAACGGTCTGAGCGCCGAAATCGATGTGCGGAAGGGCTGGTCCAGTTGCGCCGACTCACCGTTGATGTGGTGGTACACGCCCTGCCGAGTGATCCCGAACAAATCCGCGATGTCCTGCACCGACAGCTTCGGCGTGTCGGTGCGCAGCCTCCGAATGGAGTCGGGACTCGCGCCCTCCAGAGCCATCCGCCGCAGGGAGGTAATCCTCCCCTCGGAGACGCCCTTCGCCCTGAGTTTCACGAAGAGCGCTTCACGCTTCTCTTCTGCACTCTGTTTCATGGAACGACTCTATTCACTTGATATATGTATGTCAAAAGACGCCATGTCATACCCTCCCCTCCAATCGTCTTCGGCTGCGCCACACGAGCAGTGGAACCGCCACGTGCAAAGCAGCCCACACGTACGGGTGGACACCGAAGACGGTGCCAGCAATGACACCTGTGGCAACGGCCGCCGCGGAACTGGTTCCCGGTTCGACACCGTGACGCAGGAAGTAGAACGCAACCACCGCGCAGGCGGGACCGGCCCCAATCAGCACTTTCACTTGCTCTCTCACTTTCAAGCTACGCACTCCCGATATGTATGTCAAGCCGGGCGGGGAGGGGCAGCCTCCCCGCCCGAACAACCGGTGTCCGGCAGGCCCTACCCGTAGACCCGCGTCGAGAACTTCACCCAGCGGAGGGTGCCCCATGCCTCTTCGATCTGGGCGAGGACACTGTCACGGTCATCAGGAGCCGAGATCGGTACGGCCGCCAGCTCCGTGCCTCCTGCGGAGTACAGGACCGCACGATCCGCACCACGGGACCAGCAGGCGAAGGACATGGAACCCGAATCGTTGACCCGGTCACGAAAGTAGATGACGAGCTGGGCGAAGCCGGACTCGTGCTGTCGGTCCAGGAACTCCGGCCTACCGCTCAAGACGCCGCCCCACCGCGGTCCGCACGAGCCGCCGGCGGCTCAGGAACGGTCTGAGGCTGAAGGATCACCTTCGTCTGCACCGTCACGAGGTCGCACCAAGTGAAGGGAAGGATCTCCCTGCCCGGCTCGTCGTCCGAGTCTGTGTGTTCGTCGTGCAGCCCCACGGCAACCCAGCCCTCCCCACTGCGGCTGATGATGTCGCGGACCTGCTGAAGCACCGGGTCCGACTCCAGGAAATCCACTGCGGGGTCGTCGTTCCAGCAATACCGGTAAAAGACTTCGCGCCACCGGCCGCCGATAAGTGCTACATCGTTGGGACGAAGGTCCTCGGCGCGGACGTCCATGGTGGTCCAGGAGTTCCGATCCAAACTCACGCCTGAGTCTCCTTAAGGGTGTTATCGCTGAGCACCGGCCTGGTCAGGACTTCAATGTCGTCAGCTTCGAGATCAGCTTGGACGTTGCTGAGGTCGACATGGTCACGCCACTTGCGCTTGTGACTGTTCATCCAGGCGTCAAACCGCAGCTCGCAGTCTCCGTGAAGCTCGCCATCATCGGTGAGAAATCGTTCTGGTACATCAATTTGCTGCTCGATCTCCACTGAGCCGCTGTAGGCGACAGTGAATTGGACGGTGCGGATCATGATTTCCATCTTCCTGGGAATTGCTTGCGTGCAGTTAAGGGTGAAGGTGGGTTCAGCCGGTAGTGGGCATGTGCCTTCCCGTCGAGGCCAGCCTCTCACCACGTATAGCTCTCTCGAATTCAGCATCGTCGTCCAGGACTGCGTTTCGCTCCACCAGCTTGGCGTTGAGGCCCATCAACTCGCGGAGCAGGCTGCTCACCTCACGGTGTTCCTTGACCAGGTCCGCGAGCCGCCTGGACCTTCGGAACCGAGCGAACGCGACTGCACTCGCGTGGACCAGGCCGGCATCCTGCTGGTGCAGCTCGACCAGGCCGCGCACGATGGCACGCGTCTTGTCACGGGCACCAGCGGGGGCGTCCTTGGACCCCGATCGGCATACGTCAAACCGCTCCGAGTTGGCTCGCCGCGTACGCCAGGTAGTTCCACCGTCCAGCGCCACACCGTTGACGACTAGGCTGCCCCGCCCATCCCCGGACCACGTGGGCTCACCTCCATAGGTGATAGAGAAGGCCGACGGCAAGAACTCCCATGCCTTTTCGGTGGGCAGCCCCTCGGGAGCCCCATTTCGCTCCACCAGAAGCTCGTCGTAGTAGGGGAGGATCTGCACCCGACCGGAGACTCGGATACCGGTCAGCTCGTACTCCGTGATCCAGGGTTGAGAATCTGACACTTCCGTCCGCCGGACAGTTACGCCTCCCAGTAGCGTCCCAACGACGACGCCGTGCTTAAGCTCCTGCTTCACTTGATCTTCCTGACTCTCATGGTGTGGTGAGAGTCCTCCAACTCCCACCCGCCGTCACTGTCGCAGTAGGCCGTGGACAGGAACTGACGGTTCCCGTAGCGCTCCATATCGATCCACCGAGTCGCCGGTCGGCCGCACCCCCATTTGCGGCAGCCGATGACACCTCCTTCCAGCTCCGTGAAGTGCTGAACGCTGCCCTTCGTCGCTCCCTTGCCCATCAGGAAGTCCCCTCCATGCCGATCTGATCTGCTCGCTTGAGAGTCCTTGCGGGGAACCCGATGCCTCCGCCGTACATGCGCTGGGCGTTCCGGTCCCGGGAGCGCAACACGAAGTTGTGGCCGCCGTTCTCCCACTCAATGATCTGCACCACACGGAAGTCGATAGGGTGGCCCTTCTCGTCGGACATCACGCCACCAGCCATGTTCCGCAGGTGTATGCGGTCGCCCTCGGTGTACTCGCTCACGCGTTCAGCTCCCCGGTCTCGGTGCCCGGGAGCACTGGCACGAAGTTCTGTCGCGTCGGCGTTGCAGCCGGGTCCTGGTTCATGCGCAGTCGCACGGGATCGATCCGGTTGAGGTTCCGCAGCGTCTCCACCTGCTTCGACTCCGCGACGAGGTAGCCTTCGCCGGCCACGTCCCAGCCCCGTGTCCCGTCTCCCATGACTCGGATGCGGTCACCTGCCTTCAGTTCGTTGACCCTCACCGGTACCAAACGTCCTCTCCCTTTCGGTTCTTCTGCGTCACGTACTGCGCCCAGTCCTTGACCACCAACCGGGGATCGCCGTGCGTGATCACGGCCCCTTCCACGTCCACCAAGGCACCGGCTGGATGCGTCGTTCGTACCGTGGCCCGATGCCACGGACTCTTGTCGGTGACCGCCACTGTGATCGCGTCTCCGGGCATCAGGCCCTGATAGGACGGGGCTTCGCTGAACCACGGGACACAGTCGAAGGAGTGCGCGTCGAACTCCGCCCTGACCTCTTGCAGACACTTCCGGCAGCGGCCAACGGCTCCGTCACTGGCCACGCAGTGCCGCCTTCGCCCTCTTCTGGAACAACCCTTCCGACACGCCGAGGGCTGCCGCCCACGCCGGCCACGTCCTATAGGAGGGGACCCGGTGGGCGTTCAGGACCCGGCTGACGTTGTAGACCGCCGTCCCCACCGCCGCACTCAAGTCGTTGACGGCACCCGACCGGGGGATATCCACCGGATACCCGGCTCGCAGAGCCCGACGCCGTACCCACTGGGCAAAATCCTCGTACTCTGCCACTTTTCGTATCACTTCAGATCAGCCCTTCTTGATTCGCACGTTCTCGATGGGAACAACTTCCAAGTCCCTGCATTCCTCGATGAATGTCTGACGAGGAAGGCCATAGTTCCGAGGCTTTATCACCACAGCGGTGATATGGGCCTTCTTCATAGGGTTGGCGGAGTAGACTGCGCCCACGACAATGCCGTCGAAGATGTGCCGGTGCGCTCGATAAGCGACCTTCACGCCGTGCCGGATTCTCCGGCTGGATGGCGGGCTCCCCTTCACGCTCTCCGGCCCTTTCCGAACGCTTCCTCGCGCTCCTCGTCTGTGAACTCACTGATCAAATCGGCCATCTGATCGAGCTGTTCGCGTACCACGGCACACCAGACCCCGGTCTCTCGATTGCACTCCCCGCACGAGGGTGAATCCATGTGTACCTGCTGCTCTCCGCAGAGTCGGCGGAACCTTCTCACAGCGTCCGTCGAGGCTCGCCATGATGAAAGAACCTCCGGGTACAGGACCCGCGACCTGTTCACAATTCCCTCGCGGAGTCGGGCCGCATCTTCCGGGGTCCTGGTCGACGGAATCGGAGGCAAGCCCGCTCCTGCCGCCTGTGCATGTCGAAAATACTCGGCACGGGCCGCTGACACCTCAGCAGTCGTGAAGTGTTCCCGGTGCAATTCCATCAGCCGTACTACCGCCATGCACCAAGCCGCCGCATCTGCACCTTCACCACGAGCCTCGATCACCAATCCCACCACTTCCGCACCTCTTCCGGGGAATCCTCGTAATGCTCCCTGATCACGTCATCCAATTCACTTCCAGGAGCAGGGTGAAAAATTTGATAAACGATTGCGCACACCGTCAGACCCAGAAGGTCACGATCCCGATCACCGAGGTCCAATCCATCCAAGACGACGTCGGCCCCTTCGTTGACGGCTTGCTCGATACGCTCTTTCGTCAACATCAGACACGACCCTCGTGGTAGATTTCCCGCTCGATCCCTCTCAGGAATCGCCAGGCGTCTTCTGTACCGATCTCCATGGCGAACTCCTGCTCAATCGCATCAGCGGTGTCGACATCAGGGGTGTCTACGACCCACTTCAACTCGATGCCTCGGCAGGTTGATTCCACGGACAGGGTGTTCCGCCGCAGTCCCTCCGTCCCCACCCAGAATTCACGGATGCATCCTTCATCAATTCCGACGCCCTCTTCGACCACTACGGCCGCTATCTCTCTCACACCCGCTCCATTTCACAATCCGGGACGATGCCCAGATCCCTCAACACCTGATCGTGCATTCCGTTGTCAGCAACCCAAGTCCAGTCCTTCCCGGCAGTTCCGGGATCGGACGTCCAGCACAGCATGTAGCTGGCGGATGCGGTCCTAGGATCAGAGCAGATCCGCTTGGCCTCCTCACGCTGCACTTGCCAGAGCACACGCCTCAGCAACGGACGGGCATTCCGACTGACGATGAACACGTACACGGAGTCTCTTTGCTGGCCCACGTTTCCCTCTTCCATTACAGGAGCATGAATTCACGCCGCGCGAATGAAGCCATCTCTTCAAGCAGTTCCAGGGCCGTCAGTTCGGAGCGCGTCTCTCCTGTGTCCCACTCGTAGGCCCGGCGGATGAACTTCGCCGCCAATTCGGGGATTTGGCACACATGGTGTTCGTTCTGACAGTGCCCGCAATACGCATCATCATCCGGGCCCATTGCATGGTCACTTGGGAAGTTCCCAAGGTCCATCCGGCAATCGGAGCACTCGACCGTACCTGTCCAGGGATTGACTCTCATTTTTCCTCCCACGCTGGCAACAGGCATCCGACTCGCGCGTCATTCCAGCCGAAGTCTGCCCATGGCGCGGGCTCTCCCTGGTCTTGCTCCAGAAGACGGACTATGTGGTCATCACCGAGGCATTCCGCCACAAGGTGCTTGTATGCCTTGACGTATGCGGCACTGTCATCGGGCCCTGCTGCCACAACGGTCCACAAACCAGATTCCGGACTATCGGGCACATCGAATGTGAAGGTGAAGGAAGCGCAACGATAATGTGAGCCGTCGAGCGCCGGACCAGCATTCCATTTCGTGCAGCGGCGGACAAAAAAACCCTCCCGGCTCTGCCGGAACTGATCTGTGTTGAAACGGACTTCCGTCATGCTGCTACCAAAACTCTGGGCTTGATCTTTGTCGAGTTCGTAGCCTCGAAACCTGTCGAGTTATCGAAGTGCGCGGCGAGCTGATCCGCTTCAAACTCGCACAACGTTTCCCGTGCGGTCTCCTCCGCTTCGTCGTACTCTTCCGCCTCGACCACCACGGAGTAAGTAACAGTCTCCTCCAGCCATACCCGGTACTTAGCCACGTGAATCACCTACCAATTCGGCCTCGATGGCAACGAAACCACCAGAACGGTTGTCGAAATACATGTTCGGTTCAGATGCTTCACAGAGTTCGATGATCGCTTTCCGTTCCGCATCTTCCTGATCCAGGGCAGTGACGGGAACCAGATACCTCATCCTTTCCTCTACCGCCACCAAGAAATTAGCCACGGAACCAGTCCTTTCCACCCGCGCCGTAGATGATTCGGTGTACGGCGGAGTCCAATGCATCATCCGCTTTCTCGCCGCACTCGGAGCACGCGACCACGTAGTTACCCTCGGAGAAACCGAAGACCGAGAGGACTGGATTTCCGTCGTCTCCCTTGCCGATGTTCAGCCATCCCATGGCGCTTGCCTCGATGACTCCAGTGCAGCCCTCAGCGGCACACACAAAGGCACTCTCAGGCGCTTCGACCTCATTGACGTAAGACATCGTCTCCGCTTTCGATGAAGGGATTTCAGAATGGACTGACAGTCCATGACCAGTCACCCCCGAAGGGGCGGCCGATCAAAGCATGTCAGACCGAGAAACGGTCAATCTGAAATGTCAGGACAACGGGGAAGTCGATATTGACGCTATGGCCTTCAACTCCGGGAGCCCATTCCTGGCGCATCATGACCTGACCTGTAAGGAAGTTGCTCGAAAAGGCTGCCGCCTGATGGGCGCAAGGGAACTCCACATCCACCCGCCCATACTGGTCCTCCCCGTGGAGCACGCCCTTATATTTCGATGCCACCGACGCGACCGCTTCCAGACTCACAGGACTACCCCACCCCTTTTTTCGACGTACATCACTTTGGGTACCGCTTCTGTCGCGTAGCCCAGTTCCCGGAGTTCGCAGAGCACAGCCGTTCCAGCGCCCCAGGCATGAAGTCGAGGCCACCCCTCGGCGAGATACCAACCCATGACCAGAGAATGAACTTGATCCTCGGACCGCACATGGAAGGTGTCGTCTTGGACGACAATTCGATAGTGGTCCATCAGCAGTACACGACCTTCCCCAACTCGCAGTCCCAGATGGAGATCTCGCCCCGGCAGCGTCCGGCATTGAGGGCTTCCCTCATGTCGGCGATATTCTCCGAGATGTCGAGATAGAGATCTCCGCCCTCCATCCAAGACCCGAACCACAGGGTGTTACTGGTGGAGACCTCCAAAATGTGCTCGGTGACAAAGGATGCGATGGTCGCGGTTGATCCGTCCCAGCCCTTAATGACCTTCTCGTATCCGGGTGTGGCCACCATGAACCCGGTAACCGGGTTCGTCCTGCTGCGAGCCCACGTGAAACCCCCGCAGGTCATCGTCTCGTTTGCGACACGCTCTAGCGTCAGCATTTGCAACCTCTCCCACATCGTATGTATGTAAAGTCTTAGGCCGCAAGAAGCGAGCTGATGCGGTTCTGGTAAGTCGTCGCGGGGACATTGATCACGGGCATCCCGAAGAAGACTCCCGACACCTTGCGCTCAAGCCGGTCGAGAAGGAGGGCGGTAACCGCCTCAGCCCACGCCTGATCGGCGATCTCTTCGTCTACCCACTCCACATGGGCAAGCGTTGCACCGGAGTCCTGGCAGGTATAGCGAGCCATCTTGTAGCGCTCACCCCATGCCGTTTCATGTCGCTCAATCATGATGTCGTGAGCGGGAACCCGCTGGGAAATGTGGGCGCTCAGTTCCATGAGGCCCCGGTCGCCGTAGATCAGCGTCCAGCTCGTCAGTCCGTCGTCGTGCTCATTCACAGTGCACCTTCAAGTCTATGTATGTCAAGTCGAACTTGAGTGGAAAGGCCGCCGGGGGATTCGCTCTCTCGATGGCCCGCAGTGCCTGCCGTATTCGCTAAGCCGCTCCGTGCGGCTGTCGTTGCGTCGTTGGCGACAACCAGAACATTAGGTGCCGGTTCCTATGTATGACAAGTCCAAGTAGCCTGACCAATAGGGGAGGGGGGTACCCGTGGGGGCCTGTTGGCACAAGGAAACCGCAGGTCAGAACCGGTCACCCCTCCCCGCTTGTGTGCTGGATCACAGTCCGGGCAGTGGCCCATATCCGCCCCGTACGCACCCCCTGAGTACCGCCACCCGCTACCGCCGCACGGCCCACGGGGCAATCACGAACGCCACCCGTGCGCACGCCGCACACCACTGGACAACCCCGCACCCGCGCACCGCGCTGCACCCGCACGCCACTGCGCGCGGAGTGCGGCAGGGGCACGCGCGCGGCACGGCATCCACTACCGCGCCCACCGCTGACCCAATGCGCACGCACGCCCATCTACTACGGGCGACAAGCGGGCGCACGGGCATAGGTGGGGCGCATAGAGGTGTGATCGAACGCAATGCGATCACTTCAATCGGTCGATTGTTGCGCACTTCAACTTCAACCTAAAGCGTTGAGAATCGAACGGTTCGAGCTGCAACATTTCAGCGCAGAAAAAATTTCGGAGTGAAGGGCACGGAGGGCGGGGGGTGCCTCCGATCGCACTCACACCCCGACCGATGCGTCATAGGGGCTCACTTTCTGTACGGGTTCAGGAGCGTAGAGCAGTCCTCATTCTCACGTTCCGTGACGGTGCAGCCCTGGTCGGGACGGCTGCCTGATCACCCCGTGCCTCCGCCGGCACTTCCCCAGCTCAGCCGTGGCGTGGCACTTCCCGGGCTGACCCGGTAGGCGAGTGAACTGGATCACATCTGCGAGGTGCTGGCCGCGGCCTTGCTCGGTGCGGCCCCTCTACCTAAGTGAGGGAGTGAGCGAGCACGGCGAGCGAACGACCGAACCCAGACCCATTCGGGCCGCCCCCATGGCGGCCCCTGTGAGACCTGAAGGCAGCCCTCCAAGTGGCTGCCTCGCAGGAGGAAAGAAACGGACTCTCCCTTTGCGGTCGAGTCCGCAAAGAAAAGGAAGGGGCTTTGAGAGGCCCCTTCCAGGAAACCAAAAAACAAAGAAAGTACCCCTGGGAGGTACCTTGCCCTGGACTCCTCCCACCTCCGGGTGGGACTCCTCCACGGCGTCTGCCTACCGCGGCATCTGGGGCCGCCTCCGGTCGCTCGCCTGGCGGCGGGACTCCGGACTGTGCCAGCACCTCCGCTACGACACCGGCCTCCCGTGCCTCGCGGCCGGCGCGGCAGTCGACCACATCGTCCCGGTTTCTCAGGGCGGTCTCGCCCGGCTCGACAACGCCCAGGTGCTCTGCCACCACCACCACGTTGAGAAGACCGCCCGGGAGGCTGCGGCCGGTCGGCGGCGAGCACGCGCGGCCCGGGACCTGCCGAGCCGCGGCAAGCAGGTACCTGGCGGCCTTGACCAGGCTCCGCGCTAGTCCCGGTACTGCCGGCAGAGCGTCACGTTCTCTCTGGAAACCCACTCCCTGTAGCTGTCCGTTCGGTTGTAGCCGACGACCAGGTCGAGATGCGAAGTGGACAGGCCCCTCCTGGAGAGGGGTGCCGGGCCTGTGACACGTCCCAATACGTACTCATGGTGGACACCGGTGGTGGGCTCGATGTCCGGATCGAGATGGACGCACCCGACCCCGGGGTTACGGGCGTTGCTCGCACGCGAGAGGGCTCCGTCCGTAAAGCCTCCCGCGGCATAGAGAACTCCACGGTCAGAGCCCACATCGAGCATCTTGCCGATGAACTCGTCAACGACCCCGATGCTCACGCGACGACGATGAAGCTTCGCCTCGATCACGATGCTCAGGTGCTGCCCGGCGATGTGCCCCTCCACTACGGCGTCAAGCTGTCGTTGGACTCCACTGACGCGTCCGAGGGCAAATCGGTTGTGCTGCACCGCGGAGCCAGCGTCAAGGCTGCCCACGAGCGCGGCGACTTCCTCCTCGTACTCCTGCCACCTGCGGCGCTCGCCTCGTGGATGCCTACTGCTCTCCGGACTTCCTTCAGTGATCACACGGACATCGTAGGCCCGTGTCACACCTCACATCCCACGCCCGCCTCATCAAGGTCGTTGCGGCCCCTCTTTATAGGTGAGGGAGAAACGTCTCCTTCGCGGGCGAGGTCCGGATTGAGTTCGTCAGACACTCGCTCACCAATGAGCCCGTGAGGGCGATGCCGCGGTTGAGACCCCCAGTTGAGCACCCCGCTCCTGGGGGTCTCCCGCCGACTGACATAAGGACGCACATGGGTAAGACGCGCGCCGCGCTCTCCTTCGATGACCGGGCAGACCGCCTACAGCGGGTCAAGACGCGACAGCGCCGTGAGGCGTTCCAGCTCCGGGACGAACAGCGGACCCACAGGGCTCCGCTCGGCGCAGACGAGTTCTGGGCCACGGCCGGACGCCATGACGAGAACACCTGATGGCCCGCAGCGGGCATAGCGGTCCGGCTCCGAAGAGGCCGGAAGAGCGTCGCCGCCGGAACAAAGACCACGTCGAGGTTCAGGTGGCGCCCCAGCATTACCGGAACATCGCCACTGCCCGCGACGGCCTGGACGCGGCGTGGCATCCGATCGCCCAACGGCTCTGGCTGTCCTTCGGGGACAGTCCACAGGCGTTCTACTTCGAGCCGTCCGACTGGGCACAGCTCAGGTACGTGACCGAGGCCGCGCACGCGTCGCTTGCCCGGTACGAGGACCGCATGAGCGTGGACAGTCTCACCGCGGTCGTTCAGGCCCTGGAGGACTTCCTCACCACGGAGGCGACCCGGCGCCGCGTCCGCGTGGCCGTCGAGCCCGAACCGGTCGAGTGGCCGGCCCCGCTGGACTACTGGTCCGACATCCCGTCGCGCTGGTTCATGAGCCTGCGGAATAGCGGGCAGAGCGCGTTCTACACGCCGACCGATGTGGCCTTCGCGGTGTACGTCGCCGAAGCGATGCATCGGCATCTGGCCGCAGGGGTCCACATGTCCGGACGGATGCTGTCGACCGTGATCAAGGCGTGCTCACTGCTCCTGACCACGGAGGCCACCCGGCGCATCGCCCGGATGGAGCTGACGACGGCGGACTCCCGCGACATCGACGCCGAGGTCACCGCCCTGATGGAGAAGTACGCAAGCGCGATCTAGGAGCAAGGCATGGCGTGGGACGGGACGTTCGACTGGCGACAGGACACCAGCGTCTACACGCGCAGGTGGGAGCTGTTCATCCGGCCGGATCGGGAGATCCGGGTAGCCACCGCGGCCGTACTCGGCCACGGCACGCAGGTCACCTTGCACAACGACGGCTTCGCGCCGCCCTTCGAGGAATCGGTCATCGCCGTCCGCGACCAAGGCGACGCGGAGAAGAACATCGCTGCTGCCAAGCAGCTCGGCGAGCGCCTGGTGAAGGCGCTGTACCAGTAAGGAGGGGCATGGAAGCCGTCCTGACCATCCGGGACGACTACGTGCCCCAGTGCGGTCCCTGCAAGACCTTTCAGATTCGGATGTGCGAGCACCGCACGCTCGGCTGGGGCATTCTGCGCTGGGCCCGCGAGAACTTCCGGGAGGACTGGGAGTACACCGCCAGTCAGGTCCGGACGATCCTGCGCTGGTACGAGGTCGATGAGCACGGCAAGTTCGTCTGGACGACGGGCTGCCTCCAGCTTGCCAAGGGGACCGGCAAGGGACCGTTCTTCGCAACGTTGGCCGCGATCGAGTTCTTGGGCCCGGTGCGCTTCAGCCACTTCGATGAGCAGGGGCGAGCGGTCGGCCGGCACGCCGATGAGCCGTGGGTGCAGCTCTATGCGGTCTCGATCGACCAGGTCAAGAACGTCACCCTCACACTCCACTCGCTGTTCCACTCGGACGCGATCGAGCGGTACAGCATCGACCCGGGCCAGGAGCGTTACCACGCCCGGCACGCGGACGGCACGTTCTGTCTCCTGGAGGCGAAGACCGCCTCCTACCGGTCCGCGGAAGGCGGCCGGCCATCGGCTCTTTTCATGGACGAGACGTGGCACTGGAACGAGAGCACGGGCGGCCACCACGTCTACAACACCGCCTCCGCCAACGCCGCGAAAGTCGGCGGCCGGATCCTGATGGCGACCAACGCGTACGTAGTGGGCGAGGACTCGGTGGCGGAGCGCGTGCACACCGCGTGGCAGCGGCAGCAGGACGGGAAGCAGCGCCGTACCGGTCTCTACTACGAGGCCAGGAGCGCTGACCCGGACTTCGACATCGAGGACGAGGCGTCCCTCCGCGCCGCTCTCAAGGCCGCTTATGGAGATGCCCACTGGGTCGACTTCGATGCGATCGTGGATCAGTGCTACTCAGGCGTCATCACCACCGATGAGATCCTGCGTAAATACTGCAATCTGGTCACAGCGTCCGAGGATGCCCTGATCGATCCGGTGGCCTGGGGTAGGTGTCGGGTCGACTCCGAGCTGCGTCCGGGCGACATGATCACTTTGGGTCTGGACGGTGGTGAAGCCGACGACGCGACAGCTTTGGTAGCGACCCGTGTCAGGGACTCCTTTATCCAGCCCATCGGCATCTGGGAGAAGCCGGACGGCCCCGAGGGTAAGTCCTGGCGGGTGGACAAGGATCAGGTCGCCGAAATGGTGGACTGGGTGTTCCGTACCTACCGTGTTCAAGCGTTCTTCAGCGATGTCGCGTTCTGGGAGACGTACGTTGCCGAGTGGTCGGAGAAGTACGGTCCGCGGTTGCTGGTGAAGCCTTCCGGGCGGTCGCACGTCGCCTACGACATGCGAGGAAACCAGCGTGAGATCACCGTGGCGAACATGTCTCTCGTGGGCGCCATCGAACAGCAGAAGGTCCACCACAGTGGGCACTTCGGCCTGAAGCGGCACGTGGAGAACGCCAAGAAGCGGCACAACCAGTACGGGATCAGCTTCGGTAAAGCTTCCCGGGATTCGAAATACAAAGTGGACGGCTACGCCGCCGCGCTCCTCTCGATCATCGCCCGGACGCGGCTGATGGAGTCCGGAAAGTACAAGGTGCCCAGCCCTGTAGCAACTCTCCGCACTGTGGGGGGTTTTTAAAGGAAGGGCACGGAATACTTGGCGAAGACGAACGAAGCGCTCTTTCCCAGTCAGATCACTGACTTCAACGAGCGCATCACCTATGCGCTGAAGCAGATCGAGAAGGACCACAAACCGCTCTCGCTCATCGACCGGTACACCCGCGGACTGCACACCGCGCCATACGTTCCGAGGAAGGCGAACCCGGAGTTCAAGGAACTCGTGAAGCGGTCCATCCACAATCTCATCCCCTTGCTGGTCGACGCCCCGACGAACGCGCTGAGCGTGGAGGGGTACCGCCGGCCGGATGTGACGGGCAACCCGGCCGAGTGGCGGCACTGGCAGCGCAACAGGATGGACCAGAGGCAGGCCCTCGTGCACCGTGCGGCGATCGAGACGGGCCAGTCGTACGCCTCGGTGACGCCGAGCCTGCTCGACCCGAAGGTCCCGGAGATCCGGGCCTACCACCCCATGCGTCTTTTCGCTGGATACGACGATCCGGTCTTCGACGCCTTCCCGATGTACGCGCTCTACATCGAGAACAACACGTATTCGGAGAAGGAGCCGACCAGGGCCCGCTTCTGGGACGACCAGATGGTCTACGACCTGGTCCTCGGCGGCAAGGAACCGGAGATCGTGACCAAGCGGGCCCACGGCCTCGGTGTCTGCCCGGTCATCCGCTTCACACCGAAGATGGACCTCACCGGCAGGGTCAGCGGCATGGTCGAGGGCATCATCCGCTATCAGGACAAGCTCAACCAGATGTATCTGAGCTTGCTGATCGCCCAGCACTACACGGGCTTTGCAATCCGTACGGCGACCGGTCTCAGCCCGGTCGAGCGGGTGGACGAGCACGGGATGCCGATCCTGGACGAGGACGGGCAGCCGACCTACGTCCCGCCGGTTCTCGACCCGTCCACGATGCTGGTATCTCCCAGCCCGGAGACCCAGTTCGGCCAGCTACCAGCCGCGCCGACCAAGGACTTCCTGGACGCTATCGAGCTGACCGTGAGGCACATGTGCGCGGTCACGGAGACCCCACCGCACTACCTCCTGTCGGGCAAGCTGGCGAACCTCTCCGCGGACGCCCTCGCGGCAGCCGAGTCGGCTTTCCAGCGCAAGATCGATGAGATCCGCAACAGCTTCGGCGAGAGCTGGGAACTGGTGCTCCGACTGTGCGCGCTGGTCTCCGGTGACCAGACCGGCTACGAGGTCGAGGACGCCCAGGTCCAGTGGGCCGACAAGGGCAACCGGTCCCTGGCACAGGCCGTTGACGCGGGTCTCAAGCTGACGCAAATGGCGGTCCCGGTCGACATTGTCCTCACCAAGATCCCCGGATTCTCACAGCAGGACGTCGACCTCGTGCGTGAGCGCCTGGGCGAAGACCTCCTGACACCCCAGGGGCAGGCAGCCTTGGCGAAGCAGGACTTGAGCAGCGCTGAACAAGAACAGCCGGACCAGGCCAAGTCCGCGGCGCCGATCACTCCCGGCGCGAAGCCGAAGGGATCCCCGCGGCCCAAGGCTGCGTCCGGCCCCGGACGAGGGGCCGCGCGGCCCAAGGGGCGGGTGAGAGCCGATGAGCCGGCAGCTTGAGACGGAGAAGGCACTCGACCTCTACCGGCAGGGCCAGGAACGGCTTGGACTGCACGCCAAGACCGCGGCTTACATGGCAGTGATGAGCACCAGGCCGAGTGAGATCATGCGCGACCCGGAGCTGTTCACGCGGGAGCTGCACGCGCAGCTCTCCGACCTGCGGGGCCGGTCCCGGAGTCTGGCCGTCGCCCTGTACCAGCTCCTCCGGCTGATCTGGACCGGCAGGATCCTGGACGACGGATACGGAACCCGCTGGTCCCGTGGAGATCTCTGGGACCAGCTCCATGAAGCCGCGGGTCTGGAGAGGCCGCGTCGCGGCGGCGTGCCGGCCGAGGTCGACAGCGACCCAGCCCCGTGGACGCAGAGCGCCCCGTTCGACCGGGACGGCACCCGATCCCAGGTGACCGAGGCCGCGATCGAGAAGGTCAAGAAGGCCCAGCGGCGCCCGCAGCGAAAATCCGCGGACGTGGATGTCCTGACGCTGGAGGCCCTGGACGAGCTGGACGGACTTCTCGAAGAGATCGCCAACAGCGTCCGGGGCCCTGCGCAGAAGCTCGTCGCGGACGGCGGGCGGGAGACCATCGTGGCCACAGCCCAGCAAGATCGCCGTGCCCTGCGCTGGATGCGCGTGCCGGAGGCCGACGCGTGCGGGTTCTGCCTCATGGTCGCCTCCCGTGGCGCTGTGTATGCCTCCGAAAGGTCGGGGGGCGGCATCAAGGGCGGCGAGTTCCATCCCAACTGTCAGTGCGACACGGCTCCGATCTTCTCGAATCGGTACGAGTACCCCGACGCGGTGAAGCGGGCCCAGAAGCTTTGGAAGGACTCCAAGGCCACCAGCGCGGCGGACTTCAGTACGTACATCGACAAGATCCGAAAGGGAGAAGAATCGTGAGCGAGGAAAACACCACAGTTGCCACGGACGACGTGGAAACCGGAACCGAGGAAGTGACTCCCGCCGAGGAGTCGCGGAGCGGGACCGAGGCCCCGCCTGAGTCCGTCGAGGAGGCCGGGGAGTCGGACGACAGTGCGGCGCCGGACTTCCAGGAACGGTACGAGGCGCTGGCGGCACAGCTCGATGCCCTCACCGCGAAGCTCTCGGACACGCCTGCCGAGTCCGGAGCGGACGAGGTCCGCGACGAACTGGTGGCGGCGACCGCACGCGTTGCCGATGTCGAGCGCCAGCTCCTCCGCCAGACCGTCGCTCACCAGTTCTCACTCCCGGCCGAACTGGTGGACCGCCTTCAGGGGAACGATCAAGAGTCGATCACAGCAGACGCCAAGGCGCTGGCCGCAGTGCTTCACACTCCCCGAGGACTAGGCAAGGGCGGCCTGAATCCGTCCGAGGCCGCCTTCGACGCCAAGGGACTGGTGCAGGCGTACCGCCGGGGTGTCAACGGCGGGCTCTGAAAGCAGCCCCCTGACTTGACATACATAAACCAGAGCTTGACAGCCGCACTGCCCCCTCTCGGCTGGGAGGGGGCTTTCTTTATGCCCTAGGAGCCCCACCCTGACTATCACGTCCCCCGCAGATCGCCAGTTCATCAACGCCGACAAGCTTGTCGCTGCATCTCTCGCCAATCTGGAGGCGGCCACTGTTCTGGCCGCCACTGTCCAGAAGCAGGCGGCCGAGCAGTTTGACGGCACGGTCGGTCAGGCCGTTTCCATCCGCCGGCCCTTCATGCTCGACGGCCACCAGGAGGGGCTTCTTCCCGGTGCCGGTGAGCGACCTGACGGCAAGATCGCCGTCGAGTCGAAGAAGGAGTCCGTCCTCAACATCACGCTCGACCAGCACGTCTACAGCGCGGTGCAGCTCACCGACGCGGAACTCAGTCTGGAGATCGCGGACTTCGCGGGCCAGGTCGCCCTTCCGCAGACCGACGCCGTGGTCAACCGCCTGGAGCGGATCGTGGCCGGCGCACTGGAACAGTTCTCCCCGGCTGAGAAGACGACCGCGGGCAAGCTGGTTGTAGAGCACGTACCCGGCGACTACATCGATATCGCTCAGAAGATCCGCTTCCAGATCAGCTTCATGGCCTCGGAGCTGACGGCAAACAACATCCCCGGGTCGGGCCGGTTCCTTGTCCTCGGTGCCAACGTGGCGGGCCTGCTCATGAACGACCCGCACCTCACGAAGATGAACGAGGCCGGCACCGACACCGCGCTTCGTGAGGCGGTGATCGGCAAGCTCTACGGCTTCACCCTGGTCCAGTCGAACCACATCGACCCGGACGCGCTCTACGCGTACCACCCGAGCGCCGTGCAGCTCGTCACCCGGGCCCCGATCGTTCCGCCCAGCGTGACCTTCGGTGCCTCGCAGTCCCAGGCCGGGTACGCGCTCCGCTGGATCCGCGACTACATGTCCGAGACCGCCTCGGAGCGTTCGTTCTTCTCCGCCTACTGCGGCATCGCGGTCGTGGACGACATCTACCGCGACAAGAAGACCGGCAAGGTCCAGCCCGCCAAGAAGGTGATCCGCGGCATCAAGGCCAAGGTCGAGCTGAAGCCCGTCGCTCCCGCCGCCAAGTAAAGCCCGACGAGGGGGCCCCCGCGCTGGGGTCCCCTCGCCCTTGCCCCCGAGGAGGAGCCATTGTGTGAGCCCCTGGGCACACTCGCGGACCTTGAAGCCCGCATGGGCCAGCCCCTCGCGGTCCTCGCCGAACAGGCGCAGGCGCGGGCAGCTATCGCCGACGCTTCGGACATCGTGCGTGCATACGGAAGTCCGCACTGGGGTTGTACGGCCGGAGGCCGAACGGTCCCCGTGCCGCCCGCCGTGCGGGCCGTCACCCTCGCCATGGCCGAACGCCGGATGAGGAACCCCGAAAACTTCGTCTCCGAGGGCGCGGGTGAGTACCAGTATCGGTACGCCGAGCAGGGCAGCAATGGTTTCGCCCCGTCCAAGGCCGAGATCATGCTCATCGAGAAGCTGGCCAACCGGTACGGCGTGAGAACGCTCGACGTGATCCGCGCCGTCCGGATCAACAACCGGAACTCGTATCCCTACGAGGACAACGCCGGATCCGTCATCAGCACCGAGTAGCAGGAGGTTCATGGGCATCATCGACCGGCCTCCCGTCGAGGTGGTGGTGTACGAGTACGCGGAAGAGGACGACGGCTACGGCGGAACCGTCCCGGGCCGCGGACGGCCCCACCGGATCAAGGTGTTCGCCCAGCCAATCGACGCCGACGACAACAGCTCTCAGGGCTGGTCGGAACCGGCACGCTACAAACTGATCGCCCGGAACCTCCCTGCCTTCCGCTGGTCATCCGTCGACTTCGAGGGCCGCACCTGGAGCGTCAGCGAGTACCCGCGACTCCACCGAGGTTCGTCACGGACCCGGTTCGCCTCCGTCGTGATCGAGAGGAGAGGCGGCCATGGGCTACGTCGACAAGGACACCAATGAAATCGTGGCCGGTCTCCCCGGTGTGACCGCGGCCCTCAAGGAGGCCGCCGAGCGGCAGAAGGCCAAGATCATGCTGAAGGCCGCCGGGCACGTCGAGACGGGATGGTTGATCAGCCACATCGACATCCGCCGCCACAACAAGGGCTACGCGATCGTCTTCACGGACCCCAACATCATCTCCATCAACTACGGCCACTGGCTCCGGGAGACCAAGCGCGGGCCGAAGATTCGTTGGGTCGAAGGCATCCACATCATCGAGGAGGGCCTGAGCTGACCTCCTATCTCCTCCCCGACTCGGAAGCCATCGTCACCGAGGCCGTACAGCACTACATGGAGCGCGACTTCGGCGTCCGGCCCACGATCCGTGTGATCATGCCGAACGACTGGTACGACCGGTTCCCCCTCGTCGTCATCCGGCGAAGCTCCGGAACAGCCCGCGTTCCCGCCCACCTGGACGCCGGCGTATTCACCGTCCACGCATTCCACTCCACCCGGCGGGACGCCTCTCTCCTCGCCCGCCAGGTCCGAGCCGCCCTGCTGGCCGCCTGCGCGGAGCGCTTCCGCTCTCCCACCGAGCCGGGGAACCCGGGACTGTCCCACGCCCAGGAGGTCACCGGGCCTCTGTACTCACCCGGCGATTCCCAGATCGCCCACCCGGACGTGCACCGGTTCGTGGCCTCGTACATGGTCTACACCCACCGGTGAGGAGCCCGTCCAAAGAATCCAAAAAACAAAGTAAGGGGCTCCCTGGGAAGGGTGGCCCCTTCTTCCGTTGGCCCGAGTCGGGCTGGAAGGAGGCTCTTTGCCTACCACCGAGGAACTGAAGCCCCTGCACTATGCGCTCGCACCGAAGACGGGCTTCGTCTACGTCGCTCCGGTGAACACCCCTCCGCCGCCCAAGTTTCCCTTCGAACCGGACGGCCGTGACATCGCCTTCACCTACAAGGAAGGTCTCACCGAGTTCGCCGCGACGTGGGTATCCATCGGCAACACGTCGCTGGAGAACGGCATCGAGATGTCGGTGGAAGGCGATGACCCGGAGACGCTGGGCACGTGGCAGGTGCCGGCGCTTGAGGTCACCTCCCCACCGAAGTCCTACTCGATGACGATCGCCCTGGCGGACATCTCCCTGGAGACCCTGAAGCTCTACTACGGAGCGGGAGACTCCTCGGTGGTCGGCGGTGAGTTCGTCATCCCGAACACTGCCACCCCCGCGGACCGGGCCATCTACATCATCGGCACGGACGGCAGGAACGTCGCGGCCTGGTACTACCCGTCCACCCGCATCATCGGCTCGGACTCCATCACGCTCGACCCCGCCGCGCTGACCGAAATCCCGGTACGGGCTTCCATCGTTGCAGGCCGCGCCTACGCCGACCTGGACGCGGACAACAAGATCGTCCCGGGCTCAGAGAAGAACGGCCTCGGCCGGGTCTACCCGAAGGTCCGCCTCCCCGAGGTCATCTGACCTCAACAGCCCCGCAGGGCAACCCAGCCACCCCCAGGAGCGTTCCTCCCTTTCCGCTCCTGGGGGTCCACCACTTGACATACATAAAAGGGAGGCAGTCATCATCGAAAGGGAGAAACGTTGGCGATTCTGGACTTCAAGACCCTGCTGGACGATGCCGCGAATGCGCCGGCCGTCGAGCTGAAGGACCTCAAGGGCGGGGCGATCAAGCTGCGCAAGTTCGAGAACCTTCCCGGCTCCGACTTCAAGAACGTCCTCAAGTACATCGACATCATCCAGGACGAGAAGGTTTCCGAGGCCGGAAAGATCGACGCCATGGACCGGTGTCTCATCGCCGCGGCCGACCGTAAGGACGCCTTCAAGGAAGCTCTGGAGCTGCTGCCGATGTCGGCCCGCAACACCGTCTTCACCGCCTGGATGGAGGACGGGGACGCGGGAAACTCCTGAGTCTCCGGGCCGCTGTCGATGAGTACGGTGGCGAGATCGCCGCGGATCTGCTGCGGTTCTACGGCACTGACATCCGGGGACTGTTCACCGGCAGTCTTTCGCCGGGCTTCTGCCTCGCACTCATCGAACACCTCCCCCCGGAGTCCGCTTTCAAAAGCCGACTCCTCTCCGAAGGAGGCGTCCACGACCCGGGATGGGACCGCAACTCGTTCCTCCTCGCAGACCTCCTGGACGCCATTCAACTGCTGCACACATCCTTCGTCCGCTCGAAGGTGAAGAACCCGCGCAGCATCCGGCAACCCGACCCCTACCGACGCCCCGGGGCTCCTGCACATGAGCGGGAGAAGACCTACAACCCGTTCGCCAACGCTCTCGATGACGACCTGCCGGAAGTCTCGGACGAGGACCGGGAGCTGTACGGCTCATCCGCCCGAAAGGCGTTCGCCATCCCCTCCGAGATCTTGAATCGATCCCCACAGGAAGGCCGCGGGGCTCCGTTCAAGATCAGCTAGGAGGCTCCATGGCCGACAGTCCCGGAGGCAAAACGGTCGGAGCGGTGAACATCCGCATCGTCCCCGACACTTCAACCTTCAAGCGCACCCTAGCCCGGCTGATCGCCTGGTTCAACGGCCGTCAGGTGAAGCTCGAAGTCGTCGCGGACACGGCAAAGCTCGAAGCCGAACTCGACGCCCTGTCACGCAACCGCAGTATCAACGTCCGGGTCAACGCGGACACCACCGCCGCACGAGCCAAGGTCGCTGCCGCGTCACGCGACCGCACGATGACCATTGAGGCGGTCATCGAGGAGAACAAGCTCCACGTCGGCATCGATGATTCCGCCCTCAAGCGGCAGATCCGCCGGGCGCTCCAGAACGAAGAGATCACCCTGCGGACCGAGGTGGAGTCGGTCAAGGCGGAGCTGGACCTCGAACGCCTGGTGCGCGAAAGGCGGGTGAAGCTCCAAGCAGAGCTGGACGACGCACAGGCCCGGATCCGCCTGGCGGCCCTGAGCGGCGAGAACCGGCACCGCCGCATCTTCATCGAGGCCAACCTTGACGCGGCCCGCGCCCGGTCGGAGCTGCGGGCGCTGGAACAAGGCCGTCAGATCGACATCGAACCTGCCCTCTCCGACTCGCGGGTGGCCGCGGTCGCGGCACGCCTGGCATGGCTGACGCACCGCCGCGAGGTGGTCATCACCACCAACATCCGCAACAACGGGATCTACGTTGCGGCCCGCGCGTTCAACGCCCTGTGGCGAGTCGGCGGCGCCGCGCTCAATGTTTTCGCGGGCGCCTTGCAGGGTGTTATCGGTGTCGCGGCCGTCCTCGCGGCCGGCGTCCTCAAGGTAGGCGCCTCCGCGACGGCCGCCGCCGCAGAGGGGACCGGGGCCTTCGCCGCGATGGCGGCCCGGGTCACCGGATCCCTGTCCGGGATGGCCGACTCGGCGAGTGCCTTCGCCAGCACGATGGGGCAGGCGTTCATCTCCGCCGTCTCGTCCCTGCCACAGCTCCTGATCACCCTCGCCCTGGTCACCGTTTCCCTCGGTGCGGTCACCTTCGCCGCCGGGGCCCTGATCGGCGTCGTCTCGGCCCTGGCCGCAGCACTGATGTCACTCGTCGGCGCCGCGGTCGGTGTGATCGGTCTCCTCGGCGCCGTGGCCACCGCGATGGCTGCGGCCGGCGTCGCGGCCCTGGCCCTCGCTGCGGTTCCGCTGCTGCCGATGGTCGGCGCGCTCGGCGTCATGCTCCTGGAGACCGACAAGGTCAAGAGGAAGTTCTCCGAACTCAAGTCGGTCCTCAAGGCCGAAGTCCTGCCCGCCGCGGACGGCATGTTCGACGCCTTCAGCAAGGCGTTCGACGGGATCGTCAAGTGGCTGGCCAAGCTCGGCCCCCAGCTCAAGAAATTCTTCGACGCTGGCGCTACGTTCGTTCAGCCGCTGGTCGACAGCCTGACCGGCTTCGTGGACGCGGTCCTCCCGCGCGTCACGGCTGCCCTCCGCGAGTCCGGGATGGTCGAGTTCGCCGACGCGCTCAAGGACACGTTCATTGGGCTCGGACGCACCTTCGGTGACGCCGTCCTACTGCTGGCCTCCCATGGCGAGCAGTTCGGTACCGTGATCCGTGAGATGGGCCGCGGGATCGATGTCGTGGTCATGGCAGTCGCCCGGTTCATGGTCTCCGTGACCAGCGGGGCGTCCTCGCTCGGCAAGCTCGCGGACGGCATAGCCGGGTTCTTCGATGAACTCGGCAGCCGGATGGGCGAAGCCCTCAGCACGACCGAGTTCGACACTTTCATGACGCACGTCCAGAACGGGATCCGCGTCCTCGGTGAAGGGGTCGGCCGTTGGGTGCAGGAGGCGACCCGGCACGGCGAAGCCTTCGGAGTCGCCTTTGAAGCCATCGCTCAAGCCTTCTCGGATTCGGCCGAGCCGATGGCCCGCTTCATGGCTGCCGGGGCCAGTGTGCTGCCGACCGTTCTCGACGGCATCAGCACCGCGATGGCCACAGTCATGCCCGCGCTCCAGCAGTTCATGACCGTCTGGGCCAACGCGAGCCCGGCGATCATGCAAGCCATCGCCGACGTGGTCGCCCAGGTGCTGACGAACCTGTCCGACGCTTCGGTCGTCGCGGGGATTCAGCGGATGGTCGAGGTCTTCGGACAGCTCGCCATCGAGCTGACGAAGCCGGAGATGATCGATGCCCTGGTCAGCCTCGGCGTCAACTTCGCTAACCTCGCGGCGGCCGTGGGACCCGCGCTGATCGACGGGCTTGCCCGCTTCGTAGATCTGCTCACCCCACTGGCAGCCGGCATGTCCGCCGCCAGTCAGTTCATGACTGGCGACATGCCTGGTGCGATGGATTCCCTCGGAACCGCATGGGACTGGCTGAAGGGCAAGTTCGCCTCCGACAACGAGTCGACCGCGCAGAACACGAAGACGATGTTCGACAGTGTGCAGGAGAGCACGAACGCGACACTGCTGGCGATCCGACAGCAGGCCCTCACCGCAACACAGCAGGTGGCGCAGGCACACGGCCAGATGCAGGCCGGCATCCTCACCCACTGGTCGAGCATCGGTGAGTACACGAGCCTGATCAACAACGGTATCGGCACCGCCTCAGAGAACGCGAAGATCCGCGTGAGCGCGGCGGCGGCTCAGGCGGAAGTGTCGTGGCAGACGCACATGAACACCATGGGCAGTAGTACGGCCACGATGTTCGACACCATGTCGACTGGATCTGCGGCCACCGCGGACGCCGTCGCCCTCCAAGCCGAACGCATGGCCCAAGAGGCGACGCAGAGCGCCCAGAAGGGCAAGGACGGGATCAAGACCAACATGGACAGCGCGAAGGACGCGTCCAAGTCGGCGTACGACGGAATGTCGGCCTCCTCACGTGAGACCTGGGACAAGCTGGTGAACGACGCCAAGACCGGTACGTCGAACATGAACGTCACCAGTACACAGGCGTGGAACGACTTGGCGAAGAAGATCGAGTCCACGCTCACGACCGCCAAGACCCGAATCGACTCGCACAGCAAGGAGGCGACGAAGGCTCTCGGCGCAGTCCCGAAGGACGCGGCCGACAAGTGGCCGGCCTACGGGACGAAGGTGCAGACCGAGGCAACGAGGGCGGCGAACGCCGTGCGTACGGCGGCCAACACCATGAAGTCCGCACTGACCTCGGTCACCTCGCAGACGTACACGATCAACGTCAAGGTCAACACGACGAAGACGGTCACCGAGATCAAGCAGGCCGCGACGCAGGCCAAGGCAGCCGCCACCGCCCGCAGCGCCCCCGCGCCCATGATGGCGTTCTCCGCGATGGCACCCCGCACGGCGGTGGCCTTCGACGCGGAACACTTCCGGGACGCCCTCCCGGAGGAGGCGACCTACGCCTCGTACAGGTCCGGGGAGTCCCTGTCAGCGGCTCTCGATCGGATGCCGGACCGCCGTACCCCGGCCGCGGAGAACCGGTTGGCCGGCCCCCAGGTGACGGTGAACGCCAACACCAACGCCGACCCCGTCGCCATTTCACGCGAGGTGGCGTGGCAGCTGAAGCGGATCACCCGTTGAGGCTCTGATCAGCGCCGCTCAAGGAGATCGCCCGAGGGGGCCCTCCAAGGAATCAAAAAAACAAAGAAAGTCCGGGGGCTGCCTCAGCGGCGGCCCCCGGTACGGGAGGCCCATGAGAGACAGCGCGCGAACAGACTCCTTCCCCGGGGACGAGTGGACCCTGTGGTACCGCGGTGTCCTCCTGGGCGGCGACTCACCCCTCGTCCCGCTGGAGATCTCCGGTATCGGTGACATGCCGGAGATCAAGGACTACGACCTGGAGCTGGTGGGCACGCACGGCCGCTGGCCGGGCCGTGACTGGATGCGCGGACGGACGATCCACCTGCGGTTCCGCGTCATCGCCAAGGACGCCCGCAGGCTGGCGGACCTTATGGGCGAGGTCAACGCCGCCTTCACCTACGGAGGTGACGGAGGGGAGGAGGAGCTTCACTTCTGCATCCCTGGCATCGCCCAGGGCGTCAGGGCCAAAGTCCGCGGACGTGTCCGCAAGCGGTCGTTGACGATCGACAGCAAATATGCGGCCAGCCTCTCGCCGATCATCGACGTGCAGCTCGACTGCACGGACCCGTGGATCAGGGCCACCGGTACCTACCGCCGGGACATGACCGCGGGAAGCTGGGACAAGGGCGGAATCGACCTCACCTTCCCGGGTGCTCCCTTGTTCGACTTCACCAGGTCTACGGAGGTGGAGATCCCGAACACGGCGAAGATGCGTGATCAAGCACCAGCCGTGGTCGCCAACGGCTCGATGTCGACGGCGGACATGTCCGTACGCATCAGCGGCCCCGCGCACGGCGGGGTATGGGTGGAGTTCCGCAAGCCGCCCGCCGGGCTCGCGGCCTCGGAGCTGGCAGAGACGCAGGCTGCGCCCTCCGGCGACCTGGTGGGGAAGATCGGAATCACGAAGTACGGACGGATCCCGCTGGAGCTGTCCCCGACTGACGTCTTCGAGTTCGACACCAAGAGCAAGCGGGCGTTCATCACCCAGCAGGGTCGGCGCACGGACGTGACGCCGGACCTCCAGTTCCGCCAGTGGTGCCGCCTCGATCCGGGGAGCACGGTCCTGTGCTACCTGATGTCCGGCCGCTCCGGATCCAGCCCCGCTCAGCGGTCTTTCGCTTTCGCTCCGAGCCCCCATCTCCGCGGCGAGGTCTCCTGGACGCTCGACAAGTTTATCTAGGGACAGCACATGACTGATGTTGTAAATGTCAATTTCACCAACGGTGCGAAGTACGCGGCGAAGGACTTCCGCCGGATGTTCGGCAGCATGATGGACTTCGCCAAGGGAATCGAAACCAAGGAATCATTCCTGGTCGACGCGCACGTGAGCGCCACCAATGCGGTCCTGATCGCACCAGGCCGCGCCTGGGTGAAGGACAACAACGCGGACAACCGCCAGGGACTCATCTGGGTCGAACGCACCGAACCGCTTCAGTACACCCTCAATACGACCGCGAACAGCGGCTTCATCGTCCTCACGGTGACCAGCCCCGAATTCCACGGACTGGGCAAGCCGGTCGACATCGTGCCGCAGATCGTCGCGTCCCTGGCGGATGCCCCGGACGCAAGCCTGGTGGTGGCCCGTTTCTCACGGCCGACGCCGAGCACCTGGGCGATCGAGGACTACCGCCTCCACCCGTCGACGGGTCAGTACCTGGTCACGAAGACGGGCCCCGCCCGCGATGGGCTTCCCCCGGCAGCGCCGACAACCGACGACGGCCAGCGCACCTTCTTCCGGCCGGGAACCCAGTACATGGACCTGCTGACCGGAGTGAGGTGGATACTCCGCGGGGACTACCAGTGGCACCGCGACGGCTCGACCATCCGGCAGGGCACGGGCATACCTGCGGATGCCTATGACGGCACCTTCTACATCCAGCGGACCCACACCCCGAATCCCAACACGGAGTCGGCCCACTCCTTCGAGTTCTTCGAGCGTCAGGGCGGCCAGTGGCTCTCGATGGGCACCCTGTCCGGTGACAAATGGTACGCCTCCTCGTCGGCGCCCTCGGAGTCCGAAGGGTCAGCGGGCGACATGTACCTCCACACCGGAAACGGTTCCGTGTGGCAGAAGCAGTACGGCACCGGGACGACCGAGGGGTCCGGGGATGCCGTCTGGGTCGAACTGGCCGGGCTGATGGGTCCGCAGGGGCCCCCGGGCGACACCGGACCGATCGGACCGGTCGGACCGCAGGGACTCAAGGGCGACCAAGGCCAGAAGGGCGAGAAGGGCGACCTGTCGAGCCTGGAGGGGTACACCGGCCATATCCGCCTGACGGGCGCCGGCCGCCTCTACGTGGGCGAGCGGGACGTGGTCAACGAAATCACGGCCGCGGCCGATCTCGGACGGCAGGCCGTCGACAGGGCGACCGAGGCGACCTCGGTCGCGTCCGCCACGAAAACCTCCACCGACGCCCTGACCGGCGAGGTGAACAGAACGAAGACCGAGATATCCAAGCTGGCTACCCGCGTGAGCGGCATCGAGCAGGGGAACCCGGCCTACTCGCGGGCCGTCTTCAAAAAGCTGACAGTCGGAAGCGCCTGGAAGACAATTCCACTGAAGAGCAAGTGGTATGGCACTGATGCGGATTTCGACTACCCGGCCGGTGTCGCAAAGGCTCGGGTCAGCGGCTACTACCAGGTCATGTGCACCGTCAGCGGCAGCAGCAAGTACGCCCGCAGCGGAACCTTTTTCGCCGAAGTGAAGCGTAAGTCTGACAATCAGATCGTTTCGGGGCAGACGCATTCGACGCATGAGACGAGCGGTGATTGGCGAATCTCCTGCTCGGGTCTCATCTACCTCAACGCGGGGGACGGCGTTTACGCCTATGCGCGCTCCGTTGGTGGCGATGCGACGGTCCTGGACGACAGCAGCTCAGGCGTCTCACTGGTTCAGGTCACCTGACCCGCGCCGGGAAATCGGAAGACAGAGAAAGTCGTGAAGGGCAACTCCTTCGCACGGAAGGAGGGGTTTGCGCCACCCCTACGAGATACGGATCTATCGCTGGAAGCCCATGGGTGACTGGCGGTACGACGACCCCGCCCACAAGCTCCACAAAACACACAGTCTCAAGGTCAAGGGCTTCCACCCGTACATCGTCGCCCGCGGAGTGCCAGCCGTGGACATCACCTACTCACGCAGGCTCGACTCGATCGGGCAGGCACAGGTGACCATCCCGCTCGACGGCCCCGAAGAATGGCGCCCGACCCTAGGTCGACTCGCCGACATCGAGCCGTACCGCTACTGCTTGGGGATCGTCCGCACGTCGGAAGATCCGGGCAGCGGCCGGGAGGAGAGCCAACTCGTGTGGGCCGGGATCATCTGGAGTATGCGGATGGACCTGGAGACCCGGGTACTCCAACTCTCCGCCCGCGACTGGTTGTCCTTCTGGGAGAACCGGCACCACACCGGCCGGATCACCGACATCGAGCAAGCGGAGATCATTCGTCAGGTGGTGCTCAGCGGCAACCGGAACTGGGGCATCAACACCGAGACCGACGCCGCGGCCACCGGCCGCACCCGGGACTGGCAGGCAGGGCCCGGCGAGTGGCGCGAGGTCGCCAGCGACCTCTACGACATGGCTGACGACCTCTCCGGTTTCTTCCTGACCGTGGACTCGCGCATCGTCAACGAGGGCACAGAGGACGAGCATCTGCGGCACGTCGTACGGAGCACCAAGGACCGCACCCCGGTCTGGGCCGCAGTGCCATCCCTCAAGGACCGGATCAACTGCGAGATCCCGGAAATCTACTTCGACGGCTCACAGGTCACGAACGTCTCGTACGCGATCGGGAGGAGCGGGAACCTGCCCGTGCGGCGCCGAAGGGATAACACTCTCCTCCGCCGCGAGGTTCCCGTACGGGACGTGGTGGGCCGCTACGACAGTGTCGGGGATTCCAGGGTGCTGGACTCCCGTGCAGAAACTCAACTGGCATTCGGAGCCAGGGGAATCAGGGTGCCCCGGATTATCACCTACCCGAACGCATACCCCGACCCTCAGCTTCTGGACCCGAATCTAGGAATCAAGGTCCGTGTGGAGGCGGACACCGGATTCCTGACAGTCGAAGAACCGTTTGTCGTCACGGAGGCACGCGTCCAGGTCGAGGGGGACGGATCAGACCGATGCGAACTGACGCTCGTCCAGGAGACATTGTTCCAAAAGGGGAAGTGGGAGTGACTAATGGCCAATGAACGCGCCTACGCGGGCGGGCTCGACAACTCACTCGCACTCATCGAAAAGCGCCTGCGCAGTCTGGAGTTCCCGCCCCCGGACGCGACGATCGACCGCTATCCGGTCGTGCAGGTCGCCGCCTCGGCCTACCTCGCCGCCTGGCAGCCACTCAGGCATCAGCAGTTCAGCGGGAGCGTGTCCGTCAACTACCCGACGAGCGTGTCAGCCCACGGCTCCGTCGGTACCCCTGGCGTCACGACGGCGACAGCCCTCACCTCGGCGTCGGCCAGCCGTGCATTCGTGACCGGGGTAAAGAAGCCCAGCCTGAGCGTGGGCGCCACCCTCGGCGGATGGACGTCGCGCGCCCTCTCCTACAACGTCACGGCCCACCAGTGGCGGGCGCTGGTCGCGTCGGACGGCTGGCGACCCTGGTACGTCGTCCAGGCCCATGGCAGCCGCACGGACTTGCTGAAGCTGGAGTTCGAGTTCGCCGGTTCGCCGCACCACCAGATCGGTGTGGGCGTCACCCGCGAGCACGGGGCGTCCCCGCCGGAATGGCGGCCGGACATCAACGGTCTTGGACCGAACTTCCTTTTCAAGGCCGGTACGGCAAACAAGCTCCACCGCTTCGAGATGGAGTGGCAGCACATGAGCCTCGATGACGGCCTCCACCCCTCGCAGCAGATCGATTCACGGCGCTGGTTCGTGGTGTGGGCCCGGTCCATGAACGATGACCTGCTCGGCGAGAACGGAGCCGGCAGCGGGTCCCGCACACGAGACAAAGCGCAGATCCGGCCTCCGGACGTCGCTTTCAGCGTTTACAAGACCGCGTCCAACGGGGCGCTGCTCGACCTCAAACACGATCCCGCCAAGGGCACCCACCGCCAGGACGACTGGGGCGCCCGGGTCTACAGCCTGAATCGAGAACCCGGCCCCGGATAAGGAGCCCCTTTGGAAATAGTCAAGATCCGCGGAACGTACCTGAATCCCATGGGCGAGCCCCACCGGGGCCGTGTGCGTTTCATGGTCCCCGAGAAGCAGGTTCACCGGCTCGGCCACAGTCTCGTGGGCGGCTCGTCCCGTGTGACCGACCTCGATGTCACCGGCACCTTTCACACCGAGGTTCTGGGCGGCCTGTCGTACGAGGTGATCGAGGAGATCGCGGGCCTGCCCGTCCGTAGGTACTTCGTGGAGGTCCCCACCAACCAGGAAGAATGGAACGTCAAGGATCTTCAGAACGTATCCAACCTGGACACCCCCACCGTGTTCTACACCGGCCCGGCAGGGCCTCCCGGAGAGCCTGGTCTCGACGGGGAGCCCGGCATCCCGGGCGAACGCGGTCCCCAGGGCAACAGGGGCGACACCGGAGCCCCCGGGCCGCAGGGCCCGCAGGGAGTACCCGGCCCCGAAGGCCCCCCTGGCTCGATCGCGGCGAACAGCGGTGCCCGCATCGACGGTGACCTCGTGGTGCAGGGATCCACCGTCCTCCAGCAGACCGACGAAACAGTCCCCGCGCTGTCCGTGCACAACCCCGCTGGCCACGCCGTCGCCAAGGTCGACCCGGTCGGCAACCTCGAAGTGGACGGCGGCACCATCGTTCTGCGTGACACCGAGAACCCACCCCCCAGGCCCGTGCCCGGAACGGCGATCCTGTACTCGCAGGGCGGTGGTCTGCATGTCTTCGACAACGGCGGTGAGACCCGTCTCTCCGTCCTGTCCAGCAAGGTGATGCAGAGTGAGCAGACCGATGCCGCCCACGAGGCGCGGATCGCCTCGGTCGAGCGGAAGACCGCGGGTATGCAGAATGCGGCCGGTGAGGTCCAGGTCGCTGCCCCCGCCGGGATCTACAAGGCCCCCGGCGTGCCGTATCTCCAGGTGGGACGCCTCCCGGAAACACCCTCATATCGGAGCGCCACCGTACGGGTCACCTCGCAGCCCGGGGACGCCATCTATCCATTTCAGGTAATCGACTCCAATTCGAGCATGGCTTTCGGAGTGAGCGGCGCCGGAAACACTTTTGTCGGCGGGACGAACCTCCGGGAATGGATGACCACCCAGGAATCAAAGATCACGGCCATCGAGAGCAATCCCGGAATCCCAGCGGATCTTGAGGCATTCATGTCGGAGACCCGGGCGACCGACAGCGCCCTCCAGACCAAGGACAGAAACCAGGATTCGACCATCGCCACCCTCGAAGCGGCCCTCAACGCGTTGAAGGCCGAGGTGGCGAAGATCCCAAAATAATCGAGGCCGGCGCAAAGTCCAAGGTCGGCCCGTTCAAGACCAATACCGCGGCCCCGGTGAAGTGGTCCCCCTCCAAGCAGGACCGCATCACCCTTACCGGCGAGACTTCGTGGACTGTGAAGGTCACAGGCCGGTACTCCGTGACTTCCCAGGTCGAGTGTTCAGGCATCTTCAACGCAGGCATCCGCAGCGGAATCAACTGCCTGCGCGGTTCCCAGACGATTTCCGTCGTAGCGGAGGTTTACACCGCTAACGCCGGGACGACGACGAAGTCCAAGGCCATGACCAACAGCAATGTTTCCCTCACCGCAGGGGATCAAATTCAAGTGTGGGCCCGGGTCAACATCACCGGTGCCGACCCGAGCCACACGGGCAACGGAACCTTCTCCATGAAGTACCTGGGGAAGTAACGGATCCAACGGATTCGAAGGGGGTGGAAATGCAGATTCTGGAAATCGTCATCGCCGTTTTCGGAGCGGGCGGACTCGCCTCTCTGGGTGTCGTCGTCAAGGCAGCTCAGTCGAAGAAGGAGTCCTTCAACAAGGCGCGGGCGCAGCACATCACCGATCTGGAGCGATGGCGGAAGGAAGCCCAGGAGGCCCTTCGGCAGATGCAGGAGGTAGCCGACTACTGGCGGCGGGTCGCCGCCGACTTCGAGCACCAGCTCCGGGCGCTCGGTGTCACCCCGCAGACGACCGCGGTCAAGCCCGACGAGGACTGATCAGCGCTGCACAACAACCGGACCCGCCGACCGGGATCCGGATCAACCGCGAACCGAACCAACAAGACGAGGGCCGTCCCCGCCGGGGCGGCCCTCGGCATGTCCCACGGGGCGAGAGAGGAGGCTGAGTGGCGAACACCGCACGGTCGATGATCGAGAAGGCACGAACCCAGCTCGGCTACCGCGAAGGCCGCAACAACCACACGAAGTACCCACCGGAGGTACCCGGGCTCGCCTGGGCACAGAACCAGCCCTGGTGCCAGACCTGGATCTCCTGGTTGGCGGTGAAGACCGGCAACACCGACGTGGTCCCGCTGACCGCGAGCTGCCTCGCGTGCACCAACTGGTTCAAGCAGCGCAAGCAATTCCACCGCTCCGGGCCGCGCCCCGGTGACCTGGTGATGTACGGGCCGTCCGGCGGCACGCATGTGGACCTGGTGACCGAGGTCTCCGGAACCAAGATCAAGGTCATTGGCGGCAACACCGGAGGCACCTTCGGCGGCGCCTACTACAACGGGAACGGCGTCTACGAGAAGTGGACCGAGGCCGGCAACCCCAAGATCCACGGATTCGCGCGGCCGTCGTACAAGACGGCTCCCAACGACCAGACCACTGTGCTCCCCGGTGTCGGCGGGGGCCAGAAGCCTCCGGTCAAGGGAAAGATCACCGTCAAGCGCGGCATGACCCTCCTGGGGATCTGCGCTCTCCTCGGTGTCACCCTCGGCGAGATGCTGACGGCCAACCCCCAGGTGAAGGACGCTGACCTGATCCGCGAGGGGCAGGAGCTGAACATCCCCGACAAGAAGGGGGTGACCACTCCGAAGTCGACCGCCGCCACACCCCGCTCGACCCCGCCGGCCGAGCCGGACAAGGGCACCCCGGTCACCGAGTCGCAAGCCCCGGCTCGGACGCAGCAGAACCCGACCGTGAAGCCGGGAGTATCGGGAACGGACCGCGCGACCACGCGGTACAAGGTTCAGAGGGGCGACACGCTGTCAGGTATCGCCGTGAAGCACGGCGTCTCCCTCAAGGCCCTGATGGATCTCAACACCGACCGGTGGCCGGACCCGAACCTGATTCACTCCGGCCAGCACGTACATCTCCCCGGCGACGTGCGGGTGCCCGACACGGTCAACAAGTCCGTGCCCTGCTCCTGCAAGACGAACAACTCCCCGAAGCCGTCCAAGCCGGTTCGGCCCGCCCCGGTCCCGTCCACGCCGAGCACCCCGGCCCCGGAAACCGTATCCGTGAGCCTGGCCGATGTCATGCCGTTCAAGCCGCCGGTGGTTCAGCGGGGATGGGACCGCCCTCTCACCGCGGACGAGCGGGCGAACGCCCGCGTGATCTACGACCAGGCCCTCGTTGCCTTCGGCCGCCAGGACGGGCCCCGCGCAGCCGTCATCGGCATCGCCACCGCCTACCAGGAGAGCCGCCTTCGGAACCTGCCCGGGGGGCATCTCGACTCCGCCGGCCTGTTCCAGCAGCGGCCCAGCCAGGGCTGGGGCACTCACGCCCAGGTGACCGATCCGGTCTACGCGGCGACGAAGTTCTTCACCACGCTGAAGCAGGCCGCTCCAGACTGGAAGTCGATGCTGCTGTGGGAGGCGTCGCACAAGGTGCAGCGGTCCGGCTCGCCGATGGCACCGGCAACTTTCGAGCTGGCAGCGGCCAAGCTCGTCGTGGAGTTCTCCGGGGGTTCCAGCGGTCGGCACGCCAAGCCGTACGACCCGGCGAAGGACCAGCCAATCGCTCCGGCACCACAGACACCCGCCGAGACGGTCGCCCCGTCCTCCGGCTGGGTTACGCCCGTTTCGACCGAGCCCGCCACAGCGTTTGGCACGAAGGGCTCGATGTGGGCCTCCGGTCAGCACACCGGCACGGACTTCCCCGCCCCGCAGGGCACACCCGTCGTGGCGGCCGGCGCGGGCAAGGTCGTTGAAACGGGCTGGGCTGGTGCCTACGGGCAGTCCGTGGTGATCGAGCACGACGGCGGAGTGCGAACGCGCTACGCGCACCTGTCCGCGATCGGGGTCAGCGTCGGCCAGACGGTTCAGGCCGGTGACGCGATCGGGGCAGTCGGCTCCACCGGCAACTCGACCGGCCCGCACCTGCATCTGGAATTCATCGTGAACGGCGTCGCCGTCGACCCTATGACCTACCTCCGTGGCTGACAGAACAGAAGGGAACATCATGCTCGACAAGCTCAAGGCGACCCCGGCGAAGACACTCGGCCTCGTGAGTGCGCTCCTCGCACTGCTCGCCGTGTACGTCCCGGGCCTGCCCCAGGAAGCGATCCTCGGCGTCGTGGCCACCGCACTGCTCGGTGGCTACCAGGCCCAGAAGATCGAGGACCGCAAGACGGAAGAGGCTCTGGAGGAGACGCCCGACCTTGAGGGCTTCGACCGGCAGCTCCTTCTTCTCCTGGAGGAGAACGCGGCGCTGCGGAAGCCGTCGCCCTCTAGCGGCTCCACTCAGGAGATACCCAAGGTCACCGACGTGGACCTCGACACCGGCACCTTCCAGGTGACCCGATAAAAAAGCCCCCCGACTGGCGAGATGACTCGGTCATCCTGTCAAGCCGGGGGGCTCTTTCTCGTTCACTCTGGCGGAGTCCGGTCCCCGGTCCGCCAATAGCTCAATCTGCGCAACCATCGCTGCGCGCGCTCCGGCCCCATCAGCGCCAATGAAACGGAGGCTGAGGAGGCGAGTAGGGCAGTGAGGGACAAGATCCAATCGCTCATGACCGTGTCCCTCCTACGCAAATCCATGTACTACTACCAGCAGAGAGTAGTGCCGCAACGAAGAGCATGAGCGACTGCTGCCCAACCACCGAGGCGATCTTATTCGGTCCGTCCGCTGTGGAGGCGAGGAGAGCTGCCACGACGAGGACCAGCGCGTTGGCCACCGTGATCAACGCCAACCTGAACGACGCCGCCTTGAGGAGGTGCCCAATCGCCTGGCCCAGCGCTTGCGCGGTCAGCCCCATGGCCACGAGGTAGAGCTGGGCTTTGCTTGCCATCTCCAGAAAACCAGGCGCTTCGTACCCCACCGTCTGACGACCGTTCAAGTACTGGATAGCCGTGGGAGGTACCGCGAAGATCACGGCGAAGACGAGCCACATCACGAACTGGAGGATCGCGTGCTTCTTGGCCTCCCGGCGGGCCCTCTCCTCTTCCTGCTGTGCCTGTGAACCGTCTGTGGCTGGTTCATTGGCGGGGAGTTGAGGTGGTTCGGCCGTCGCGGGGGTGTTCCCGCCTTCAGCCGAAGGCGCTGCCGTTACGGTCATGCTTCTCTCCCGTGCGGCGGGTCGACAGTGAGGTTCCCTTTCTACAGCACGGGTCCGACAACTACGCCACCATCTCAAACTCCGCCCCGCACTCGCCGCAGATCACCGGAGCTTCTTCGAGGGTCCGGTGCGCGGTCCAGATGTACCGGTCGGGGCAGCCGCAAGCCGCCTTCGGCTTGGTGTTCTTCGACTTCGGCTTCGCCTCGTCGGCGGGCGCGATGACCAGCTCCCGCCACGCTGCCCGGCCCGCGCGCAGCGCCCTGATGGTGGACGCGTACCGAGTGACGGTCTCCCGCTTCATCGTGACGGCAGAGAATCCCCGCGTCGTGTCGGGGGCCCGCCCGTCAGGCCAGCCGAGTCCCAGCTCCATGGCGAGCTGGACGAACTTCTGGTTGTGATACTGCCCCCTTCGACTGGTGTTCTTGACGCCCCGCTCATACCCGATGCCGTGGGCGGCTTCATGGAGGAGGGTCGTCATGGTCTCTTCCGGTTCCCGGTTAAGGGCCTCGCCCGAGATGAACAGTTCGTGCACTCGGCCGTTTTCGGTGAGCCACTGGTTCGCATGGAAGTGACCCCAGGTGACATTGGCCCCATCGACTCCCTTGCCGATGATGAAGATGACGCCAGGTACATCGGGGTGACGCTTGCGAATGTCTCGCCATGCCTTCTCCAGAGTGTGAACGATGAGACTTCCGGGTTCCTTCTTCGTGCTCATGGAGCCTTTCTTTGGATTATGAATGTCAAGTGGCAGGCTGAAGAGAGGGTGGAACCGCCGAGCGGTGTCCACCCTTCGCTCTTGATGGCAGGGGCTAGCGGGTGAGGCCCGTAGTGCTCTCGTAGACCTTCACGAAGATGCCGAGATCGCTTTCGTCGCGGATGTGCCGGGCTTCGCGGTAGCGGTCTGCGAGCCAGGTCCCCCGATTCTCGAAGTGCTCCCAGAGGAGTTCCATGGCCTTCTGGTGGTCTTCACGACTGCTCTCGTAGTCGTGGCGGGCGACGCGGCCGATCTGTTCCAGTAGCGCGTCCCAGTTCTGTTCGTCGGTGCGCTCTGCGCGGGCCTTGGCGGTTCGAGCGAGCACGGGGTCCTGTTTGCTGGTGTTGTCGTCGTTCACTTGTTTGCGTTGTCTCCGGGTGTCCTGGCTTTGCCAACTGTCGCCGTGGTGGTCACGGGTGCATGGTCGGGGTGGTAGACGCGTTCCGATGGACGTCCACCCGTGCTGGGGAGCTTGACGATGACCGCCCCCAGGTCGTTGGCGAACGACTCGATCTCGGCCTTCTTGCGGCGGTACCCCAAGATCTCCTGCTGGAGGACGCTCTTGCCCACACCCTCCTCACCGGCGGCCTTGAGTGCGTCATGCATGATCTGCTTGTCCCGGGCCTCGCGCGCTTCTGCGGACTGGGCTGCGGACCGGCCCCCGGGAGTGTGGGACGCGAGGACGAAACGGGCAGACTCGATGGCGTAGTCCACCACAGCCTTGGCCGCTTTGAGGTCGCCCAGCGAGACCAGGGAACGGCCGTTCATGAGTGCGTAGGTCCCTGCTACCCGGACGAGATGAGGTAGGCGTCGCTGGGTGAACTGCTTCATGGTCTCGGAGTCGCCGGAGGCGTCCGCGTACTGCGGGTAGACCTCCTTCCGGTAGAAAATCTGGGCCTCCCTGCTGAACTCCACGACAGCTCCTTGCGATCCCGCCTTGAACGCGGCGGTACGCAGCCGGTCGGCGAACTCGGCCAGCTCCTCGTCCCACCCTTCCGGTTCCTCCGGCCAGGGGATCTCGTGCGGCTTGTGCACGAAGATCGGCAAGAAGCGATTCCAGGTGCCACCCGCCATCTCCGAACTCTTCTGCCGGTCGGCGAACTCTTGCGGTGTCACATGGCCCAGCACCGTGATGTGTGGGTTGCTGGCAACCTCGGCGTCCATCGAGTGGATGTTGAGGCTCTTACCGTCCCAGGCGTCCCGCAGGACCGGCCCCAGGGTGCTGCCCTGAGTCTTCTGCATGATCGTGGCGAACTCGGAACTCTGGACCAGGAGGCGCTTGTCCTCGACTCCGTAGTCGACCTTCTGACCATTCTCCTCGCGCCGGGCGATCTCATCGCCGTCCATCCCGTCGCGTACCGAGTAGATCAGCCCTTCACCGGAAGACAGCGACGAGGTGGTGTTGGACTTGAAGAAGTCAGATGAGACGCGTCGCATCACCTCCATAGCTCGGTCGGCCGCTGTCCCCTTGCGGCCGTCGCCGGTTTCGCCGATCAAGATGTGCCACACGTTGATGTGCTGCTTCACCGGTCCGCGTGCGACGCGGTCATGTCCGACCATGCACGAGAAAGCGCTGAGCATGGTCGCGAGGATGCCCGCCGGATCCGCTTCGACATCGGAGCTGACGTAGTCCAGGATCTCCCCGGCGATGCCGTGGTGGGCGGCCCGGTCCAACCAGGGGCGTCCGGCCGGCCCCTCCACAGGGGTTCGGTAGGGGAGTTCTTCCAGTTCGGCGTCTACGGGATCGACGTCCGCGTCCCCCTTCTTGATTTCGTTCGGGATGGCGTTGCCGACGCTCACCGGCGCCCCTTCCGCTTGTTCCTTCATTTCTTGCAGGAGAAGAGCATAGTCCGCGGTCTGGAGGGTCCTGTCCGACACTGAGGTGTTTGACCTAATCCACGCCTGCACGTCTTCGATGAAGTGTTCGAGTCCGGTCAGATTCATCGCCAGACCAACCCTGCCAACACCGAGGACATCGACATTGAGGGTCTTCCGGATGGTTGCCGTGGAGCGCTGTGAAGGCATCTGCCTCCCCCTTTGAATGTGGACTCTGGGTGAACTGGGACAAGCGTGCGAAGCAGGACGTTTGGGTCGTCGGGGAAGAGGTGTGTGATCACCCCCAGGAATCAAAAAAACAAAGAAAGCCCCCCGGGCGGGCGCCGCGCGCCCTCAGTCGTCGCGGTCGAGCCACCGTTCGAGGTCGTTCGGGCGGCAGCGGAGCGACTGCCCCACCTTCCGGAAGGGGATCTCCTCCGCCTTCCAGTTGCCGTACACCCACGACCGGGGCTTCTTCAGGTACTCGGCAACATCTTCGATCGTCATAAGTGGTGCCCGCACGGGTCTCCTTGCTTGCGAGTGCGGCGCTTTTCGGCCCGCTGCTGTCCGGTGTGCCATCAGTCTTACTCATTCCGAACTCGTTGCGCCAGGTTCCGAACGGTGGCGCTCGTCACAGTTCGGAACTCGATGCATTCTGTTCCGATCCTGCTAGTGTCTGCACCGTGAGCACACCAACACCACAAGAACCCGGTCAGCAGTGGCGGCGCGAAGGCGCCGAGCTGGTCTGGCACCGCACGTACGGCCCCTGGCTCGTCACCGCGCACTGTCCCGTGGCCGCGCCCTTCACCGGCCCCTCCGAACTGTCGATCCGCCTCACGGTCGGCGGGAGCGGCGAGGAGATCACACGCGCCATGGCGGAGGCCCTGGAGACGGATGGCATCCCGGCCAGCCTGCTCCGCCAAATCCCACTCGCCGAGATCAAGGCCGGCGCCCGTGCCGCCCTCGCCCAACAGGGCGACCGGGCGATGAACACCCCCTACCCGGTGCCCGCCCGCTGCCGCACCGAAGAGGACTACGCCCTTTTGGTCGGGGAGCTGACCCGGATGCACGCGACGGGCACCACTGCCCCACAGGGCGAACTCGCCGCCCGGCTCGGAATCAGCAAGGGCACCATGTCCGACCGCATCAGGCGAGCCAAGGAGATGGGCCTCTGGGACGGGGGCCTCACCGAGAAAGCATCGGCCGTCCTGGCGGCATGGCGGAACAACAACGACGAGGAAGGCAACTAGCAGTTGGCACGACGCGGTAACGGTCTCGGCGGCACGCCCGTTGAGATCAAGAGGGAGGGGCGCCCGAACACCTGGGGTGTAAGGACACCGCGCCACATCAACCCGGCCACCGGGAAGGAAGACCGGTACTGGATAGGCCGAGACTTCAAGAACAAGACCGCAGCGGAGAAGGCGCTGCGCAAGTGGCACACCGACCGCGAAGAGGGCAATCTCGCCCCCCGCTCGGACATGACTATGGGGCAGCTCCTGGACGGCTGGCTCGCCAAGCACCGCGGGGAGGGCACCACCAAAGAGGGGTACGAACCGAAGATCCGCCTCCACATCAAGCCCCACATCGGAACCGAGAAGGTCGCGGAGGTGACGGACGACCGCCTTGACGATCTTTACAAGCTGCTGGAGTCGACGCCTATCGAGGCCAACGACGGCAAGCCGCTCGGCCCCAAGAGCGTCCGCCACATCCACAACATCATCTCGGCCGCGCTCGATTCCGTCACCGGACCGAAGAAGCTGCTCACGGCCAACCCCGCGCATACGGCCAACCCACCGACTGAGCGGCAGATCAAGGCGGCCACGCCGGACTTCCCCACCCTCAACGACAGCGAGACCGCGCACTTCCTCAAGAAGATCTGGACGCCGTGCGGCAACCGGGCCTGCGACGGCGGACTGAACCACCACTGCCTCCGGGACGCCCCGCTGTGGACGGCCTACGCGGCGACCTCGTGCCGCCGCAGCGAGGTGCTGGGGTGGAAGTGGTCGCTCATCCGCTGGGACGAATGCGCCATCGAACTGGCCTGGGTCGTGATCGAGGAGGGCAACACCTACCGGCTGCGGAAGCTGACGAAGGACGGCGACGACGGCGCTCTGATCTATGTCGACCAAGCCCTGATGAACGTCCTGAAGTGGCAGTGGGAGCGCCAGCAGGCGGAGAAGGAACGCCTCGGTGATCTCTGGGTGGACCATGACCTGGTGTTCGCGCGGGACGGCTTCAAGCTGTACCGCGGAGAGGCCGGCGGGCCACAGGACCCTGAGAAGGTTTCCGCTCGGTGGCGGACCGCTCGAACTCGTCTGGGTCTCCCGGAGGACTTCCGCCTGCACGACTGGCGGGCCTCGAAGATCACGAATGATCTGGACGCCCACGAGAACCCGGTAGAGGTCTCGGCCAACGCCCGGCACCACTCGCCGGGCTACACGATGACCCGGTATGGCCGTCGCCGTGCCGAGGGAGCGAAGAAGCTGGCCGCGTCGAGCGCCGGCAGGATCAACCTGGGTGGGCTGGTTCAAAAAACTCGCTGATGCGCGGGTCACGCTGCGGGTCACACGGCTACCCTGCAAAGCAAAAAAACCCCTGATCAACAGGGGTCTTAGCTGGTGTCCGAGGGGGGACTTGAACCCCCACGCCCGATAAAGGGCACTAGCACCTCAAGCTAGCGCGTCTGCCATTCCGCCACCCGGACCAGGTGTCTGCCGTTCGGCCTGGGCCGTTCCGACGTGGAAAACCATAGCAAACAATCAGGGGTCCCCGATCACCCCTTCCACCCGGAGGGCGCTTACCGCCGGGGGTGTCTTGGGGGAGCGGGCCAGGCGCGGGAGGATGAGCGGGTACCACCAGCGACAGCGGGAGGAATCAGCGTGAGCGAGCCGACGAAGGCCCGTACCGTCTCGGGCGAGGACGAGGTCGTGGATCTGTGCCGTGAGCTGATCCGGATCGACACCAGCAACTACGGCGACCACTCGGGACCGGGGGAGCGGGGGGCCGCCGAGTACGTGGCCGAGAAGCTGGCCGAGGTGGGTCTCGAACCCAGGATCATCGAATCCCACCCCGGCCGCGCCTCCACGGTGGCCCGGATCTCGGGAGAAGACCCCTCCCGCCCGGCGCTGCTGATCCACGGGCATCTGGACGTCGTCCCGGCCAACGCCCACGACTGGACCCACCACCCCTTCTCCGGCGAGATCGCCGACGACTGCGTCTGGGGCCGGGGCGCGGTCGACATGAAGGACATGGACGCCATGACCCTCGCCGTCGTCCGCGACCGGCTGCGCAGCGGCCGCAAGCCCCCGCGCGACGTGGTCCTCGCCTTTCTCGCCGACGAGGAGGCCGGGGGCACCTACGGCGCCCGCCATCTGGTCGACAAGCACCCCGACCTCTTCGAGGGCGTCACCGAGGCGATCGGCGAGGTCGGCGGGTTCTCCTTCACCGTCAACGAGGACCTGCGGCTCTATCTGATCGAGACCGCCCAGAAGGGCATGCACTGGATGCGGCTGACCGTGGACGGCACCGCCGGACACGGCTCCATGACCAATGACGACAACGCGATCACCGAACTGTGCGAGGCCGTGGGACGGCTGGGGCGGCACCGCTGGCCGGTCCGGGTCACACCCACCGTGCGGTCCTTCCTCGACGAGCTGTCCGACGCCCTCGGCACCCCGCTCGACCCCGAGGACATGGACACCACCCTGGCCAAGCTCGGCGGTATCGCCAAGATGATCGGCGCCACCCTGCGCAACTCCGCCGCGCCCACCATGCTGGGCGCCGGATACAAGGTGAACGTCATCCCCGGCCAGGCCACCGCCCATGTCGACGGACGGTTCCTGCCGGGGTACGAGGACGAGTTCCTGGCCGACCTCGACCGGCTGCTCGGCCCCCGGGTGCGCCGTGAGGACGTCCATGCCGACAAGGCGCTGGAGACCGGGTTCGACGGAGATCTGGTGGACGCCATCCAGTCGGCGCTGCGGGCCGAGGACCCGGTCGCCCGGGCCGTGCCGTACATGCTCTCCGGCGGTACCGACGCCAAGTCCTTCGACGATCTGGGTATCCGCTGCTTCGGCTTCGCGCCGCTCAAGCTCCCGCCCGAGCTGGACTTCGCGGGCATGTTCCACGGGGTCGACGAGCGGGTCCCGGTCGACGGGCTGAAGTTCGGCGTCCGCGTACTGGACCGCTTCCTCGACGCCTGCTGAGCCCCCGGGCGCCCGGTTCGGGCGCCCGGTCCCGGTCCGGGCCACTCCTGGGACCATCGTTCTTTTGTGCGCCTCTGACTGGAAAGAGTGAAAGTCTCTTACGCCTCGTAGCCCTCTGTCGTCCTCCTCGTTACAGGTGATGCGGTCCGCGGCTGGGATCGCATTGCCTACTAGGAGGAACAATGATCAAGAAGGTCGTCGCCGCCGCGGCTGCCACGGGTGGCCTGGTGCTCGCCGGCGCGGGCGTGGCCATGGCCGACGCGGGCGCCCAGGGTGCCGCCGTGAACTCCCCCGGTGTGCTCTCCGGCAACGTCGTCCAGGTCCCGGTCCACGTGCCCGTGAACGTCTGCGGCAACTCCATCAACGTGATCGGCCTGCTGAACCCCGCCTTCGGCAACACCTGCATCAACGGCTGAATGCCGGACGGCATGTCCCGGACCCTCGGGGTCCGGTCGTGAACGCGGGGCGGTCCCGGAGGGCGAACGAGGCACTCCGGGACCGCCCGGCTTTACCGCCCCGGGCGCCCGTGCCCGGCGGAATTCCTGAGATCAAGTAAGGCAGGGAACCACCTATGCGACAGGTCACGCGTAAGGGCCTGATCACCATGGCCGCGGCAGCGGGCGGGGCACTCGCGCTGGGCGGGGGATACGCGCAAGCGGACTCCGGGGCGCACGGAGCGACGGCCAACTCCCCGGGCGTCGGCTCCGGCAACTCCGTCCAGGTGCCCGTCAACGTCCCGGTCAACGCCTGCGGCAACTCGGTCGACGTCGTCGGCCTCCTCAACCCCGCGTTCGGCAACAACTGCGCCAACACCGGCAGCTCCGGAACGGGGGCCGCCAAGCCCGCCCCCGCGCCCGCCGCCCCCGGCGCGGGCGTCCCCGGTACCAATCTGCCCACCGGGACCACCAGCGGCGGCGGCGCCCAGGCGAGCGGCGGTGCGGTCAACTCCCCGGGCGTCGGCTCCGGGAACACGGTCCAGGCCCCCGTCGACGTCCCCGTCAACGCCTGCGGCAACACCGTGGACGTCATCAGCCTGCTCAACCCGGCGTTCGGCAACAACTGCGCCAACGACAGCTCCATCGCCAAGCCCCCGGTGGAACCGCCGGTCACGCCCGTCAAGCCGACCAAGCCGGTTCAGCCCGTCAAGCCGGTCGAGCCGCCCACGAAGACCAAGCCGGTCGACCGCGAGCCCACCGCCCCCAGCCGCTCCACCGAGCGTCCCCCGGCGGACGACGACGTACTCGCCCACACCGGAGCCGGATCGCTGGGGCTGATCGTCCCGGTCGGCGCGGGCATGCTGCTCGGCGGCGCCGTCCTCTACCGGCGGGCACGCGCCTCCGCCTGACCGGTCCGCGATCCCGTATCCCTCCGAGGTACGGCGGTCGCGTGAACGGGACCGCGCCCGAACGGGCCGGACATCATGAAGCCGGAGCAGAGAGATTCACCGGGCCCCGCCGAGGCGGGGCCCTTTTCGTACACACCGGACACCGGTTCGGGGCCGGTGCGACACCGGTCACATCGACCGGTGCGAAGGTGCCGATCCGCCCGGTGAGGCCGCTCACCGGGCGGTATCGATCACCAGGTCGCGCGCAGCTGTCGGATGATGCGCCGGCGCAACCGCACCCTGCGGCTGCCGTCCCGGTGCAACGTCAGTCGGTCCAACTCCCAGTGTCCGTACTCGGCATGGTCCGTGAGCAGGCGGGTCGCCTCCTTGCGGGAGACCCCGCGCGGGACGTACACGTCGACAAATTCGTATTCCGGCATCGCATCTATTGTGCGGGCAAGGGCCCGGGACGGATAGCGTCTTCCCTATGTCTGATGCTGCGCAGCCCACCGCTGCCGAGGTACGAGCCGCCGCCGAGGCGGTCAAGGCCGCACTGGACCGTCACCTCACGGCGGTCGAGAACCGCACGGGAGAGGACGACCCGGCCGTCTACGAGGCGTTCAACGCCCTGGCCGTGGCGGCGGAGGCGTACGACGAATGCCTCTACGACCGCTACGACGAGGTCACGCCCTTCGAGATCCCCGGAGCGGACGACGCGCTGCCGCCCTACGCAGGACCGGAGGAACCGAACGCCCTGAGCGTGCTGATCCGCCGTGATTACGCGGTGGTCGAACCCCGGCGGCTGATCGCACAGGCACAGCGCGTCTCCGACGTCGAGGCGGCGGACAGCGCCGGGAACGGTACCGGCCGGAGTGCCGGGGCGAGTGCGCACACGGCGCTGGGGGTGCTCTTCGGCGAGTACGAACCCGATGAGATCGCCTCCCGGCACAAGGAGTTCGGACTGGAGGAGGGCGACTCCACACTCTGGGTCTGTGCCGCCGACGAGCTGCCGGAAGCCGGTGAGTGGCTGGCCGCCCCCTTCGAGGCGGACGCCCAGCGGGTGATCTGCCGATTCGATGTGAGCGCGGTCTTCGACGAGGACGACCTGGGCGAAGAGCTGGACGAACTGCGCCGCTGACCGGCGCCGGACCCGGGCCCCTCTCTCCCCGGTGCGGGGAGAGAGGGGCCCGGCCCGTACTACGGCCGATGGAGCCGGGCGGGTGGGATCACCCCCGGTGCTCCAGCAGGGTCCGGGCGATCAGCACCTGGGTCGGCTCCAGAGTGTCCTTGCCGTCCTCGACGTCCCAGAGCGCGTTCTGCAACACCCGGCCCAGGGTCCAGCCGACGGCCCGCCGCCGGTCCGCGCCGATCGCCTCGGTCAGCCGGTCGAAGCGCCGGAGCACGGCCCCGGCCGGGTCACCCGATGCCGCGATGGCCGCCCACCGGTCGTCCAGACCGGGCAGCAGATCGAACCCCGGGTCACCGGCCAGCGGCTCCGGGTCGATCGCCAGCCAGGGCTCACGCGCCCCGGCCAGCACATTGCCGCTGTGCAGATCCCAGTGGAGCAGCCGGTCCCCGGCCTCGCCCATCAGCTCGGCCACGGCGGACGCGCAGCGCTCCACCAGCTTCCGCTCCGCCGGATCGCGCAACGCCGGTACGGCGCCGGGAGTATCGGCCACCATCGCGGCGGCGATGTCCGACAGCCGCCGCAGCCCGGCGGGCGCCGGTACCGACGTCAGCCGGGCCAGCAGCCCCGCGAGGACCCCGACCGCCGACTCCTCGTCCGGGACGGACGACAGCGGACGTTCCGCGTCCAGCCGCTCCAGCAGCTGGACCGTGGTCGTCTCGTCGTGGTCGAGCAGCCGGACGATCCCGTCGCCCCGCCAGGCCAGCAGCCCCGGGATCGCCCCGAAGGTCTCCTCCCGGGGTTCCTGCAGTTTGAGCACGGCGGGGGATCCGTCGGCCCGGCGTACCGGCAGCGCGAGGGACGCCATACCCCAGCGGGCCGGTCCGTCCGGCCGCAGCTCCCACCGCTCCAGGAACGCTCCGCCGAGCTTGGGCAGCCCGTCGAGCCAGGCGCGCGCCCGGGCGCCCTGGGTGCCGTACGACGCGACGAACGCGCCGGGGACGTCGATCACGGTCGACGTGGTCATGAGAAGTACTCCTTCGTGGAGATCGGATTCCGATGTCGTACGAAGGAGTCGCCGGGGGTGCCCGGGCCTCGGGCATACGTCAAAGCATGGGAAGACCCTAGGTCATCGCCCGCCGGATCTCCGCTGGATTTCCGGAAGTGCCCCGGTGCCGGTCAGCCGACGGGTGACGCCTCCCCGGGCTCCTGGAGCAGGGCCGCCAGCAGGGGGCGCAGCCGGGTGGTGCGGGGCAGCGCCGGGATCGTCGCCACCGCTCGGGGCAGCGCGCCCTCCGCGCCGTGGACCACGGAGAGATGGCGGTCCGCCCGGCCGAACGCGGTGTACACCCAGGGGCGGCTGAGTGCCGCCGTCGCGTCCCCGGGGAGCACCACCACCGCGGCGGGCCAGCGCAGGGCCGCCGCCTGGTGGGCGGTGAGGGCCCAGCCGTGCCGCAGCTCGGCCTCGACCCGTTCCTTCGCCACGGTCACCGCCGTACCCCCGCAGTCGAGCCGGAGGCCCGCGGCGTCGGCGGAGACGACCGTCCCGGGCACGGTCCGGCCCGGCGCGGGGGTGTACGCCACCCGGTCACCGGGGTCGTAGCCGCCGAAGCGGCCGGGGCCCGGGTTCAGCCGGGTCTTCAGCGCCGCGTTCAGCGCCCGGGTGCCCGCGGAACCGCCGTGCCCGACGGTGATCACCTGGGTGCGGTCGGCGGGCACGCCGATCGCCCGGGGGATGGAGTCGGCGACCAGCTGGACCGTGCGGTGGACGGCCTCGCCCGCGTCCCGTACCGGCACGATCACGACGTCCTTGCCGGGCGCCGCGACCTGGTTCAGCTCACCGGCCCCGATCCCGGAGACCAGCTCCCCGATCGGGCCCGGGTCGGGGACCCGGGAGGCGATCCGGGGACAGACCCCGGCGGCCAGCAGATCGGCGAAGACATCGCCCGCGCCCGCCGGGCCGAGCTGTCCGGGGTCGCCGCTGAGCACCAGCCGGGCCCCGTCCGGCAGGGACTCCACCAGCATCGCGGCGCTCTCGGTGTCCAGCCGGGGCGCGTCGAGGACCACCAGCAGATCGAGGGCCCAGGCGCCGTCCTCGTCCCGGCCGGGACCCGCGGTACCCGAGAGCAGCGCGGCGACCGTGACCCCCGCCGGATCCGCGGACGCGGCCGTCTGCTCGCTGTGGGCGGCGACGACGGCGGTCAGTCCGAGTTCGCGCGCGAGCCCGGCCAGCGCGGCCGGTTCGGCCCGGGCGGCCTCCCCGCCCGTGTGCGCCACCAGACCGCTGGCGGCGAGTGCGCGGGTCAGGCCGGTGGGCTCGGCCACGGAATCCCAGCGGGGCTCCGGGCCGCCCCTGGCCAGCCGGGCCAGGCCGTCGGCCAGGCTCTCCTCGGCCAGCGCGTACCGGTCGAGGCCCAGCAGTACGGGGCCCTCGGGCCCGGGGTCGTCCTCCGTCGCCCCGGCACCTCCGGCCGGGTCGTGGTCCTCGGAGGCGGCCGGATCCGGCGACTCGTCCGAGCCGTCCCCGGAACCGCCGTCCGGGGCGAAGGCCAGGACGACGCCCTCGGCCACCGCCCGGTCCAGCGCGCCGCGCGGGTCCGGTACGGAGCGGTCGGCGAGCGCGCCGAGTACTTCGGCGGAGTCGACGGCGGTATGTCCCCGCAGGGCCGCCCGCTCCAGCTCCCAGGCGATCAGCGCCGCCGCCCGCCGCGGGTCGTCGGGCCCGCAGGCGCCGCCCAGCAGGGCGCGGGCGAAGCCGTCGGCCTGCTCCGGCCGGATCCCGGGCACGGAGAGCAGCCGCCAGGGGTCGTCCCGCAGCACGGCGCCGGCCCGCTCGCCGAGCGCCTCGGCCGCCGGAACAGCGGCGGACTCGGGCCCGTTCCCCGCCGCGAGGACGGCACGCACGGCGGCTACGACATCGGGTGCGGCGCCCTGGCGGGCGGCGGGCACGGGTGCCGGGCGGGGCGCGGCCGTCCGTGCCCCGTCCGGCGCCGCGGGTTCGGCGGGCCGGGTGGTGGGGGTGTCGTAGAAGGCGCTGCCGGGCCGGTCGCCCCGCTCCACGGCCCGTACGGCGGCCAGCAGATCCGCCGCGGAGCCGCTGAGCCCGGCCCCGCTCGCCACGGGACCGCCGCGGTCCGCCTTCCGCTGTTCGATCCTGGCCCGCAGCTCCCGCTGCGCGGCCAGCTCCGCCTGAGCCTCCGACAGCTCGGGCGGGTCGCCCTTGGCGTCCGTTCCGGTAGCCGCCGTCTCCGCGGAGTCCGCCGGGGCGTCGTCGCCGGATGCTCCGGGCTCGTCGCCGGGCGCATTCGCGGCCGCCGGGTCGTCGGCGTCCTCGTCCCCGGAGCCGGAGCCGTCCGTTCCGGGCTCCTCCGTGCCGCTCCCGCCGACGGACCCTGCCGACTCGGCGGCCGGGGAGGGGGAGTCCGCCGGGACTCCGTTCGCATCGGGCGCCCCGGGCTCGCCGCCGGATCCGGCCGCGCCCCCCGGGGCTGCGGTGTCCTTCTCCGTGTGGTCGGAGTCGTCCGCCGGGCCGGTCGGCGCGTGGGACCGCGACCGGTCGCTCCGGTCGCCGTCGGCGCCGGGTGCTGCGGGCCCGTCGCCGGGGCCGTCCGCCTGGTCGGCGGCGTCGGCGGCGGTGGCCTCGGGGTCGGCCGGGGGTTCGGGGTGAGGCCCCCGGGAAGACGCGGTCACAGCGTGCTCCAGTCCTGGTCGGGATAGCGGTGCACGGGCGCCGACACATCGTCGAGCGCCTGGCAGATCTCGTCAGGAAGACTAAGCGCCTCCACCGACAACGCCTCCGCGAGCTGCCGCGCGTTGCGCGCGCCGATGATCGGGGCGACTACTCCGGGGCGGTCCCTGACCCAGGCGAGCGCCACCTGGAGGGGGGTGGTCGCCAGTCCGTCCGCGGCGGTGGACACCGCGCCCACGATCCGGTCGGCGGTCTCGTCGAGATAGGGCTCGACGAAGGCCCCGAGCCGCTCGGAGGCCCCCCGCGAGTCGGTGGGCACCCCGCTGCGGTACTTCCCGGTGAGCACCCCGCGCCCCAGCGGCGACGACGGCAGCAGGCCGATCCCCAGATCGAGCGCGGCGGGCAGCACCTCGCGCTCCACCCCCCGCTGGAGCAGGGAGTACTCCATCTGGGTGCTGGCGAGCCGGGTACGCGGCCCGGGCGCGGCGAGCTGCCAGGTCGCGGCCTTGGCGAGCTGCCAGCCGCAGAAGTTGGACACCCCGGCATAGCGGGCCCGGCCGCTGCTGACGGCGATGTCGACGGCCTGGAGCGTCTCCTCCAGCGGGGTCAGCGGATCGAACGCGTGGACCTGCCACAGATCGACGTGGTCGGTACCGAGCCGTTGGAGGGAGTCGTCCAGGGCGGCCAGCAGATGGCCCCGGGAGCCGTCGAACCGGCGCTCCGGGTCGGGCACGCTGCCGGCCTTCGTCGCCAGCACGAGATCCCGCCGGGGCACCAGTCGCTCCACCAGTCGTCCCAGCAGATACTCGGCATCCCCGCCGCCGTACACATCGGCGGTGTCGACGAGCGTGCCGCCCGCCTCCCAGAACGCCTTCAGCTGTTCGGCGGCGTCGTGCTCGTCGGTGTCCCGGCCCCAGGTCAGGGTGCCGAGCCCGATCCGGGACACACGCAGGCCGGTACGGCCGAGATGCCTCTGCTCCATGAGGGCTGAGAGTACTGGCCGGAACGTGACGCGGAGAGGGGCTGTGGAGAACCCCGGACCGCCCGTCTCCGGCCCGGTGGCGGCCCCCGGGGCCCTGACGGATCCGGTACGGGCGCGCTAGAGTCCCCGGCACAGGGATGTTACTGATTGGTAAGGGGAGTGGGTATGCGGCTCGGCATCAATCTCGGCTACTGGGGCGCGGGCATGGACGGCGACAATCTCGCCGTCGCCCAGGAGGCGGACCGGCTCGGCTATGACGTCTGCTGGGCCGCGGAGGCGTACGGTTCCGACGCGCCGACCGTCCTGAGCTGGGTCGCGGCCAAGACCGAACGGATCGACGTCGGCTCCGCCATCCTGCAGATCCCGGCCCGGCAGCCCGCCATGACCGCCATGACCGCCGCCACCCTGGACTCCCTGTCCGGGGGGCGCTTCCGGCTGGGGCTCGGAGTCTCCGGCCCCCAGGTGTCGGAGGGCTGGTACGGGGTCAAGTTCGACAAGCCTCTGGCCCGCACCCGGGAGTACGTCGAGATCGTCCGCAAGGCGATGAGTCGCGAGCGGCTGACCCATGACGGGGAGCACTGGACCCTGCCGCTGCCCGGCGGTCCCGGCAAGGCGCTGAAGCTCACCGTCCACCCCGAGCGCGAGCACATCCCCCTCTACATCGCCGCTATCGGTCCCCGGAACCTCGAACAGACCGGTGAGATCGCCGACGGGGCCCTGCTGATCTTCCCCGCCGCCGAGCACCTGGAGGAGACCGCGATCCGCCAGCTGCGCGCGGGCCGTGAGAAGGCCGGGAAGACCATGGACGGATTCGACGTCTGTCCGACCGTGCCGATCGCCGTCGGGGACGACGTCGACGCCCTCGCCGACCTGTTCCGCCCCTATACGGCCCTGTACGTCGGCGGTATGGGCAGCCGCAGCCAGAACTTCTACAACCAGCTGGCCCGGCGGATGGGGTACGAGGAGGCGGCGACCGAGATCCAGGACAAGTACTTGGCCGGGGACAAGGACGGCGCCGCCGCCGCCGTACCGCGTGAACTGATCGACTCCACCGCCCTGCTCGGCCCGGTCGAGCGGATCGCCGACGGGATGCGGGCCTACGCCGAGGCGGGAGTCACCACCCTCACCCTCTCCCCGGCCGGATTCACCCTGGACGAGCGCCTGGCCGCCGTCCGCGCCGGTGTCACGGCCTGGGAGCGCGCCGGGCTGGCATGACCCGGGCGCCCGGGTCCGCCGGGCGCGGCACGGACCGTACGGCACCGTGCGCCGTGCACGGCGCGGGGTCCGGGCCGGGAGCACCGGCCCGGACCCCGCGCGAACGGACCGCCGAACGGACCGCTGACCCGTTCGGCGCAGGCTGCCGCCGGAGCTGTTGCCGCCTCGGCCCATCCGCATTTGACTCGTTCTGCGCGGATGTCTTCAGGAGGTGCAGCCATGCTCTCGGCCCGAAGCCTGTTCCAGGAGATCCTCGACAACGACGACTCCTACCAACTCTTCTGCTCCATCGCCGCCAGCGGTGAGGCCCAGGGCGGCTGGGAGAACGCCCGGATCGCCGCCCTCGTCCCCGCCGCCATGCGCGACCTCGCCCCGAGGATCACCCGGCACGGCGCCGACGAGGACAAGCACGGCAGGATCTTCAACGCCCTGCTGAAGAAGCGCGGCCTCGAACCCGTGCCGGTACCCCCCGAAGCCGACTACACCATGCTCCTCGAACGCTCGGGCATCGGCCTCGCCCACGAGAAGCTGGGCGCCGACGAACCCCTCACCGAACGGGACATCGTCGTCTATCTCTCGCACAGCCGTGTCACCGAACAGCGCGCCGCCGACCAGATGGTGATGCTGGTCAAGTTCTTCGGCGACCACCCCGAGGTCGGCAAGGCGATCCGGATGATCTCCAACGACGAGGACAACCACCTCGCCTACTGCCACGAGGAGCTGCTCCGTCTCGCCGCCGAGGGACACGGCCGGACGATCCGGCGGACCCTGCGCGAATGCGCCCTCGCGGAGATCAAGATCTACCGTGACGTCAGCCTCGCGGTGACCTCCCGGATGGGCCGGCTGCTGGGCTGGCCGAAGCCGAAGGCGGCCGTCCTCACCGCCGGGGTCCACGCGATCTACGCCTACGAACGGCTCGGCGGCTGGCGGCGGATGGTCCGGCTCCGGATGCCCGAGCGGCGCGGTGCCCTCGACGGGCCCGCCACGGCCGCCGCCGCCGCGTTCTGAGCCCCGCCCGGCCGCGGGCGCCCCGGCTCTTTCGAACCCGGAAGCCGAGGCGGTACGCCCCCGTACCGCCTCGAACGGGTACGAACATCTCGACCGGGGAACAGGTGTACGGCCCGGGGTCCGGCGGGAGGTCGCGCCACCGTTTTCCACAGGGCCCCACACGCCGCGCCGGGCCGCCTACCCTGACGGACATGGCCACCCTGATTCTCGTACGCCACGGACGCTCCACCGCGAACACGGCCGCGGTGCTCGCCGGCCGGACCCCCGGAGTCGCGCTCGACGAGCGCGGAGTCGAACAGGCTGCCGCGCTCCCCGGCCGGCTCGCCGCCGTGTCCCTCGCCGTCGCCGTCACCAGCCCCCAGCAGAGATGCCGGGAGACCCTGGCCCCGCTGCTCGCCGCCCGGCCCGGTCTCGAGCCGGTCACCGACGACCGGATCGCCGAGTGCGACTACGGGGACTGGTCCGGCCGCAAACTGGCCGAGCTGGCCGACGAACCCCTGATGGAAGTCGTCCAGCACCACCCGTCGGCCGCGGTCTTCCCCGGCGGCGAGTCCATGCGCGCCATGCAGCAGCGCGCCGTCGAGGCGGTCCGTGACTGGGACGCCCGGGTGACCGCCGAACACGGCCCCGACGCCACCTATCTGATGTGCACCCACGGCGACATCGTCAAGGCGATCGTCGCCGACGCCCTCGGTCTCCACCTCGACCTCTTCCAGCGGCTGCACGCCGAGCCCTGCTCCGTCACCGCCGTCCGCTACACCAGAACGCGCCCGTTCCTGCTCCGCCTCGGCGACACCGGGGAACTCGGCTCCCTCGGGCCGCGATCCGACCGCCGGGACGGCGGCCCCGGACCCGGTGAGGAAGGCGCCCCCGAGGGGAACGCGGTGGTAGGGGGTGGTGCGGGCGCCCCGTGATCGTCGGGCGCAGTAGGGTGGACAGGCGGTCGGCTCGTACGGCCGCACGGCCCGTGGCGCCGTCCGCGCCCCGCGCCGTCGGCGCCGCGTCCCCCACAGCCGTACCAGCCGTTACAGCACAGTCACCACGCCGTCACCGCGAGGTCCGGCGGCTGTTCCCGAACCCCGAGGGAGTCAGAGCGTGTCCCGTCAGGTGTTCCTCTACGACCCGCCGGACCGGTTCGTCGCCGGTACGGTCGGGCTCCCCGGACGCCGTACGTTCTTCCTCCAGGCATCAGCCGGAGGCCGTGTCACCAGTGTCGCCCTGGAGAAGACCCAGGTGGCGGCGCTCGCCGAACGGATCGACGAACTGCTCGACGAGGTCGTACGGCGCACCGGCGGCAACGCCCCGGTGCCCGCGGTCGCCCCCGCGGACATCGCCGACACCGCCCCGCTCGACGCGCCCGTCGAGGAGGAGTTCCGGGTCGGCACGATGGCCCTGGCCTGGGACGGCGAGGAACAGCGCATGATCGTCGAGGCCCAGGCGCTGGTCGAGCTGGACGCCGATTCCGAGGAGGACCTCGCCGAGGCCGAGGAACGGCTGCTCCAGGACGAGGAGAACGGACCGCCGATGCTGCGGGTCCGGCTCACCGGCGCCCAGGCCCGTGCCTTCGCCAAACGGGCCCTCGACGTCGTCAACGCCGGACGCCCGCCGTGCCCGCTGTGCAGCCTCCCGCTCGATCCGGAAGGACATGTATGCCCCCGCCAGAACGGATACCGCCGAGGGGCATGACCACCCCTCGCGACCGTACGGAGGTGCTGCGCCTGCTCACCGGCGGCGAGCTGACCGTACGCGGCCGGGTACCCGAGGCGTCCAACGCGGTGCTGCTCTGCTCCGTCGCCCTCGACGGCGACGAGGCGTCCTGCGTCTACAAGCCCGTCGCCGGTGAGCGGCCCCTCTGGGACTTCCCCGACGGCACCCTCGCCGAACGCGAGGTCGCCGCCTACGAGGTCTCCGAGGCCCTCGGCTGGAGCCTCGTTCCCCCGACCGTCCTGCGCGACGGCCCCTACGGCCGGGGCATGGTCCAGCTCTGGATCGACGCCGACCCCGACGCCGGACTGCTCGCCCTGATCGACGGCGACGAACCCGGCGACGGCTGGAAGGCCGTCGGCCACGCCCAGGTGGGGGAGGGCCGTACGGCGCTCCTGGTCCACGCCGACGACGAACGGCTCCGCAGACTCGCGATCCTCGACGCGGTGATCAACAACGGCGACCGCAAGGGCGGCCATCTGCTGCCCTCGACCGACGGCACGCTCTACGCCATCGACCACGGCGTCACCTTCAACGCCGACGCCAAGCTCCGTACCCTGCTGTGGGGCTGGGCCGGGGAGCCCCTGCCGCCCGACACCCTGCCGGCCCTCGACGACCTCGCCACGGCACTGGGCCCCGGTGCCCCGCTCGCCGCCCGGCTGGCCGAACTGCTCACCCCCGCCGAGGTCGACGCGGTCCGCGCCCGGCTGACCGCCCTCCGGGAATCCGGCCGCCACCCCGTGCCGACGGGGGAGTGGCCCGCGATCCCCTGGCCCCCGGTCTGACCCGACGGCCACCCGGCCCGGCCAAAAGCTCCCCGTCCGGCGCCGGACCGCCCGCACCGGTCAGCCGGTCAGCCGGTCCACCGGTCGGAAGCGCGGGTTTCCCGGACGCCGGGGTGGGGAAGAACACCCGGGCCCGCCGAGGTCGCCGCCCCCCGCGGCAGCCGTCGTACGGGAGCTGCGGTTAGGCTCGGAGGCATGCATGCCTGGCCCGCTTCCGAGGTCCCCGCCCTGCCCGGCAAGGGCCGCGACCTCATGATTCACGACACCGCGACCGGTGAACGCGTCACCCTCGCCCCCGGTCCCGTCGCCCGTATCTACGTCTGCGGGATCACCCCGTACGACGCGACCCACCTGGGTCACGCGGCGACCTACAACGCGTTCGATCTCGTACAGCGCGTGTGGCTCGACACGAAGCGACAGGTTCACTACGTCCAGAACGTCACGGACATCGACGACCCTCTCCTGGAACGTGCCGTCCGCGACGGAGAGGACTGGACCCACCTCGCCGAGCGGGAGACCAAGCTCTTCCGCGAGGACATGACGGCCCTCCGAATGCTTCCGCCCCGCCACTACATCGGCGCCGTCGAGGCCATACCCCGGATCGTCCCGCTGGTGGAACGCCTCCGGGACGCCGGGGCCGCCTACGAACTCGACGGCGACATCTACTTCTCGGTCGAGAGCGACCCCCACTTCGGCGAGGTCTCCGGACTCGACGCCGAGGCGATGCGGCTGCTCTCCGCCGAACGCGGCGGCGACCCCGACCGCCCCGGCAAGAAGAACCCGGTCGACCCCATGCTGTGGCTGGCCGCCCGGGACGGCGAACCCCACTGGGACGGCGGCAGCCTCGGCCCCGGCCGCCCCGGCTGGCACATCGAGTGCGTCGCCATCGCCCTCGATTACCTGGGGATGGGCTTCGACATCCAGGGCGGCGGCTCCGACCTGGTCTTCCCGCACCACGAGATGGGCGCCTCCCACGCCCAGGCCCTCACCGGCGAGCACCCCTTCGCCCGTGCCTACGTCCACGCGGGCATGGTCGCGCTGGACGGCGAGAAGATGTCGAAGTCCCGGGGCAACCTGGTCTTCGTCTCGGCGCTGCGCCGGGCCGGTACCGACCCGGCCGCCATCCGGCTCGCCCTCCTCGCCCACCACTACCGCGCGGACTGGGAGTGGACGGACGCCGAACTGACGGCGGCCGAGGAGCGACTGGCCCGCTGGCGGGCCGCCGTGTCCCGCCCCGACGGGCCCGCCGCCGACGAACTGCTGGAGCAGATCCGTACCGCCCTCGCCGACGATCTGGACACCCCGGCCGCGCTGGCCGCCGTCGACCGCTGGGCCGACCGGCAGCACACCTCGGGCGGCACGGACGAGGGCGCGCCCGGACTCGTCTCCCGGACCGTGGACGCCCTGCTGGGCGTGGCGCTCTGACACCGCGCCCGCGAACCCGCTGACGGCCGGTCGGCCCGCGCGCCGCGGGCCCGTCCGGGAACACCGTCCGGACGGCGGCAGCCGACGCCGGAGCGCCGGGGAGAAATCCCCGGCGCTCCGGCGTTTTCGCGTCGTCCCTCCTACAGGGCTCCCCGTGTGCCAGGTTGGGGATCGGCCACCGGGAATCGGCCCGCCGGCCGCCGCCGAAGGGATGTGCCATGGACCGGTCTTTGTCGCGCAGGGGAATCCTCACCGCCGCTCTGGGCGGCGCGGTACTCGCCGGAACGGCGACCCCTCCGGCCGGGGCCGCCCCCGGGGACGGCATCCGCGGCCCGGATCCCCGCGCCACCTGGCCGGACCGCTTTCCGCTGCCCTACGGGTTCCGCCCCGAGGGCATCGCCATCGGGGCGCGCCCGTACGCCTACTTCGGCTCCATGGCCGACGGTTCGGTCCTGCGGGTGGCGCTGGCCACCGGTGAGCGGCGACTGGTCGTGCCGCCCCGGGGTGCCGCGCACCCCGTGATCGGGCTCAAGATCGACCGGGCCGGGCGGCGGCTCTTCCTGGCGGGCGGAGCGGCCCGGGAGATCCGGGTCGCCGACCCGGCCACCGGGGCGGAGCTACGCCACTACGGCGGCCTCGGCGCGGCGGACACCTTCGTCAACGACGTGGTGCTGACCCCCGGCGCCGCCTGGTTCACCGACTCGTTCGGACCGCGCCTCTTCCGGCTGCCGCTGGGCCGCGACGGTGCCCCGGGCGACCGGGTGGACACACTGCCGATCACCGGGGAGTGGGAACAGGGGCCCGCCTACGCGGCCAACGGAATCTGCCGTACCCCCGACGGGCGGGCCCTGGTGGTGGCCAACGCGACCTTCGACGGCGGATCCCTGGTCCGGGTCGACCCCGCCACCGGGGCGGCCCGGAGAATCGACACCGGGACTCTGCGGCTGCCCGCCGCCGACGGACTGCTGCTGCTCGGCCGGGTCCTCTATGTCGTCCAGCAGTTCGCCAATACCGTCAATGTGCTGCTCCTCGACCGGGCGGGCACCCGCGCCCGGGAGATCGCCGCCCTCACGGATCCCCGGTTCCGGGTCCCGACGACGGTGGCCGCGTTCGGGGACCGGCTCTATCTGCCGAACGCCCGGTTCGACGTGGAGCCGACACCGGACACCGAGTACGACGCGGTGGCGCTCCGGGGCGTACGGCTCTGACGGGACGCGCCCGCAGCTGAACGGCCGAGGGGTGGTACCGCGACCGGATCGCGGTACCACCCCTCGTACGGGTCGGGGGCCGGGCCTCAGCCCGTCTCCTCGTCGGACCCGGTGGCGTCATCGGAGCCGCCGGAGCCGGAGCCGTCGGCCCCGTCGGATTCACCGGTCTTGCCGGACTCACCGGATGGTTCGGGGCCCTTTCGCCCCGATCCTCCCGGCTTCCGGCCGTCGGCGGAGCCTTCCTCGGAGCCCGCGTCGGGTGTCTCCGTTCCGGCGGGATCCGGGGACTCGTCGGGTCCGTCCGCCGGGCCCGACGGTTCGTCGCCACTCGGCCACCGGCCCTTCGACGGCCGGCCGAGCCCGGACGCCGGATCGCGCCGGTACGGGCCTCCGGCCGGACCACCGGGCCCGCCCGCGCCCGGCTCACCCGAGTCGGAGGCGACCCCAGGACCCGTACCGGGCCCGCCCGCGTTGCCGGGCCCGCCGTCCCGCCGCCGCAGATAGCGCTCGAACTCCCGGGCGATCGCCTCGCCCGAAGCCTCCGGCAGCTCGGCGGTGTCGCGGGCCTCCTCCAGCGTCTGGACGTACTCCGCCACCTCCGAGTCCTCGGCCGCGAGTTGGTCCACGCCCAACTGCCACGCCCGCGCGTCCTCCGGGAGTTCGCCCAGCGGGATCCGCAGCCCGATCAGATCCTCCAGCCGGTTCAGCAGCGCCAGGGTCGCCTTGGGGTTCGGCGGCTGCGACACATAGTGCGGCACCGCCGCCCAGAGACTCACCGCGGGCACTCCCGCGTGCGTGCACGCCTCCTGGAGGATGCCGACGATGCCCGTCGGGCCCTCGTACCGGGTCTCCTCCAGATCCATCGCCCGCGCCAGATCGGGATCCGAGGTGATGCCGCTGACCGGCACCGGACGGGTGTGCGGGGTGTCCCCGAGCAGCGCGCCGAGGATCACCACCATCTCCACCCCCAGCTCATGGGCGAAGCCGAGGATCTCGTTGCAGAACGAACGCCAGCGCATGGACGGCTCGATACCGCGGACCAGTACCAGGTCGCGCGGCTTCTCACCGCCGACCCGGACCACCGAGAGCCGGGTCGTGGGCCAGGTGATCTTCCGTACCCCGCCGTCCATGTACACCGTGGGCCGGTTGACCTGGAAGTCGTAGTAGTCCTCGGCGTCGAGCGCCGCGAACACCTCCCCCTTCCATTCCCGGTCCAGATGCCCGACCGCGGTGGAGGCTGCGTCGCCGGCGTCGTTCCAGCCCTCGAACGCGGCCACCATGACCGGGTCGATCAGCTCGGGTACCCCCTCGAGCTCGATCACCCAGTGCCTCCTTCCGAAGTTCCCTCTCGTACGCCCCAACCTTACGGCTTGCGGGCGGTGCCGCCGCAGCCCTCGTGCACGCCCGGGTGAATGGGGCACCGTTCGTTCGCCACGCCACCACACCGGGAATACATCCGAGCTGTCCACGGGATGTACCGGCCGACCCGGCGAGGACGGGGGCACGGGAAGCCGGCGAGGACGGCGATAACGGGGGAACCGGCGCGTACGGCGGCGGGCCCACCGGCCGTCAGGGGGCCTGCCGGAGCCGCTGCTCCACCCCCGCGATATGGACCGTGGCCCAGGAACGGGCGGCCTCCGCGTCCCCGTCCCGCAACGCCCCGAGGACGGCCCGGTGTTCACCGACGATCCGGTCGGCCGCGCCGTCCACCGCCAGCGCCCGCCGGGTCCGGGCCCGGGCCGTGGCCCCCGACAGACCGTCGAGCAGCGAGCAGAGCACCGTATTGCCCGACCAGCGGGCGACGCCCCGGTGGAACGCCAGATCGGCGGCGACCAGCGCCTCCACGGACGGCGAGGGGCCCAGCGCGTCCAGCTCCGCCGCCAGCGCCGCGAGTCCGGCCGGGGTGATCCGGCTCGCGGCCATCGCCGTCGCCGCGGGTTCCAGGATCCGGCGGACGGCGAGGAACTCCAGTTCGGTGTCGTCGCGGTGGACGTCGACGACGAAGCGGAGGGCCTCCAGCAGCACCTGGGGATCGAGACTGGTGACATACGTACCGTCGCCCTGGCGGACGTCGAGCACCCGGATCAGGGAGAGCGCCCGGACCGCCTCGCGCAGCGAGTTCCGCGACAGCCCGAGGGCGGCTGCCAGCTCGCTCTCCTTCGGCAGCCGGTCACCGGGGCGCAGCTCGCCCGAGACGATCATTTTCTTGATCTTTTCGATGGCCTCGTCGGTGACAGCCATGACGGCCCCCTCGCCCCGGTGCGCCGGTTCCGTGCGTCGGTCCCGTGAGTCATCGGACGTCTGATGGTGCCCGAGCGTACAACGTGGGCGGCTCCGTCCGGAGCCGCCCACGTCGGGGAGTGATCGGGGCCGGGGCTCAGGAGCGCCGCCCCAGCAGGCCCTCCACCTTCGCCGTGATCTCGTCGGTGGCCAGGCCCCGGATCGTCAGGGTGGTCCGGCGGCGCAGCACGTCCTCCGCCGTCTCGGCCCACTCGTGGTCGCGCGCGTAGACGACCTGCGCCCAGATCTCCGGGGCGTCGGGGTGGATCCGCTCCGCCAGCGCCGGGTCGTCGTTGGCGAGCCGGGCGATGTCGAAGGCGAGGGAGCCGTAGTGGGTGGCGAGATGACGGGCGGTGTCCGCGGCCATCCTGGGGCCGGGCGCCGGGCCGTCGACCAGCAGCCGGTGCTCCACCGCGCGCGGGTTGGCTATGCCGGGCAGCGGCAGCTTGCGCGGCAGCCCGGACATCGGCGTCATGCCCTCGGCCAGCGGCTGTCCGGGCAGGGCGGCCAGCTTGTTCATGATGGTCCGGCCGATGTGCCGGAAGGTGGTCCACTTGCCGCCCGCGACCGAGAGCATCCCGCCCCGGCCCTCGGACACCACGGTCTCCCGCTTGGCCTGGGAGGTGTCGCCGGGACCGCCCGGCAGGACCCGGAGACCGGCGAAGGAGTACGTGATCAGGTCGCGGGAGAGCTGCTGGTCGCGGACGGAGAAGGCGGCCTCGTCGAGGATCTGCGCGGTGTCCTTCTCGGTGACCGAGACATCGGCGGGGTCGCCCTCGTACATCTCGTCGGTGGTACCGAGCAGCAGCATGTCCTCCCAGGGGAGGGCGAAGGTGATGCGGTACTTGTCGATCGGGGTGGCCAGCGCCGCCCGCCAGGGCGAGGTGCGCTTGAGGACCAGATGGGCGCCCTTGGAGAGCCGGATCGACGGGGCCGCGTTCGGGTCCTCCATCCGGCGCAGATGGTCCACCCACGGGCCGGTGGCGTTGAGTACCAGCCGGGCGGTGACGCCGAACTCGGTGCCGTCGGTACGGTCCCTCAGCTCGGCCCCGCTGACCCGGCCCTTGGTGAACCGCAGTCCGGTGACCTCGGCGTGGTTGAGGACGGTGGCCCCCGCGGCTGCGGCCGCGCGGACGGTCATCAGCGCCATCCGGGCGTCGTTCATCTGGTCGTCGCCGTAGACGGCGACGGCCTTCAGGTTCTCGGTCCGCAGCTCGGGCACGTCCCGGCGGGCCTTCGACGGGCTGATGACATGGCCGACGCCGTCACCGAAGGCGGAGAGCGCGGAGTACGCGAAGACCCCGGCGCCGAGCTTGGCGGCGCCGTGCGGGCCGCCCTTGTAGACCGGCAGATAGAAGGTGAGCGGGTTGGCGAGGTGGGGGGCGACCTCGCGGGAGACCGCCCGCCGCTCGAAGTGGTTCTCCGCGACCAGCTTCACGGCACCGGTCTGCAGATACCGCAGACCGCCGTGGAGCAGCTTGGAGGAGGCGGAGGAGGTGGCGCCGGCGAAGTCGCCGGCGTCCACCAGGGCCACCCGCAGCCCGGCCTGAGCGGCATGCCAGGCGGTGGAGATGCCCAGGATGCCGCCGCCGATCACCAGGAGATCGTAGGTCGCGAGGGCGAGCTGGTCCCGGGTCTCGGCACGGCTCGGCAGGGAGCCGGCGGCCGGGTGCGTCCCGAGGGCCGGGACGCTCTGCAGGGTGGTCATGTTCGATTACTCCTCGTGCTCGATCCAGCCCATGGTCCGCTCGACGGCCTTGAGCCAGTTCTTGTATTCGCTCTGACGCCGGTCGGCGTCCATGCGAGGGGTCCATTCGGCGGCCCGGCGCCAGTTGGCGCGGAGCGCGTCGGTGTCGGGCCAGAAGCCGACCGCGAGCCCGGCCGCGTAGGCCGCGCCGAGGCAGGTGGTCTCGGCGACCATCGGCCGGACGACGGGGGCGTCCAGCACGTCGGCGAGCGTCTGCATCAGCAGATTGTTGGAGGTCATACCGCCGTCGACCTTGAGGGCGGTCAGTTCGACGCCGGAGTCCTTGGTCATGGCGTCGGTGATCTCGCGGGTCTGCCAGGCGGTGGCCTCCAGTACCGCGCGGGCGATGTGGGCCTTGGTGACGTACCGGGTGAGACCGGCGATCACGCCCCGGGCGTCGGAGCGCCAGTAGGGGGCGAAGAGACCGGAGAAGGCGGGCACGACATAGGCGCCGCCGTTGTCCTCGACCGAGAGGGCGAGGGTCTCGATCTCGGCGGCCGACTTGATCAGGCCCATCTGGTCGCGCATCCACTGGACGAGCGAGCCGGTGACGGCGATCGAGCCCTCCAGGGCGTAGACCGGCTCCTGGTCGCCGATCTGGTAGCCCACCGTGGTCAGCAGTCCGTTGTACGAGTTCACCGGGGTGCCGCCGGTGTTCATCAGCATGAAGGTGCCGGTGCCGTACGTGGACTTGGCCTCGCCCTCGGAGAAGCAGGTCTGGCCGAAGAGGGCGGCCTGCTGGTCGCCGAGGGCGGAGGCGACCGGGATGCCGTCGAGTACGCCGCCCTTGGCGGTGCCGTACACCTCGGCGGAGGACCGGATCTCCGGGAGGAGGCCGGCCGGGATCTCCATCGAGCTGAGAATCTTGTCGTCCCACGACATGGTGTGCAGATTCATCAGCATGGTGCGGGAGGCATTGGTGACATCGGTGACATGGACACCGCCGTCGACGCCACCGGTCAGATTCCAGATGACCCAGGAGTCCATGGTGCCGAAGAGGATGTCGCCCCGCTCGGCGCGCTCCCGCAGGCCGGGGACGTTGTCGAGCAGCCAGCGGACCTTCGGCCCGGCGAAGTAGCTGGCGAGCGGCAGCCCGGTCTCCCGGCGGAACCGGTCCTGGCCGACATTGCGGCCCAGCTCCTTGCAGAGCGCGTCGGTACGGGTGTCCTGCCAGACGATCGCGTTGTGCACCGGCTCACCGGTGGCGCGGTCCCACAGCAGGGTGGTCTCGCGCTGGTTGGTGATGCCGATGGCCTTGACGTCGTCCCGGGTGATCCCGGCCTTGGCGAGGGCGCCCGCCACCACTTCCTGCACATTGGCCCAGATCTCGGTGGCGTTGTGCTCCACCCATCCCGGCTTGGGGAAGATCTGCTCGTGCTCCTTCTGGTCGACCGAGACGATCCGGCCGTCCTTGTCGAAGACGATGCAGCGGCTGGAGGTGGTGCCCTGATCGATGGCGGCGATGAACGGTCCGGCGGTGTGTGCGTCGGTCACGGGGTGCTCCTGCTCGGAGGTCTCGGAGATCTCGGTGGCCCCGGGGGGCCGGGGGATCTCGGGGGTCTTCGGGGTCATGGGACTCGGCTCCCGGTTCAGGCGAAGGCCAGGTCGTAGATACCCGCCGCGAGGGCTCCGCCCGCGAGCGGGCCCAGGACGGGGATCCAGGCGTAGCCCCAGTCGGAGCGGCCCTTGTTGGGCAGCGGGAGCAGGGAGTGCACGATCCGGGGGCCGAGGTCACGGGCCGGGTTGATGGCGTAACCCGTGGGACCGCCGAGCGAGAGGCCGATACCGACCACGACGAAGGCGGTGATCAGGGCGCCGAGCGTGCTCAGACCCTTGCCTTCGGCGTTGAGGCCCTGGGTGAGCACGGCGAGGACCAGGATGACGGTGCCGAGGATCTCGGTGGCCAGGTTCTGCCAGGCGATCCGGATCTCGGGGCCGGTGGAGAAGATGCCGAGGACCGGTCCGGCCTTGTCGCCGCCGTGCGGGCCCTCGACGGGCTTCTCGGCGGGGTCGCCGATGATCTCGCGGTCGGTGAGATGGGCCATGAACTGCCCGTAGTAGGCGACCACGACCAGGGCGGCGCCGATCATCGCGCCGAGCATCTGGCCCGCGACGTAGTACGGCACGTTCGACCAGGTGCCGTCCTTGATGGCGATACCCAGCGTGACGGCGGGGTTCAGATGGGCGCCGGAGAGGGAACTGGTCATGTACACGGCCGTCATAACGGCGAAGCCCCACCCGAAGGTGATGGCCAGCCAGCCGGCGTTGCGCGCCTTGGACTTCTTCAGCGACACGGCGGCTACCACACCGCCGCCGAGCAGGATGAGAACGGCGGTACCGATGACTTCGCCGATGAAGATATTGGAGCTGGACACCGCGACTCCTTTGTCCTGGTCCAGTAATGGCGAACCCCGGCTCCTCCGGTGGCTCGCGCCCGGCGGCGGGAGCCACCGGGCGGTATCGGTCCTTGGCGCAGTCACACTCTAACGCGATTTTCCGTCAGCCGTTCGACAATGCCGACCGATGAACGGCAGTTTTCCTCTGCGTAAACACGCCGTCAAGAGGTCTGGGCTCTGCGGTCCGGAAAAAACGGAAAGAACGGCACCGGTCTGGCCGGTCCGGTGCGTGGTGACTCTATGGAAATGTTCAGTCATCCGATGATGCGCCCGAATCGTCCCATGCGCGCGATGTCCTCGCCCGGACCGGGGACGGCCCGGCGCGGCCGGCCGGAGGCGCCGGGGCTGCCGGAAGCCCGCGGCCCCGGGGCGTACGGCCCGGAGGGCCCGGTGCGGGCTCCCGCGGTTCGGCGACCCGGTGTCGTACGGACTTGTACGCGCGCGGGATGCGAAGGCGGGCGGCGGTCCCGCGACGGCGACGGGGCCGTACGCCCCTCTGCGCGCCCGGGGGTGTGGCGGGCGGACCGGCCGCCGGTCGCGCCCGGTCCGCCGGCGCCGTGAACGGCCCCGGCGGGGTCAGAAGCGTCCGGCGCCCAGATCGCGCGAGACCGCCCGGGCGCACTCCCGGACCGCCGTGATCAGTTCCGGGCGCAGCTCGGGCGGGCCCAGCCGGTTCTCGCAGATCCGCTCCACCGCGCCCGTGATGGCGACCGCGCCCACCGGCATCCGGCGCCGGTCGTGGATCGGCGCGGCCACCGCGGCCACGCCCTCCCAGGTCTCCTCGACGTCCGACCCCCAGCCCCGGGCCCGGGTCCCGGCCAGTACGGACTCGAACTCGTCCAGACCGGTCACCGTCAGCGGGGTGAAGGTCTTCCGGTCCGCCTCGACCGCCTCGGAGTGCGCCACCGGGTCGTACGCCGCCAGCACCTTGCCCAGGGCGGTGGAGTGCAGGGGCTGCATCGCGCCCACCTCCAGCACCTGGCGGCTGTCGTCGGGCCGGAAGACATGGTGGACGATGAGGACGCCGTGCTGGTGGAGCACTCCGAGATGAACGCTCTCCCCGCTGGAGCGGGCCAGGTCGTCGGTCCACACCAGGGCCCGGGCGCGCAGCTCGTGGACGTCGAGGTAGCTGTTGCCCAGGCGCAGCAGCTCGGCGCCGAGCTGATAGCGGCCGGACGCCGTGTCCTGTTCGACGAAGCCCTCCGCCTGGAGGGTGCGCAGAATGCCGTGCGCGGTCCCCTTCGCCAGATCGAGCGACGAGGCGATGTCGGAAAGGCCGAGGCGGCGCTCGCCGCCCGCGAGCAGTCGCAGCATCGCCGCCGCGCGCTCCAGCGACTGAATGTTCTTCGCCATCGGATCGGCCCTCTCCTGCTGCTGTTCGACAATGCTGAACACTATCGGCCGATGCCGACCGCGCATGCCGCTGTGCGAGTATCTCGCGGCCGAAAGCTTCACGAGAACCCCACAAACCTGGGGGATATCCTCCGGCACGCCCCCGCGGCCGTCCGGGTGTCCGAGCGACCCCGCCCGCCCCCGTCCGGCCGTACCACTACCGTCTTTCCACCGCCCCCGGCGAACGCCCGGACCAGCCCCCGACCAGCCCCCGACCGGCCCCCGGCCGGGGCGCGGGACACGTCCGGCTCGTGGGACACCCTGACCGCACCCGGCCGGGCCCGGTTACCCTGACTCCGTGCGCCTTCCCACCGGAAGCCGCAAAGCCGACAGCCGTCGCAGCCCAGGGAGCCCGTTCATGGCCTCGTCGCCCACCCCTTCCGTACCCTCCGCCGACAGCCGGACCCGGATCGCCGCGCTCCGGGAGGCGCTCGCCACCCGGGTCGTCGTCGCCGACGGAGCGATGGGCACCATGCTCCAGGCCCAGGACCCGACCCTGGAGGACTTCCAGAACCTGGAAGGCTGCAACGAGGTCCTGAACGCCACCCGTCCGGACATCGTCCGCTCGGTCCACGAGGCGTACTTCGACGCCGGGGTCGACTGCGTGGAGACCAATACCTTCGGCGCCAACCAGTCCGCCCTCGGCGAGTACGAGATCGCCGACCGGATCCACGAACTCTCCGAGTCGGGCGCCCGGATCGCCCGTGAGGTCGCCGACGCCTACACCGCGCGCGGCGGCGGCCAGCGCTGGGTCCTCGGCTCGATCGGCCCCGGCACCAAGCTGCCCACCCTGGGCCACGCCCCGTACACCGTGCTCCGCGACGGCTTCCAGGCCAATGCCGAGGGGCTGATCGCCGGGGGCTCGGACGCCCTGCTGGTCGAGACCACCCAGGACCTGCTCCAGACCAAGGCCGCGATTCTCGGTGCCCGCCGGGCCATGGAGGCCACCGGTACCGAGGTGCCGCTGCTCTGCTCGATGGCCTTCGAGACCACCGGCACCATGCTGCTGGGCTCCGAGATCGGCGCCGCCCTCACGGCCCTGGAACCGCTCGGTATCGACATGATCGGGCTGAACTGCTCCACCGGCCCGGCGGAGATGAGCGAGCATCTGCGCTACCTCGCCCGGCACTCCCGGATCCCCCTGCTCTGCATGCCGAACGCCGGACTCCCCGTCCTCGGTAAGGACGGCGCCTACTTCCCGCTGGACGCCGAGGGCCTCGCGGACGCCCAGGAGACCTTCGTCCGCGAGTACGGCCTCTCCCTGATCGGCGGCTGCTGCGGTACGACCCCCGAACACCTGCGCCAGGTCGTCGAGCGGGTCCGCGGGGTGACACCCCCCGAGCGCGTCCCCAGCCCCGAGCCGGGCGCCGCGTCGCTCTACCAGACCGTCCCGTTCCGCCAGGACACCGCCTATATGGCGATCGGCGAGCGGACCAACGCCAACGGCTCCAAGAAGTTCCGGGAGGCGATGCTCGCGGGGCGGTGGGACGACTGCGTCGAGATGGCCCGCGACCAGATCCGCGAGGGCGCCCATATGCTCGACCTCTGCGTCGACTACGTGGGCCGGGACGGCGTCGCCGACATGGCCGAGCTGGCCGGACGGTTCGCCACCGCCTCCACCCTCCCCGTGGTGCTGGACTCCACCGAGGTCGACGTCATCCGGGCCGGGCTGGAGAAGCTCGGCGGCCGGGCCGTCATCAACTCCGTCAACTACGAGGACGGCGACGGCCCCGACTCCCGGTTCGCCCAGGTCACCCGGCTGGCCCAGGAGCACGGCGCGGCCCTGATCGCCCTCACCATCGACGAGGAGGGCCAGGCCCGTACCGTCGAGAACAAGGTCGCCATCGCCCAGCGGCTGATCGCCGACCTCACCGGCAACTGGGGCATCCACGAGTCCGACATCCTCGTCGACACCCTCACCTTCACCATCTGCACCGGTCAGGAGGAGTCCCGCCGCGACGGCATCCACACCATCGAGGCGATCCGGGAGCTGAAGCGGCGTCACCCCGACGTCCAGACCACCCTCGGGCTCTCCAACATCTCCTTCGGCCTCAACCCGGCCGCCCGGATCCTGCTGAACTCCGTCTTCCTCGACGAGTGCGTCAAGGCCGGACTCGACTCCGCCATCGTGCACGCCTCCAAGATCCTGCCGATCGCCCGCTTCGACGAGGAGCAGGTCACCACCGCGCTCGATCTGATCTACGACCGGCGCGCCGAGGAGTACGACCCCCTCCAGCGGCTGATGGAGCTGTTCGACGGCATCGACACCAAGTCCCTCAAAGCGGGCAAGACCGAGGAACTGCTCGCCCTCCCGCTGGACGAGCGGCTCCAGCGGCGCATCGTCGACGGCGAGAAGAAGGGCCTGGAGGCCGACCTCGACGAGGCGCTGGCCGAACGGCCCGCCCTCGACATCGTCAACGAGACCCTGCTGGAGGGCATGAAGGTCGTCGGCGAGCTGTTCGGCTCCGGCCAGATGCAGCTGCCGTTCGTCCTCCAGTCCGCCGAGGTCATGAAGAACGCGGTGGCCTATCTGGAGCCGCACATGGAGAAGTCCGACGCCGAGGGCAAGGGCACCATCGTGCTCGCCACCGTCCGCGGCGACGTCCACGACATCGGCAAGAACCTCGTCGACATCATCCTCTCCAACAACGGCTACAACGTCGTCAATCTGGGCATCAAGCAGCCCGTTTCGGCGATCCTGGACGCCGCCGAGGAGCACCGGGCCGATGTCATCGGGATGTCCGGGCTGCTGGTCAAATCCACGGTGATCATGAAGGAGAACCTGGAGGAGATGAACCAGCGCAAGATCGCGGCGGACTACCCCGTGATCCTCGGCGGTGCCGCCCTCACCCGCGCCTATGTCGAACAGGATCTGCACGAGCTGTACGAGGGCGAGGTCCGCTACGCCCGCGACGCCTTCGAGGGCCTGCGGCTGATGGACGCCCTGATCGGCGTCAAGCGGGGCGTCCCCGGCGCCGCCCTGCCCGAACTGAGGCAGCGCCGGGTCCGGGCCGCCGCGCCCGCCGTCACCGCCGAAGAGCGCCCCGAGGAAGGCGCCGCACGCTCCGACGTCGCCGTCGACAACCCCGTACCCGAGCCGCCGTTCTGGGGCACCCGGGTCATCAAGGGCATCCAGCTCAAGGAGTACGCCTCCTGGCTGGACGAGGGAGCGCTCTTCAAGGGCCAGTGGGGCCTCAAGCAGAGCCGGGCCGGTGACGGACCCGGCTACGAGGAGCTGGTGGAGAGCGAGGGCCGGCCCCGCCTCCGCGGCCTGCTGGAACAGCTCCACACCCGCAATCTGCTCGAAGCCGCCGTCGTCTACGGCTACTTCCCCTGCGTCTCCAAGGGCGACGACCTGATCGTGCTCAACGAGGACGGCTCGGAGCGCACCCGGTTCACCTTCCCCCGGCAGCGCCGGGGCCGCAGGCTCTGTCTGGCCGACTTCTTCCGCCCCGAGGACTCGGGGGAGCGGGACGTCGTCGGCTTCCAGGTCGTCACCGTCGGCTCGAAGATCGGGGAGGCCACCGCCGAGCTCTTCGCCGGTGACGCCTACCGCGACTATCTGGAGCTGCACGGACTCTCCGTCCAGCTCGCCGAGGCGCTCGCCGAGTACTGGCACGCCCGGGTCCGGGCCGAACTCGGCTTCGGCGGCGAGGACCCCGACGCCGTGGAGGACATGTTCGCCCTCAAGTACCGCGGCGCGCGGTTCTCCCTCGGCTACGGGGCCTGCCCCGACCTGGAGGACCGGGCGAAGATCGCCGAGTTGCTGCGGCCGGAGCGGATCGGCGTCCAGCTCTCCGAGGAGTTCCAGCTCCACCCCGAGCAGTCGACGGACGCCATCGTGATCCACCACCCGGAGGCCAAGTACTTCAACGCGCGGTAGTCGGATCATCACACCGACGGCGGACGCCGGTGGACAAACCACCGGCGCCCGCGCCGTTCGAGTCGTACAATTGTCGGTCCAACGCAGGCCGGTCGCCTGCCCCAGCGGGGAAGCCGAGGGGGAGAGGCGGCCGGCCTTCTCGTCCCTCCGGAGGTACGCCGATGACCAGCGCGATCCCCACGTCCCTCACCCGCACGGCGGACGGGTCGGCCCTCGGTGCCGTACTGCTGGACATGGACGGCACCCTCGTGGACACGGAGGGTTTCTGGTGGGACGCGGAGGTACGGGTCTTCGCCGAGCTGGGACACCGGCTGGACGACGCCTGGCGCGAGGTGGTCGTCGGCGGCCCGATGACCCGCAGCGCCGGATATCTGATCGAGGTCACCGGCGCCGACATCACCCTCCCCGAGCTGACCGGACGGCTCAACGACGCCTTCGAGAAGCGGATCAGCGAAGGTGTACCGCTGATGCCCGGCGTACGGCGGCTGCTCGCCGAACTGGCCGCGGCCGGGCTGCCCACCGCCCTGGTCTCCGCCTCCCACCGGCGCATCATCGACCGGGTCCTGGAATCCCTGCCGCACCCCTTCGAGCTCTCCGTCGCCGGTGACGAGGTCCCGCGCACCAAGCCGCACCCGGATCCCTATCTGCTGGCCGCCGAGGGCCTGGGCGTGGCACCCGCCCACTGCGCCGTCGTCGAGGACACCGCGACCGGGGTGGCCTCCGCCGAGGCGGCGGGCTGCCGGGTGGTCGCCGTGCCCTCCGTGGCCCCGATCGCCCCCGCCGAAGGCCGGGTCGTCGTGCAGTCGCTGGAAGGCGTCGACCTGCCCTTTCTCCGGTCGCTGATGGCCGGATCCGGCTCCTGACCGGCTGTTACCGACAGCCGTCTGAGACGGGGTTTTCCCGCGTGACATTCCTCACCCGGCGTCTACTGGACGAGCAGCGGCCCGCCGCCCCGCGGCGGGCCGGGGCCCGCCGATGCCGCTCCATGTGTCCGCATTGGTGAAGACCTGTACGAATCATTCCCCGGGGCGGGAATCGCGGCCGGGATATGACCGGTCACTCAGCGATTACGGCCTCCGAACAGCCCTGTCAGCCCCTCCCGGCACCGCCGACTAATGTCTTCGCGAGTCCTCGCCGCACCACTGACACGCCCCGGCGGTCGTCCAACCGTCGCGCACCCCGGGGCCGGCCCCTCCGGGTTCCCGGACGGCCCAACCGCCCCGAACGGGCGACGCGGTGGGACTCCTCGCACGAAGTACCCAGTGCCGGATGAGGAGAACGCCCAGGATGAACCGTAAGACTTTGGTGCTGCCGGCCGTGGTCGGCCTGCTCGCGCCCGCGCTCGTCGCCTGCGGCGGTTCCAAGGGCGACTCCTCGGGCGGGGGAACCATCGTCGTGGGCACCACGGACCAGATCGCGGGCGGCAAGGACAACCCGGCGCCCCTCGACCCGGCACACGCGTACGACACCGGCGCCTGGAACGTCCTCCGGCCCAGCCTCCAGACCCTGATGCGGACCCCGCAGAGCGGCGGCGTGCCCTCGCCCGAGGCCGCCCAGTCCTGCGCCTTCACCGACAACTCCAGCCAGAGCTTCCGCTGCAAGCTCCGCGACGGGCTGAAGTTCGCCGACGGCTCCGCCGTCACCGCCGAGGACGTCAAGTTCTCCATCGAGCGGGTCCTGGGCATCGACTCCGACGACGGCGTCGCCGCACTGCTCTCCACCGTGGACACCATCGAGACCAAGGGCGACAAGGAGGTCGTCTTCCACCTCTCGACCCCGGACGCCACCTTCCCGTACAAGCTCTCCACCCCCGCCGCGAGCATCGTCAGCAAGAAGAACTACCGGGCCGACAAGCTCCGCAGCGGCTTCCAGGTCGACGGCTCCGGCCCGTACACCATGAAGGCCGAGACCGAGAACGACCGGATCAGCAAGGTCACCTTCACCCGCAACGACGCCTACCGGGGCGGCATCAAGGTCTCCAACCAGAAGGTCGAGATGCGCGTCTACCCCGACGCCACCGCCATGGGCCAGGCGCTGGAGAAGGGCGAGATCGACGTCATGACCCGGGAGATGTCCCCGGAGCAGATCAGGGACTTCACCGAGAACCCCCGCAAGGACACCGAACTCGTCGAGATGCCGGGCGTCTCCATCCGCTACCTCGCCTTCAACACCGACGCCCCCCAGGTGAAGGACAAGGCGGTACGGCAGGCGATGGCGGCCGTCATCGACCGCGGCCAGATCGCCGGACAGGTCTACGGCGCCACCGCCGAACCCCTGTACTCGCTGATCCCCGCCACCATCGGCGGGCACAAGAACTCCTTCTACAACGAGTACGGCGAGCCCAGCGTCAAGAAGGCCCGCAAGATCCTCGCCGACGCCGACATCAGCACCCCCGTCGAGATCGACCTGCACTACACCACCGACCGCTACGGCGCCGGAACCGCCAAGGAGTTCGAGGTCCTGCGCAAGCAGCTCAACGACTCCAAGCTCTTCTCGGCGTCCATCAAGGGCACCGAGTGGGCCTCGTTCCGCGCCGCCCAGAAGCGCGGCGACTACCCCGTCTACGGCATGGGCTGGTTCCCCGACTTCCCGGACCCCGACAACTACATCGCGCCCTTCCTCGACAAGGACAACTTCCTCAACTCGCCCTATGTGAGCCAGAAGGTGCGCGACCTCATCCCGCAGTCCCGCCGCCACGCCGACCGCACCGCCGCCGGAGCCGCGTTCAGCACCATGCAGGACATCGTCGCCGACGACGTCCCCGTACTGCCGCTCTGGCAGGGCAAGCAGTACGTCGCCTCCCGCAAGGGCGTCGGCGGCGTCGAGCGCCTGCTCAACGGCATGGCTTCGGGATGCGCCTGCTGGGCTGGGACGTCGCCGAGAACCCCGAGTGCGCGGCGCTCGGCATGACGTACACCGACAAGGAACAACTCTT
>NZ_JBEYIS010000016.1:0-138231 GCF_040635975.1 Streptomyces sp. NPDC006798
ACCACCCGGGCCGTCCGCGACGGCGACACCTATGTCCTCGAGCCCCGCGCCCCTGACGGGGCCCGTCCTCTTACGAGGTCGGAGAGGGGGAGAGCATTTAGGGGCGCGGGGAACTGCGCGACCAGCCGCAGGCGGTCCGCAGGCCGCCGACAACCCGCGGTTGTCGGGCGCGGCCCGGGTAGTTCGGGGCGATGCCCAGGAGGGCCGGGGCGCTGGGGATCCCCCCATCGCCGAAGGCACAGGGGGCGGAACCGCGCGACCAGCCCACGACGGGCCGCGGTCGAAACACCTCCGGACGAGGCACTGCCCCCCCGTGGCGCTACCCGACCGCAGGGGTCAGGTGGAGGCGGGTGAAGGCGAGGGCCTCCGCGAGGTCGGACTCGCGTTCCGCGGAGGACATGGCGCGGCGGGTGTTCACCTCGATCACCACATGGCCGTCGAAGCCGGTGCGGGCCAGGCGTCCGAGGAGTTCGGCGCAGGGCTGGTCGCCGCGGCCGGGGACGAGGTGCTCGTCCTTGGCGGAGCCCTTGCCGTCGGCGAGGTGGACGTGGCCCAGGCGGTCGCCCATCCGGTCCACCATCGCCAGGGCGTCGGTGCGGGCCGTCGCCGTATGGGACAGGTCGACGGTGAAGTGGCGGTAGTCGTCTTTGGTGACGTCCCATTCGGGGGCGTAGGCGAGCATCTCGCGGTCGCGGTACCGCCACGGGTACATGTTCTCGACGGCGAACCGGACGTCGGTCTCGTCCGCCATCCGCCAGACGCCCGTCACGAAATCGCGGGCGTACTGCCGCTGCCAGCGGAACGGGGGGTGGACGACGACCGTCGATGCGCCCAGCCGCTCGGCGGCGGACCGGGCCTTGTCCAGCTTGACCCACGGGTCGGTGGACCAGACCCGCTGGGTGATCAGCAGGCAGGGCGCGTGGACCGCGTGGATCGGTACGGAGTGGTAGTCGGAGAGTCCGCGGAGCGCCTCGACGTCCTGGCTGACGGGGTCCGTCCAGACCATCACCTCGACGCCGTCGTAGCCCAGCCGGGCGGCGATCTCGAAGGCGGTGGCGGTGGACTCCGGGTAGACGGAGGCGGTGGAGAGCAGCACTTTGGGGGTGGGGCGGCTCCCGCCGAAGCGTGCGGCCCGGGTGCTTGTCGCTGCCTGTGGCGCTGAATCTTCCACGGGGACAGGGTACGGGGCGCGGGGGCGGGGGCGGCCGGGCCACCCCCGCGTCGTCCGTGGTGGGGCAGGGCCCGTCAGCGGGCTGTCGGGGACGGCAGGTGGTCGAGGCGGCGGAGGATGACGCCCTCGCGGAGGGCCCAGGGGCAGATCTCCACTTCCTGGGCGCCGAAGAGGTCCATGGCGCCTTCCGCGACCAGGGCTCCGGCGAGGAGCTGACGGGCGCGGCCGGTGGAGACGCCGGGGAGGTCGGCGCGTTCGGCGGCCGTCATCGCGGCCAGTTTGGGGACCCAGTCCTGGAGGTCCTTGTGGCTGAGTTCCCGCTGGACGTACAGGCCCTCGGCGTCCCGGGCGGCGCCCGCGATCCGGGCGAGCTGTTTGAAGGTCTTGGATGTGGCGACGATGTGGTCGGGGCGTCCGAAGCGGCTGAACTCGCCCACCGTACGGGCGATCTCGGCGCGGACGTGGCGGCGCAGTGCCCGTACGGCTTCCGCGTCCGGCGGGTCGCCGGGGAGCATTCCGGCGGTGAGCCGGCCCGCGCCCAGGGGCAGGGAGACGGCCGCGTCGGGCTCCTCGTCGATGCCGTACGCGATCTCCAGGGATCCGCCGCCGATGTCGAGTACCAGCAGCTTTCCGGCGGACCAGCCGAACCAGCGGCGGGCGGCGAGGAAGGTGAGTCGGGCCTCCTCCGCGCCGGTGACGACCTCCAGGGCGACCCCGGTCTCCGCCTTGACGCGGCCGAGGACGTGGTCGGCGTTGCTGGCCTCGCGGACGGCGGAGGTGGCGAAGGCGATGACTTCCTCGCAGCCCTGGTCCTCGGCCGCTTCCATGGCCCGGCCGATGGTGCCGATCAGGCGCTCTATCCCGGCGATGCCGATCGCGCCGTCCGCGTCGAGGAGTTCGGCGAGGCGCAGTTCCGCCTTGTGGGAGTGGGCGGGCAGGGGGCGGGCGCCGGGGTGGGCGTCCACCACCAGCAGGTGCACTGTGTTCGAACCGACGTCGAGGACTCCGAGTCTCATGAGTACGAACGCTACTGCGGTTGCGGACATACCCTTGACCTGTGCCAAAGACGAAAAAGGCGAAGCCGGGCAAAGCAGAGCGCTCCACGGCCCCGGACCCGACCCCGCGTGACGAGGTCGGAGTGGACTTTCCGCGGGCCTGGGTGGAGTTTCCCGACCCCGCGGACGACGAGCAGGTCTTCCGTTGTGATCTGACCTGGCTGACCTCGCGCTGGTCCTGTGTCTTCGGCAGCGGCTGCCAGGGCATCCAGGCCGGGCGCGCCGACGACGGCTGCTGCACCCTGGGCGCGCACTTCTCCGACGAGGAGGACGAGGAGCGGGTCGCGGGGCATGTGGCCAGGCTCACGCCGGATGTGTGGCAGTTCCACGACGTGGGGACGGACACCGGCTGGGTGGAGGTCGACGAGGACGACGGCGCGCGGCAGACCCGCAGGTGGAAGGGGTCGTGTGTGTTCCAGAACCGGCCCGGGTTCGCCGGGGGCGCGGGCTGCGCGCTGCACATCCTGGCCCTGAAGGAGGGGCGGGAGCCGCTGGAGACCAAGCCGGACGTCTGCTGGCAGTTGCCGGTGCGGAGGTCGTACGACTGGATCGAGCGGCCCGACGACACCAAGGTGCTGCAGATCTCGATCGGCGAGTACGACCGGCGTGGCTGGGGTCCCGGCGGTCATGATCTGCACTGGTGGTGTACGTCGGCGCGGTCGGCGCACGGCGCGGGCGAGCCGGTGTACGTGTCGTACCGGGCGGAGCTGACGGAGCTGATGGGCAAGGAGGCGTACGACGCGCTGGTCGGCCTCTGCGAGCAGCGGCTGGCTTCGCAGCTTCCGCTGCTGGCGCCGCATCCGGCGGACCCCGTCTGACCTCCTTTTTCGCGGTTTCGTACGGCTCAGGGTGCGGGCTGGGGCCCTCCGCCGTCGTCGCCCGATGGCGCCGGTGACGGGTCCGGGTCCGTCGGGCTCGGGGTCGGTGACGGATCCATCGACGGCGTCGGCGACGGCGTCGGCTCGGTCGGGGTGGGGCTCGGGGTCGGCGACGGCGTGGGCGAGGGGGTCGGGGCCGGGGTCGGCGAGCCGGTCGGGTGTGCCGGGCGGGGCGGCAGCGGTGGCGTACGGCCGCCGCCCTCGATCCTCAGTACGGCTCCGGCCGGGTCGATCCGCAGATAGGCGCGCCACGGTCCGAGGGGTTCGCGGTCCCGGTCGACGGTGACCAGGACGGTGACGGACTGGCCGGGGCGGAGGGTGCCCGACGCCCGGTTCGGCAGCAGCCAGCGGGCTCCGGTCCTGACCGTCCAGTCGACGGGGGCGCCGCCGGAGGCGGTGAGCGTCAGCCGGGTCGTGTCGCCGTACGCCCTGGCGGTGACGCCGAGCCTGCCCGGGGCGGGCGCGCCGGGCCTGGCCCGGGGGACGGTACCGGTACTCACCACCTCGACGGTGACTCCGGGGTGTCCGGCGGAGCCGGTGGGGGCGGCGCTGCCGGTGTGCTCGTACCGGTCGTAGGGGTCGTGCCGGTCGCCGGGGTGTTCCGTACCGGTGTCGGCGCCGCCGTTCCCGGGGTCCTCGGTGGTGACGGCGGGCCCGGCGCCGGATTGGCCGGTGGCGGGGGCGCTCCGGTAGGCCGCCCAGAAGGCGAGGACGGGCGCCGCGAGGACGGTGGCGACGACCGTGGTGGTGACGGCGCGGGCCCGCAGCCGCTCGCGGCGGGCCGCGTGGTCCTTGGGGTCGAGGGGGAAGCCGCCGGGCCCGAAGCGGGGCGTACCGGCCCGGGTGCGCCCGGCGCGCGCGGCGCTCATCGCGGCGTACGCGGCCGGGCGCTCGCACCGGACCAGTGGCAGGCCCGCCGGGGCCGGGGCGGATCCCGGCCAGGGGCCGAGGGCTTCGACGCGTTCGGCGGCGGCCCGGCAGCGGGGGCAGTCGTCGACGTGGCGGACGAGTTCGGTGCGGAGGGCGGCGGAGATCAGGACCCGGTCGTCGGCGCCGAGCCGGGCGACTGCGGGGCAGTCGCCGCGGCCGACGACGGCGAGGGCGGCCCGGGTGCGTTCGAGTTCGCAGACGGCGGTGGCGAGGAGGTCGCGGGCGTTTGCGGGGTCGAGGGAGAGGACGGCGGCGATGTCCTGGGTGGCCAGACCGTGGCGGACGGCGAGTTCCAGGGCCTCGCGCTGTTCGGGGGTGGTTCCGGCGGCCTCGGGCCAGGCGAGCAGCGCCAACTGGTCCCGGCGGCCGTCGGCGGGCGGGTGCGGGGTTCCGGTCGTGGCGGGTTCCTGGGGGCGTACGGGCGGATGCGCGCGCACCGGCGGGGGCGCGGGGGCGTGCGTGGGGCGGCGGCGGCCGGTGTGCGCGCCGGGGCGGGTACGGCGCTGTTCGACGAGACGGCGACGGCAGGTCCAGCGGGCGAGCGCGTAGAGCCACGCCCGGCGGCCGGGGCGGGCGGTGGTGTGCTCGACGGGGGCGCGGCCGTGGTGGCGTTCCGCGACGGCGAGGACGTCGCCGAGGGCGGCGGTGGCGGCGTCGTGGTCGCAGAGCACGGAGAGGCAGTAGGTGAAGAGGCCGTCGAGATAGGGCTCGTACCGCTCGTACCGCCGCTCGTACCGGTCCGGCCGCCCGGGGCCGGGGTTCGGCGCGGGGGCCGAGTCCGGCGCGGAGGCTGATTCCGGCGCGGGGGCCGCTGATGCCGGGACACCTGCGCCGGAGGTCCGGAGGACCCGGCCCGCCGGGCGGCCGGGGGCGGAGGGGGCGACCGGTCCGGCCTGCGCGGCAGGGCCCTGGTCCGGCCCTGCCGGTGGGTACGGCTCCGTCGCGCCCGCGCCCGCGCCTCCGGCGGGGGCGGTGGGGCCGGACGGCCGCTCCGCCTGCCCCGAAGGCCCGGCCGACCCGATGGCGCCCGGCCCGAGGCCGGAGCCCACGGGGCCGGGGCCGTCCCATTCCTCCGGCCGGACCGGGCCCGCCGCGCCCGGGCCCCGGACGGGGTCGTCGGCGCCGGAAACCGGCCGGGGCCCGGCGGGGGCGGGCTGGCCGTGGCGGGCCGCACCGGCGGGGGCGCCGGGTGGGTGGGGGTCGTGGCGGCGCGGCCGGTGCGGGACGGCGGTGTGCGGGGTGCGGGAGGTCGGCTCCGGCCGGCTGCTGCTCGTCACCCGGCGACCGTAGGCACCCGAAGCATGCCCTTCTCGCCACTTTCCCGCTTTTCATTCTTACGGGTGAGTAGTTCGCTCAAAAGGGGACACCAATCTTTCGATCCGCCCCCAATTGAGCCGCTTCGGAGCCGTTCGCGCCCCGGGCCTGAAGTGGCTCCGGCCCCGGCCCGCGCGCCGGAGCCGCCGGAGTTACCGGAAGGGACGGCCGGGCGGGGCGGGTGGGATGGGTGGGATGGGTGGGACGGGTGGGGTCGGCGCGGAGGACGGCGGGGCCGGTTGTCGGTGGCGGGGGCTACGGTTTCCCCATGGCTGCCCGTACCAAGTCCGCTAAGGACCGTCCGTCCTACCGCTGTACCGAATGCGGCTGGACGACCGTGAAGTGGCTCGGCCGCTGCCCCGAATGCCAGGCGTGGGGCACGGTCGAGGAGTACGGCGCGCCCGCCGTACGGACCACCGCCGCCGGGCGGGTCTCCAGCCCCGCGCTGCCGATCGCCCAGGTCGACGGGCGGCAGGCGACCGCCCGTACGACCGGGGTGGCCGAGCTGGACCGGGTGCTGGGCGGCGGTCTCGTGCCCGGGGCCGTGGTGCTGCTCGCGGGCGAGCCCGGTGTCGGCAAGTCGACCCTGCTGCTGGACGTCGCCGCCAAGGCGGCGGGCCCGGAGCACCGGACGCTCTATGTGACGGGCGAGGAGTCCGCGAGCCAGGTCCGGCTGCGCGCGGACCGGATCAACGCGCTGAGCGAGCATCTCTATCTCGCCGCCGAGACCGATCTCTCCGCCGTCCTCGGCCATCTGGACGAGGTGAAGCCGTCGCTGCTGATCATGGACTCCGTGCAGACGGTCGCCTCGCCCGAGATCGAGGGCGCGCCGGGCGGGATGGCGCAGGTCCGGGAGGTCGCGGGCGCCCTGATCCGGGCCTCGAAGGAGCGGGGCATGTCGACCCTCCTGGTCGGCCATGTCACCAAGGACGGCGCGATCGCCGGTCCCCGGCTGCTGGAGCACCTGGTGGACGTGGTGCTCCACTTCGAGGGCGACCGGCATGCCAGGCTGCGGCTGGTACGGGGCGTCAAGAACCGCTACGGGGCGACGGACGAGGTCGGCTGCTTCGAGCTGCACGACGAGGGCATCACCGGTCTCGCCGACCCCTCCGGCCTGTTTCTGACCCGCCGTGACGAGCCGGTTCCCGGCACCTGTCTGACGGTCACGCTGGAGGGCCGCCGCCCGCTGGTGGCCGAGGTGCAGGCGCTCACCGTGGACTCGCAGATCCCCTCGCCCCGGCGGACCACGTCCGGTCTGGAGACCTCCCGGGTCTCGATGATGCTGGCCGTGCTGGAACAGCGCGGCCGGATCAGCGCCCTGGGGAAGCGGGACATCTACAGCGCCACCGTCGGCGGGGTACGGCTCTCCGAGCCCGCCGCCGATCTGGCGGTCGCCCTGGCGCTGGCGTCGGCCGCGAGCGACACCCCGCTGCCGAAGAACCTGGTGGCGATCGGCGAGGTCGGCCTGGCGGGTGAGGTCCGCCGGGTGACGGGGGTGCAGCGGCGGCTCGCCGAGGCGCACCGGCTCGGCTTCACCCACGCCCTGGTGCCCACCGACCCCGGCAAGGTGCCCGCGGGTATGACGGTGACCGAGGTGGCGAACATGGGGGACGCGCTGCGGGTCCTGCCGCGCGGCCGCCGCCGGAGCGACGCGCCGAAGGGCGGCGGTACGGGCGGCGGACCGGAGAACGCGCCCTGGTAACCCGGCAGCGGGAGCCGGACCGCCCCGGTGACCGGCGAAAACGCGATGGCCGAGCCGTCGGCGAACGGCCCACGGGCCGTGGCCGGGCCGGTTCACCGGACGTGTGCACCGGGCCCGTGAGCGGTCGTCGTGGAGCTTTCGGCGGGCGGTGTGACGGCGCCCGGCGCACAGAGGGCGCGGACAGCCCACGGGGCGCGGAGACGCGCCGGTAGACTTTGCCCTGGTCTCGCCCATCCGTACGAGCCGGAGGAGTGCAGTGGCAGCCAACGACCGGGCAGCAGCACCCGGAAAGTCCGGCGCGGGCTCCGGTACCGAGGGGCAGATCCGCGCCGCCCTCAGCTCCGTCGCGCCCGGTACCGGTCTCCGCGACGGCCTGGAGCGCATCCTCCGCGGCAACACCGGCGGCCTGATCGTCCTCGGGATGGACAAGACGGTCGACTCGATGTGTACCGGCGGCTTCGTCCTGGACGTGGAGTTCACCGCGACCCGGCTGCGCGAGCTGTGCAAGCTGGACGGCGCGCTCATCCTCGACAAGGACATCACCAAGATCCTCCGCGCCGGGGTGCAGCTCGTCCCGGACGCCTCGATCCCCACGGAGGAGACCGGCACCCGGCACCGTACCGCCGACCGGGTCTCCAAGCAGTGCGGCTTCCCCGTCGTCTCGGTCTCCCAGTCGATGCGGCTGATCGCGTTGTACGTGGACGGCGAGCGGCGGGTGCTGGAGGAGTCCGCGGCGATCCTGTCCCGGGCGAACCAGGCGCTGGCGACCCTGGAGCGGTACAAGCTCCGCCTCGACGAGGTCGCGGGCACCCTGTCGGCGCTGGAGATCGAGGACCTGGTCACGGTCCGGGACGTCACGGCCGTGGCGCAGCGGCTGGAGATGGTCCGCCGGATCGCCACCGAGATCGCGGAGTACGTGGTCGAGCTGGGTACGGACGGGCGGCTGCTCACCCTCCAGCTGGACGAGCTGATCGCGGGCGTGGAGCCCGAGCGGGAGCTGGTGGTCCGGGACTACGTCCCCGAGGCCACGTCCCCCAGGGCCATGGCGTCGAAGAGCGGGCGGCCCCGTACGGTCGAGGACGCGCTGGCCGAACTCGACGCGCTCAGCCATCCCGAGCTGCTCGAGCTGGCCAATGTGGCGCGGGCCCTCGGCTACAGCGGCTCGCCCGAGACTCTGGACTCCGCGGTATCGCCGCGCGGTTACCGGCTGCTGGCGAAGGTGCCGAGACTGCCCGGGGCGATCATCGAACGGCTGGTGGAGCACTTCGGCGGGCTGCAGAAGCTGCTCGCGGCCAGCGTCGACGACCTCCAGACCGTCGACGGCGTCGGCGAGGCGCGGGCGCGGAGCGTCCGGGAGGGGCTTTCGCGGCTGGCGGAGTCCTCGATCCTGGAGCGGTACGTCTGACCCACGGGGTTACGGGAACGGGGGCGGGGCCGTCGCGACACGGCCCCGCCCCCGTTCCCGTACCTCCGGTACATCTGCCCGGCCCGCCCGGGGCCGGGCCGGGCCGGGCGGGTGAGCCGTCGAGGCCACGGCCCCTAAGACGACCTGCGGACCTCTGCGAGGCGCGTGCCCCGGGGTCCCTCGCCTTGGCCTCGCCCCGGAGAGGCGAACCGAGCCACAAAAAAGATCAATCCTTGGCGAGGACGAATGATGCCGGGCTGACGGTCTCGCCGGGGAACTTCGCCTCCAGGAGGTACGTACCGGCGCCGACCTTGGCCGGGGCGGCGGTGGAGCAGTGGCCGGTGCTGCGGGAGCGGTCCCACTCGTAGGTGTGGGTGATGGTGGTGTTGGCCGGGACGCGCAGGAGCAGGCTGGCCCGGTCGCGCGGGCAGTCGTTGGACGACCAGATCCGCTCGTCGTCGGCGTCCGTGACCGTCAGAACGGCCGAGGACCGGCCGAGGTCGACCTTGCAGTCGCCGCTCGACGAGTTGACGGCCTTCAGCCGGAAGCCGGGCTTCTCGCCGAGCGGATAGGTCAGCTTGGTGGGCTCCAGGCTCAACTTGAGGGTGTCCGTGGAGCAGTTCGGCAGGTTGGAGCCGACGGCGACGGGGCGGCCTTCCGAGCCGCCGGAGCTCCCGGATCCGCCGGCGCCGCCGGTGCCCTGGCTCGTACCGCCGTCGTCCGTTCCGGTCCCGCCGGTGCCGTCGGTGCCCTCGGAGGAGCCGCCGGTGGCGTCGCCGCCGGAGGAGTCCCCGCCGTCGCCGGTCTCGTCCCGCCCGCCGGGCTGCTGGCTGATCGCCGGACCGGACGGTTTGGGGCCCGGGGTGATCGAAGACGCGGGCGGGGAACTCTTGTTGGCCCCGTCGGTCTTGTCGTCGTCTCCCCCGCCCGACGTCAGCATCCAGACGACGACCAGCAGGGCGAGCACGGCCATCGCCAGCGCCACCGCCCTCCGTCGCCAGTAGATGGAGGAGGGAAGCGGCCCGATCGGATTGCGCAGAGATCCCACGGGGCAACTCTACGAGAGGACGGGCCCAACTCCCGTCCCACCCGCCGCACTCGTCCGAAGTTCTACGGATCATCATCCCGGAATCGGCCCCGGGGGCCCTCGCGGCGGCGCCCCGGAGGAGCAACGGGCCCGGTGGGGACCCCCTACTTTCGTCGGGGTCGGCTCATGCCGATCGCCTGAGGGCCGGGGCGGGCGGACTCGATACGTTCGCCCGTATGGACAGTTCTCTCACCCGCGGTCTGTACCGCGACATCACCGATCTCGCCCAGGACTCTCCCGGCTGGCTCCAGCACCTCGCCGAGTTGTGGACGGAGGCCGGGCTGCTGCTGTTCGGGGCGCTCTTCGTGGTCGCCTGGTGGCGGGCGCGGGTCGCGGACGCGCGGGCCCTCGCCGTCGCCGTACTGGCGCCGCTCGCGACGGCCGTGGGCTATGTCGTGAGCGAGTCCCTGAAGACCGTCTTCGACGAGGAGCGGCCCTGCCGGACCGTCGAGGACGCGGCGGCGTCGCTCGTGGCGTGCCCGCCGACCGGGGACTGGTCGTTTCCCAGCAACCACGCGTCCATAGCGGGCGCGGCGGCGGTGGCGCTGGTACTGGCATGGCCCCGGATCGCGGCGCTCGTCGTCCCGATGGCGCTGCTGATGGGCTTCTCCCGGGTCTTCGTCGGGGTCCACTACCCGCACGACGTGGCGGTGGGGCTGGTTCTGGGCGCGGTGGTCGCGGCGGTCGTGATGACGGGCGCGGCGCGGGCGGTGACGGGGTTGGCGACGACGGTACGGGCCGGTACCCCGGGGGTCTTCACCCGGCTCGCGGGCCCGGGCCCGGGCCCGGAGGCGCGGGTGCGCGGCAGCCACCGCGCGTAGCGCCGTATGGCCTCGGGCCCCGTGCTCCGTGCTCCGTGCTCCGGAGCGCCGCGCCCTCCGGGTGGGAGGGGTAGTGCTCCCTCCGGAGGTGTTCCGACCGCGCGCCGTCGGCGGCCGTTCGCGCAGTTCCCCGCGCCCCTGGTTGCCCACCTCCTGGCCCCTTCAAGGGCAACGCCCTCGCAGTGCCACCTCTGGAAGTCTTCCGACCGCACGCCGTCGTGGGACGTTCGCGCAGTTCCCCGCGCCCCTGGTTGCCCACCTGACCGTCCCTCCGGGGAGACGGGCCCTCCGAGGCCGGGAACCCTTTCAGGGGCGCGGGGAACTGCGCGAACGGCCAGCCACGGTCCGCAGACCGCCGACAGCATCAGGGCGCCGGGCTTATCCCGGGCTCAGGGGCCCGGGGTCGTGGACGCGGCCCGTAGGCCGGGGGCGGCGCGGGAGGCGGGGGCGCGTGGACCAGTTGGGGCAAGGGACTGCGCCACACGGCCGGACGGGCTCCACCGCTTAGCCGACGGCCCGGGGCGGCTGCGGTGGGCCTCCTCGTGGACGTGTCAGGATCGACGGGCCATGACTGACACGACGACTGCCCCCGCCCCCGCCGCCGGGATCGCCGGCGAGCCTTCCGCATCCGATGCCGCTTCCCTTCACAGCCCGGTGATCTCGTGGTTCGACGACCACGCCCGCGATCTGCCCTGGCGCCGCCCGGAGGCGGGTGCGTGGGGTGTGATGGTCTCCGAGTTCATGCTGCAGCAGACGCCCGTCAACCGGGTGCTGCCGGTCTACGAGCAGTGGCTGGCCCGCTGGCCCCGGCCCGCCGATCTCGCCGCCGAGCCCTCGGGTGAGGCGGTCCGCGCCTGGGGCCGGCTCGGCTATCCGCGCCGCGCGTTGCGGCTGCACGGGGCCGCGCAGGCGATAGCGGAGCGGCACGGCGGCGATGTTCCGAGCGATCACGCCCAGCTGCTGGCGTTGCCGGGGATCGGCGAGTACACGGCCGCGGCCGTGGCGTCGTTCGCGTACGGCCAGCGGCACGCGGTGCTGGATACCAATGTGCGCCGGGTCTTCGCCCGGGCGTCGACCGGGATCCAGTATCCGCCGACGGCGACGACCGCGGCCGAGCGGAAGCTGGCCAGGGCACTGCTGCCGGACGACGACGAGACCGCCGCCAAGTGGGCCGCCGCGTCGATGGAGCTGGGCGCGTTGGTGTGTACGGCGCGCGGCGAGGACTGCGGGCGCTGTCCGATCGCCGCGCAGTGCGCCTGGCGGCTCGCCGGGAAGCCCGCGCATCAGGGTGCGGCCCGGCGGGGTCAGACATATGCCGGTACGGACCGTCAGGTGCGGGGAAAGCTGCTCGCGGTGTTGCGGGCGTCCCGTGAACCGGTGTCGCGGGCGGCGCTGGACCGGGTCTGGCACGAGCCGGTGCAGCGGGCCCGCGCGTTGGACGGGCTGGTCGCGGACGGGCTGGTCGAGCCGCTGGACAACGGTCAGTACCGGCTGCCGGGCTGATCGTCTCCACCGGCTTCACCGGCCTCGGAGCAGGCACCGAGCTGTCCCCGAAACAGTCACCGAGCGGCGCACGGTCATCGGTGAACGTAACGTCCGCCGTATCGCCCCTACCTCCGGGGCATTCCATCCCGAACTACGACAGAACACCCCCGGATTGACCTCTCCGTCAAGAGGAGTCGACCTCCGTTCCCCATCCGCCCGGCGTCGAAACATCCGCTGTTACACAACCGATGGACGGCCGTGCGTCCGCCGTCGGGTGTACACGACAGTGCCGTGACAAGCGCTCCGTAACTTCTGTCTCACAAGGACCGGCAGGGACGGGAAGCGCCGAGCGACACGGGTCGCCAGGGGCGGGATCCGCGGTGGCGTTCGGTTCACGGACACGGGGTGGAGGCGGTCGGGATGACGGTACAGGGCGAGGTGCTCGGCTTCGAGGAGTACGTACGAACCCGGCAGGAGGCGTTGCTGCGCAGCGCCCGCCGCCTGGTGCCGGACCCGGTCGACGCCCAGGACCTGCTGCAGACCGCCCTCGTACGGACCTACGGCCGCTGGGACGGCATCGCCGACAAGTCGCTGGCCGATGCCTATCTGCGCCGGGTGATGATCAATACCCGGACGGAGTGGTGGCGGGCCCGCAAGCTGGACGAGGTGCCCACGGAGCAGCTTCCGGACGCCTCGGTGGACGACGGTTCCGAACAGCGCGCCGACCGGGCCCTGCTGATGGACGTGCTGAAGGTGCTGGCGCCGAAGCAGCGCAGTGTCGTGGTGCTGCGGCACTGGGAGCAGATGAGTACCGAGGAGACGGCTGCCGCGCTCGGCATGTCGACCGGTACGGTAAAAAGCACCCTGCACCGCGCGCTCGCCCGGCTCCGCCAGGAGTTGGAGAGCCGGGCGCAGGAGTGCGAGGACCTTCAGCTCGGCGAGCGGGCCCTGCGGGCGGTGCGTTCCGGCGGTGGCCGGGTCGCCGGGCCCGATGGAGCCGGCGTGCCCGCCGCGCCCCGGTCCGCCCGCGATCTGACCGACCGCGGGGACCTGGCGCACGGGTCGGTACGGACGCGGGACCGGGTGGGACGACAGCGGCGGCAGGACGGACGGGGGCAGGAGCGGTGCGCGGCCTGACGGGCGGACGCGACGGCGGCAGGCGGACGGCGAGCGGAACGGCGATGGCCGGGCTCGCCGTCCTCGGCGTGTTCGCGGCGGGGTGCTCGACGGGCGGTACCGGGCTGCGGGACGACGGTCCGGCGACGGGTGAGGCGGGCCGGGCGACCGGCTCCGCCACTCCGTCGGCGCCCGCGTCCCCGGGGCCGGTCTCGCCGGGCGCCGCGGCGGGGGCCAAGCGGCCCGATCCGCTGAAGCTGCTGCGGAAGGACCCCGAGGTCGACCCGGAGATCAAGGCGGCGCTGAAGCCGTGCGTGGAGGGCGGTCCGTATCCGGTCGACACGGCCTTCGGGCATCTCACCGGCGGTACCGCGCCCGATGTCGTGGTCAATGTGGCGACCTGCGACGACAGCATCGCCCTCGCCTCGTACGTCTACCGGCTCGAAGGCTCCGGTTACCGGAACGTCTTCATCCGGGAGGAGCCCGCGGTCTTCTCCGCGATCGACCGGGGCGATCTCGTCGTCACCCAGCAGATCTACGAGAAGGACGACCCGACCGCGACGACGGCCGAGGAGGTGCTGACGTACCGCTGGACCGCCGGTACGGACGGCGGCGGCCGGTTCGTCGAGACGCACTGGACCCGTACGCAGTACCGCAGCCTGCCCGCGGAGGACGGGGAGGCCTACTCCCCGACCTTCGAGGGCGATACCGAGCCCGAAGCCGAGCCCGGCGGAGGCCGGGGCGGGGTGTCCGGCGGGATCCGGTCCGGTTCCCTCCCGTCCGGACCGGCCTCCGGAAGCGCCTCCGGTACGACCGGTTCGGCTGCCCGCGGTGCTTCCGGTTCGGTTTCCGGTACGGCCTCCGGCGGCGGGCTCGCCGTCGCCGTGGACCGGTTCTACGCCGTTCCTTCCCCCGTCCTGCCCGCCGCCCTGGCCGTCCCGCCCGGCACGGGCGCGCGCCGAGAGAGCTGAGAGACCCGATGGCCGAGACCCATGTCCTGTTCGTCGAGGACGACGACGTCATCCGGGAGGCCACCCAGCTGGCCCTCGAACGTCAGGGCTTCGTCGTCACCGCGATGCCCGACGGGCTGCTGGGCCTGGAGGCGTTCCGGGCGAGCCGGCCGGACATCGCCCTGCTCGATGTGATGGTGCCGGGGCTCGACGGGGTCAGCCTGTGCCGCCGGATCCGGGACGAGTCGACCGTGCCGGTGATCATGCTCTCGGCGCGCGCGGACTCCATCGACGTCGTCCTGGGCCTGGAGGCGGGCGCCGACGACTATGTCACCAAGCCGTTCGACGGTGCGGTGCTGGTGGCCCGGATCCGGGCGGTACTGCGGCGGTTCGGCCATGCGGGCGGTGGTGACGGCGGCGGCCCGGGCGAGGGCCCGGGCGGCCAGGGCCCGGTCCTGACCTTCGGCGATCTGGTGATCGACACGGAGGGGATGGAGGTCCGCAAGGACGGCGTGCCGGTGGGGCTGACCCCGACGGAGATGCGGCTGCTGCTGGAGTTCTCCTCGGCGCCGGGGACCGTGCTCTCCCGGGACCGGCTGCTGGAACGGGTCTGGGACTACGGCGGCTGGGGCGGTGACACCCGGGTCGTGGACGTCCATGTCCAGCGGCTGCGGACGAAGATCGGCCAGGACCGGATCGAGACGGTCCGCGGCTTCGGCTACAAGCTCAAGGGATGAAGCGCTCACCGAAGGAGTGCGCGACGGCGGCGGTCGGCGTACCGGATTCGACCCCCGAGCCCGCTTCCCCTTCCACTTCCGCTTCTCCTTCCTCCTCCGCTTCCGCTTCCCGTTCCGTTTCGTCTTCCGGTCCTCGTCCCGGGTCCCGTTCCGTACCGGCTGCCCGTACGGCCTTTGGCAGCGGCTCGGGCCCCCGCGGCTCCGGCGGGTGCGCGGGGCGGCTGCGCGCCCTGTTCCGGCGGATCAAGCCCGGCCGCCGGGATTCCGGAACGGCGGGCGTACGGCCCCGGCGCGCCCGGCGCGCGGTGATCCGTACCGGCATCCGGTGGAAGATCAGTATCGCGATCGCCGCCGTGAGCGCCCTGATCGCGGTGGCTCTCAGCCTGGTCGTGCACAACGCGGCCCGGGTCTCCATGCTCGACAACACCCGCGACGTCCAGATGGACCGGGTCCAGCTGGCCCTGCGGGCGTACGAACCGCACAAGTCGAAGGAGAGCCGCTACGGGGCGAAGCTGAACGACCCCCAGCTCCCGCGCGAGCTGCGGAAGCTCGTCGACCAGAACCGGAAGGGCACCTATGTGGTCGACTCCGGCGACGGCCCGCCGGAGATCTGGGCCGCGGTGCCGACCGTGGACGGCAATGTGCTCTCCTCACGGATCCAGTTCACCGGCCGTAACGCCGCCATCCTCAAAGACCTCAACCGGGCCCTGATCATCGGCTCGGTCTCGGTCGTCGTCGGCGGCTGCGCCCTCGGGGTGCTGATCGGCGGGCAGATCTCGCGCAGGCTGCGGAAGGCCGCCGCGGCGGCCGGGACGGTGGCGGCGGGCCATACGGAGGTCCGGGTCCGGGACGCGATCGGCGGTTACGTCCAGGACGAGACCGACGATCTGGCCCATGCCGTGGACGCCCTCACCGACGCCCTTCAGGAGCGGATCGACGCCGAGCGCCGGGTGACCGCCGATATCGCGCACGAGCTGCGGACCCCGGTGACCGGGCTGCTGACGGCGGCCGAGCTGCTGCCGCCGGGACGCCCGTCCGAACTGGTCCGGGACCGGGCCCAGGCCATGCGGACCCTGGTCGAGGACGTACTGGAGGTGGCCCGGCTGGACGGCGCGTCGGAGCGGGCCGAGCTCCAGGACATCGCGCTCGGCGAGTTCGTCGCCCGCCGGATCGGCAAGCTCAATCCGGGCGTACGGGTCCAGGTCGTCCACGAGTCCTGGGTGGCGACCGATCCCCGGCGGCTGGAGCGCATTCTGCTGAATCTGCTGTCGAACGCCGCGAAGTACGGGGCCGCGCCGGTCGAGATCACGGTCGAGGGGCGGGTCGTACGGGTCCGGGACCACGGGCCCGGGTTCCCCGAGGCGCTGCTGCGGGACGGGCCGAGCCGGTTCCGTACCGGGGCGAGCGACCGGGCGGGCAGCGGGCACGGCCTCGGGCTGACCATCGCGGCGGGGCAGGCCAGGGTGCTGGGCGCCCGGCTGACGTTCCGCAACGCGGGGCCCGGTATCGGCACGGCGGCGACGGGCACGGCGGCCACGACGACTACCGCGACCCCGGACCTGGTGAAGGCCACGGACACCGGCCCGGTGAAGGCGGCGGGCACGGCGCCCGGTGACGGTGTGGAGCCGGGCGGTGCGATCGCCGTGCTGTGGCTGCCCGAGCACGCGCCCACGAATACGGGCAGCTTCCCGATGCTCGCCGAGGACGAGCTCCGGTCGCTCGGCCCCTGACCCCGCCGGTCACCCGGCGCCACGGCGCCGAACGCCACGACCCCGAGGCGGCGGATCGCCGTTCTCGGGGTCGTGGCGCACGGGGGGGGTGACCGTCACGGCCGGTACGCGATCACGTACCGGCCGCCCGGTCCCGGCCCGTCGGACCGTTCAGGCCCTCCGGGTCGTACAGGTCATGCGGTTCATGCGGTCCGCGCGGCCCCGGTCGGGTCAGATGCTGACGCCGACGGAGCGCAGGAAGGAGACCGGGTCGACGGCGCTGCCGTAGTTCGCGGTGGTGCGGATCTCGAAGTGCAGGTGGGGACCGCTGGAGTTACCGGTGTTGCCGGACTTGGCGATCAGCTGACCGGCCTTGACGGTCTGGCCCGCGGAGACGTTCACCGTGGAGAGGTGGGCGTACTGCGAGTACTTGCCGTTGTTGTGCTTGATCACCACGGCGTTGCCGTACGCGGGACCGTCACCGGCACCGTTCGGACCGGCCTTCACGACGGTACCGGCGCCGATGGAGACGACGGGGGTACCGGTCGGGACGGCGAAGTCCTGGCCGGAGTGGTTGCTGGCCCACATGTTGCCGGCCTTGCCGTAGGTGGCGGTCAGGGCGTACGAGCCGACGGGCTTCACCCAGGACGGCGCGGCGGCCTTGGGCGCGGCGGCGGGCTTCGGCGCGGCCTTAGGCGCGGCCTTAGGGGCGGCGGCCTTCACCTCGACGGTCTTGACCGGGGCGGCGGCCTTGGCCTCCAGCGGCTTGGCGGCCGGGGCCTTGGCCGGGGCGGCTACGGGAGCGGCGGACGGGGAACCGGTGGCCTCTACGGCGAACGCGGCGCCCGTTCCGAGCACGGCGGTTGCTCCGAGACCTGCGGCGAGGACGCCGGCCCGGGTGCGGAGAAACGCCGGGCGGGAGAAACGAGTGGTGACGCGCGTCATATGAGAATGCCTCCGGACAGAAACTGACCCGACGCGGAATTGCGCCGGGGGTGCGTTGTCGCCATCCCTTGGTAACCGATCCCGGCACTTCACCTCAAACCCCCCAACTACGACATTCCGTCGTAGTGGCGACGCAGTGATTCACCCCATTGACACCCTTTGGTCATCACTGTCTTACATGATCGAAAAGTCGGAGATTTCCGCTCCGAAATGGGGTTTAGCCCCCGGTACGTACGGTGGACCGGGCCCTCCGAACCACCCCGGAACCCCCCGGGGCCGCTCCGGCGGCCTCCGGAGGCCCCCGCCCGGCCGCCGCACCGGCTCCGGCCGCCACCGGCCCGGAGCGGCCCGTCCCGGCGCCGCTCCTAATCCGGCTAGTAGGCCCGAAACGGCCTGTGCGCCTTGTCACGGATTCGGCGGCGGAATTGTGGCCCGCGCCACTAATGTCGGAGCAGAAACGGGGCGCGTAAACGGGGGTGGAAAGCGTGCGGAACGGCCCTTCCATGCGCGTGGTCGCCGTTCTCGGCGGTCAGCAGGGCACCGGCGTCCTCCTGACCCCCAGATACGTGCTGACCTGCGCACATGTCCTCAACGGCCAACGCGGGGCACCCAGCGTGCTCCATCTGACCAGCTCCCGCGCCTTCCGCTGCGACGTGGTGAAGCTCTGGCCCGGCCGGGACGCCGCCCTGCTCCGCGCGGAGGACGACATCGTCTCCGCCGACCGGCTGGGCCGCCTCAGGATCGCCCGGCTGACCAGGGACGATCCCCTCCCCGGCGCCCAGACCACCGGCTTCCCCGGCCAGCAGCGCTACGGCGGCAACAAGCTCGACTTCGGCCAGTACACGGGCACCGTCTTACCCGCCGCGGGCCAGGCCCGCGGCACCCTCACCCTCTGGCTCGACCACACCCCCGGCCCCCCGCTGGCCGACGGCCGCTCCCCGCTCTCCGGGCTCTCCGGGGCGCCCGTCCTGGCGGGCCCCGTACTCCTCGGCATCGTGGCCCGGGTCAACGGAGCCCCCGGCCAGCAGCTGGAGGCCGTACCGATCGACGCCCTGCGGAACTGGGCCTTCGACCTCCTCCCGGTCAACCCCCGGCTGGAGAACATGTCCGGCTTCGACCCGGCGGACGCCCCCTTCGAGGAGCGGTACACGGGCGCGGTGAAAGCCCAGTACGGCAAGACGGAGATCTTCGGAATCGACGAGCTGGGCGTCAGCGAATCCAGCTGGGACCTGGACACCGCCTATCTCAGCCTGGAGGCCACCGGGCTCGACGAGGAGCTGCGCCGGACCCCCCAGCAGTTACTGGACGAGCTCCGGGACACCCTGCCCGACCAGCGGATCACCGAACTGGGCCTGCCGACCGACGGCCGGCGGATCACCATGACGCGCGAGGCCGAGCAGCGGCTGCGCAATCTGCTCGACCACCGGCCGCCGGGCCAGGTGGCCGGATCCCGCCGCCGGGTGGAACAGCTCATCGGCCGCAACCCCCGCACCCTGCTCCGCGGCGAGGCGGGCGCGGGCAAGACCACCCTCGTCTGGCGGCTCGCCGCCCACGCCGCCTGCGACACCCTCCCCGCCGAGCTGGACGAGCTGAACGGACTGATCCCGTTCGTCGTCCCGATGCGCAGCGTCCGGGCCCACGGCAGCGGCTTCCCCGCCCCCGACGGCCTCGGCCACGCCGCCGAGCTGCCGGTCGGCCGGGCCCCCGACGGCTGGGCCGAACGCACCCTGGAGGCGGGCCGCGCCCTGCTCCTCGTCGACGGCCTCGACGAGCTCCCCCAGGGCGACCGCGACCGGGCCCGCGGCTGGCTCACCCGGCTGCTCGCCCGCTATCCCGACACCCGCTGTCTGGCCACCGTCCGGCCCGGCGCCGTCGAGAAGGACTGGCTCACCGCCGAGGGCTTCACCGATCTGCTGCTGCTGCCGATGAGCGACGAGGACATCTCCGCCTTCGTCGCCGCCTGGCACCGGGCCGCCAAGCTGGAGTACGAGGGACGCGACGACGGCCGGGCCGCCGCCGAACAGCGCCGCCTCGGCGAACTCAGCCGACGGCTCACCCGCGAGTTCACCGGCAACCGGGTCCTGCGCGACCTGGCCAGGACCCCGCTGCTCTGCGCCGTGATCTGCGCCCTGCACCGCAAACGCCGCGGCCGCCTCCCGCACACCCGCTGGGAGCTGTACCGCGCCACCCTCGACATGCTGCTCGGCAAACGCGACCGGGAACGCGGTATCGACGCCCCCGAGGGGCTGATCATCGGCGTCGACGAGCACAAACTGCTGCTCCAGCACATCGCCGTCTGGCTGGTCCGCTGCGGCCAGACCCAGTTCACCCCCGAGGAGGCCGTCCAGCAGATCGACAAGGCCACCGGCTATATGCCGCAGGTACGCGAGCAGGGCGGCGCGTACCGGGTCCTGGCCCATCTGGTCAACCGCAGCGGACTGCTCCAGCAGCGCACCGGCGACACCATCCAGTTCATCCACCGCACGTTCCAGGACTATCTCGCCGCCAAGGAACTCGCCGAAACCGACAGCGTCGGCGAACTCGTCGGCCGCGCCGGGGACGAGCTGTGGCGCGATGTCATCCTGCTCTCCGTCGGCCATCTCGACCGCCGCGTCGGCCGGCTCGTCACCCGGCTCGTCGAGAAGGCGGGCACCCTTCCCGAACCGCCGGCCCGGCCGCTCCGCATCCTCGCGGGCCAGTGCGCCGCCAATGCCGTCTTCCTCGACGCGGACGCCCGGCTCCGGGCCGAGACGGCGGTACGGGAGGTGATGCCGCCGCGCTCCGACGAGGAGACCCACCTCCTGGCCGAACTCGGCGAATACGTCCTCCCCCTGCTGCCGGGGCCCTCCGGCGACTGGGTCACCGACCGCCTCGTGATCGGCGTCCACGCCCGGGTCGGCGAGGCCGCCGCGATCCCCCTGCTCCGCGAGTTCACCGGCCTGACCGACCCGAACACCCGTGACGCCCTCGCCCGCGCCTGGGGCAGTTTCCCCGCCGAGGAGTACGCCCGCGAAGTCCTGGCCCGGATCGACCTGAGCCGCACCCGGCTGCCCGTCCCCACCCCCGAACACCTCGGGCTGCTCAAAAGCCTCACCGGCGTCAGTTCCATCGCCCTCTACGGGAACCACCCCGTCCCGGCTCTGCGCTCGGCCCTGCCCGACAGCGGACTCGTCATCGTCTTCTTCGAGGACAACACCGTCCTCACCGATCTCCGGGTGATCGCCGAGCGGCCGTCGGTCCGGCGGCTGGGACTGCTCGGCTGCCCGGCGCTGACCAGCCTCGGACACCTCGCGGACCGCACCCTGGACTCGCTCACCATCGACGCCCGGATCTTCGCCCTGCGCGGCCCGCGCCCCGAGATCCACACCCTCCAGATCGTGGACGACGCGGAGCTGCCGTACGACTCCCTCGTCACCTGGCGGCCCGCCAGTCTGATCGTCAGCTCACCGGCCCGGCTGTCGGCGCTGACGGCAGTGGCGAACCGGATCCCCCGGCTGCACGAGCTGCAACTCGATTCGCAGCCCGGGATCGACATCGACAGCGCCGCGACGCCCTCGTCGCACATCACCGACCTGCTGCTGATCTTTCCTCCGTCCGCGCCCGACACGGAGGTAATCGCTCGCGCCTTCCCCAATCTGACGTCCCTGCGGATCAGCACCCCGCCCAATGTCTCGCCGTATCGGCTCGACCTCGGCCCGTTCCACGACTCCCACCCCGAGCTGCGGATCAAGCTCTACGCCAACCACACCAACCAGTTGCTCCTGACCGGTCACGAGCACTTCGGCGCCCGGCTCAGCACCACCCCCTGACCGGAGCCCGGGGCGCATCCGGGCGTACCTCGCGCAGTTCTCGCAGTTCTCGTACCTCTCGTCCCTCCGACCGAACGGCGGTCCCCATGAACCACACCGACCCCGGTGCCAACCGCACCGGCTCCGGCCTCGACGCCGGTATCGATCTCGCGGACGCCGTGGACGCCGTACGCGCCCAGCTCGTCACCGCGGCGGCCCGCGCCGACGGCTCCCCCGTCCGGTTCGAAGTCGACGGCATCGAGCTGGAGTTCACCGTCGAACTGCGCCGCGACACCACCGGCGGCGGCCGGGTCAGAGCCTGGGTGGTGGACGCGGGCGCCGAGCGGACCACCGGAACCGGCCGTACGCACCGGGTCGCCGTCACCCTCACCCCGCGCGGCGCCGGAACCAACGACTCCTGGCTGGTCGGCAATGACGACCTCGACATCTCCGCCGACTTCGGCCGCGACCGCACCGGCCACGACGGCGCTTCCGACACCGGCACCCCATGATCTCCGCCAGGCCCGGGCTCGGCACCACGATGGTGGTGGTCACCGGCGCCGCCCGGGGCACCGGGGTCTTCCTCTCCCCCCATCTCGTCCTCACCTGCGCCCGGGTCGTCGGCGACCGGGAGACCGCCGCCGTGGTCGAACCCGCCACCGGATCCGTCGGCACCTGTCGCGTCATGTGGACGGACCGGCGGCTGGACGCCGCCGTACTCCTCGTCCCCGGCGGCCGGATCGACCTCCGGCCCCGGCTCAGCGCCCTCACCACCAGCCGGCCGCTCCGGGGCTGCCGGATACTCGGCTTCCAGCCCACCGGGGACGACGACCGGCTCGACCTCGTCACGTACCACGGCACCGTCCGCCCACCCGGCGAGCCGGGCGGCACCGACGGCGTGATCTTCGACTTCGACGACACCGCCGCCTTCGTCGCCGTCGGCGGCGACTCGTCCTTCGCCGGGCTCTCCGGAGCGCCCGTCTTCGCCGGGAGCACCCTGCTCGGCATCGTCCGCGAGGTCAGCGGCAATCTGGGCCACCGCCGCGCCGACTGCCTCCCCCTCCAGCGGCTCGCCGACCACGCCGGGCTCCGCGTCTGGGTCCCGTGGATCTCGGCCCTGGAACAGATCACCGGCGCCCGGTCCGACGACTCCCGGTACGAGGAGGAGTACGCCGAGGCCCTCGCCGCCCGCTACCGGACCACCCGGCTCCACGGCCTCGACTCCCTCAGCCCCGGCCGCGCCGCATGGGACCTGGATACCTCCTTCGTCGATCTGGCGGCGGTCGGCAATCCCGGGCACCCCGGCCGCCCGCTCAGCCAGGCGATCGGCCGGGTCGCAACCTTCCTGGAGGGCAATCCCCGCATCCTGCTGCACGGAGAAGCCGGGGCCGGTAAGACCACCCTGGTCCAATGGCTGGCCAGGGCCGTCGCCGCCGGAACCCTCACCCCCGGCCCCGGCCCGCTCACCGGGCTGGTGCCCTTCCTCGTCCCCCTGCGAGCCCTGCACGCCCGGGGACAGCGGCTCCCCACCCCGGACCGGCTGGCATCGCTCACCGGCCCGGAGACCGGGGATCCGCCGCCCGGCTGGGCCGAGCGGGTCCTCGCCGACGGCCGCGCCCTGCTGCTGGTCGACGGGTTCAACGAGATCCCGAGGGCCGACCGCGCCACGGCCGGGCGCTGGCTCTCCGACCTGCTCCGGCGGTATCCGGAGACCCGCTGTGTGGCAACCACCCGGCCGACCGCCGTCGAACCGGAGTGGCTGGCCCGGGACGGCTTCGACAAGGTCCGGCTGCTGCCGATGGACGACGCCGACATCAGAAGATTCGTCACCGCCTGGTACGACGCGGCCCGGGTCGCCTCCGACGACGGCCCCGGCGGCGGCAACAGCGGCAGCGGCAGCGGCAGCGGCTCAGCGGTGACCGAACGGAATCTGATCCGGCAACTGGAACGCGACCGCACCCTGCGGGACCTCGCCCGGACGCCCCTGCTCTGCGCCGTGATCTGCGCCCTCCACCGCCGGTTCGACGGACTGACACCGGATACCCGGTGGCAGCTCTACGACCAGTCGCTGACGATGCTGCTCGGCCGCCGGGACCAGGCCCGGCTCGTCGACCGGGCCGAGGAGATCCGGCTGACCGTCGAGGGACGGCGGTTCCTCTTCCAGCGCCTGGCCGTCTGGATGGTCCGCAACCGCTCGACCGAGATCCCCCGGAGCACCGCCGTCGCCCAGCTCGTCCAGGCGCTCACCGGAATGCCGACCGTCCGCCACCAGGGGACCCCGGAGCAGATCCTCGACCATCTCCTGATCAGCGGCGGAGTGCTCCAGGAGGAGGCACCCGGCTATCTCGGCTTCTCCCACCGCACCTTCCGGGACTTCCTCGCGGCCCGGGAGTTCGTCGAAGGCGACCACCTCGCCGAGGTACTCCGGCACACCCACAGCGACGAGTGGCGGGATGTGATCCTGCTGGCGGCGGGCCACTGCGACCGCGTACAGCTGACCCGTCTGATCCAGGAACTCCTCAGGTCGGCCCGCTCCACCGACGACCGGATGCCGTCGGTCCGGCTCGGTGTCCTGGCCGTGCTCTGCTCCCGGCACGCGCCCTGGCTCGACGAGGAGACCCGGCGCCGACTGGACGACGTACTGGGCCGGGTACTGCCGCCGAGGACCCCGGAGGCGGCGGAGCTGCTGGCCGAGCTGGGACCCGATGTGCTTCGGCTGCTCCCGGCCCCCGACCGGCTCCAGCCCGATGCCCTCGCCGGTGTCGCCTATCTGCGGGAGCTGCTGGGCCTGACCGACCCCGGGGACGACGAGAGCTGACCACCCGGGACCGGCGCCTCCACGGCACCTCCCGCACCTCCCGCGCCTCCCGGGACCGCCCGGCCCGTTCCGGCGCCTTTCCGGCCGTACGACGACGGCCGCCCCGGTCCCGTACGAAGCCGTACGGGACCGGGGCGGCCGTCTCACCGCGCGGGGCTCACCCGCGCGGCGGTGTTACGCGTCCTTCGACAGGTTGGGACCGGCACCGCCGGCCGCCTGCTCGATCGGGGGGACGTCCGGCAGGGCGGACTTCTCCTCGCCGCGGAAGACGAACTTCTTCTCCTCGCCCTCGCCCTCGGTGTCCACCACCACGATGTGACCCGGGCGCAGCTCACCGAAGAGGATCTTCTCGGAGAGGATGTCCTCGATCTCCCGCTGGATGGTCCGGCGCAGCGGCCGGGCGCCCAGCACGGGGTCGTAGCCCCGCTTGGCGAGCAGCGTCTTGGCCGTGGGGCTGAGCTCCAGGCCCATGTCACGGTCCTTCAGCCGCTCGTCCACCTTGGCGATCATGAGGTCGACGATCTGGATGATGTCTTCCTCGGAGAGCTGGTGGAAGACGACGGTGTCGTCGACACGGTTCAGGAACTCGGGGCGGAAGTGCTGCTTCAGCTCCTCGTTGACCTTCGCCTTCATCCGCTCGTAGCCGGTCTTCACATCGCCCTGGGCGGCGAAGCCCAGATTGAATCCCTTGGAGATGTCCCGGGTCCCGAGGTTGGTCGTCATGATGATGACCGTGTTCTTGAAGTCCACGACCCGGCCCTGGGAGTCGGTCAGCCGACCGTCCTCCAGGATCTGGAGCAGGGAATTGAAGATATCGGGGTGGGCCTTCTCGACCTCGTCGAAGAGGACGACGGAGAACGGCTTGCGGCGCACCTTCTCGGTGAGCTGGCCGCCCTCCTCGTAACCCACGTATCCGGGCGGGGAGCCGAAGAGGCGGGAAACCGTGTGCTTCTCACTGAACTCCGACATGTCGAGGGAGATCAGGGCGTCCTCGTCGCCGAAGAGGAATTCGGCGAGCGTCTTGGACAGCTCGGTCTTACCGACACCGGACGGACCGGCGAAGATGAACGAGCCGCCGGGGCGCTTCGGGTCCTTCAGACCGGCACGGGTCCGGCGAATGGCCTGGGAGAGCGCCTTGATGGCGTCCTTCTGCCCGATGACGCGCTTGTGGAGTTCGTCCTCCATACGGAGCAGTCGGGACGACTCCTCCTCGGTCAGCTTGAAGACCGGAATGCCGGTGGCCGTGGCGAGGACTTCGGCGATGAGTTCGCCGTCGACCTCGGCGACGACGTCCATGTCGCCGGCCTTCCATTCCTTCTCCCGCTTGGCCTTCGCCGCCAGCAGCTGCTTCTCCTTGTCGCGGAGGGAAGCCGCCTTCTCGAAGTCCTGGGAGTCGATCGCCGACTCCTTGTCGCGGCGGACGCCCGCGATCTTCTCGTCGAACTCGCGGAGGTCCGGCGGAGCGGTCATCCGGCGGATGCGCATCCGGGATCCGGCCTCGTCGATCAGGTCGATCGCCTTGTCCGGCAGGAAGCGGTCCGAGATGTACCGGTCGGCCAGGGTGGCGGCCTGGACCAGCGCCTCGTCGGTGATGGAGACCCGGTGGTGCGCCTCGTAGCGGTCGCGCAGGCCCTTGAGGATCTCGATGGTGTGCGGCAGCGACGGCTCCGCGACCTGGATGGGCTGGAAGCGGCGCTCCAGCGCGGCGTCCTTCTCCAGGTGCTTGCGGTACTCGTCGAGCGTCGTGGCGCCGATGGTCTGCAGCTCGCCCCGGGCCAGCATGGGCTTGAGGATCGAGGCCGCGTCGATGGCGCCCTCGGCGGCGCCCGCGCCGACCAGGGTGTGCAGCTCGTCGATGAACAGGATGATGTCGCCGCGGGTGCGGATCTCCTTGAGCACCTTCTTCAGGCGCTCCTCGAAGTCACCGCGGTAGCGGGAGCCCGCGACCAGCGCGCCGAGGTCCAGGGTGTAGAGGTGCTTGTCCTTGAGGGTCTCGGGCACCTCGCCCTTGACGATGGCCTGTGCCAGGCCCTCGACGACCGCCGTCTTGCCGACGCCGGGCTCGCCGATGAGCACGGGGTTGTTCTTGGTGCGGCGGGACAGCACCTGCATGACCCGCTCGATCTCCTTCTCGCGCCCGATGACCGGGTCGAGCTTGGATTCGCGGGCCGCCTGGGTGAGGTTGCGGCCGAACTGGTCGAGGACCAGGGACGTCGAGGGGGTGCCCTCGGCCGGGCCGCCGGCCGTGGCGGCCTCCTTGCCGGAGTAACCCGAGAGCAGCTGGATGACCTGCTGACGGACCCGGTTGAGATCGGCGCCCAGCTTCACGAGGACCTGGGCGGCGACGCCCTCGCCCTCGCGGATCAGGCCGAGCAGGATGTGCTCGGTGCCGATGTAGTTGTGGCCGAGCTGAAGGGCCTCGCGGAGCGACAGCTCCAGCACCTTCTTGGCCCGGGGGGTGAAGGGGATGTGGCCGGACGGGGCCTGCTGGCCCTGGCCGATGATCTCCTCGACTTGCTGGCGGACCGCCTCGAGCGAAATCCCGAGGCTCTCCAGGGCCTTAGCGGCGACACCCTCACCCTCGTGGATCAGGCCCAGGAGGATGTGCTCGGTGCCGATGTAGTTGTGGTTGAGCATCCGGGCTTCTTCCTGAGCCAGGACGACAACCCGCCGCGCGCGGTCGGTGAACCTCTCGAACATCGTTAATCGCTCCTCAGAGCGGTCAGGCAGTAAGGGGTCGGTCCCCTCCCTGTCCTTCCGCAGCTTAGTCCCGCAAGCGGGGACCGCTCATTCCAACTGCCGACACCCGTCTGTGGCCTCCTGACCCCTGAACGCCGACACATGCTCCAACCCGATGGTGCGAGACCATGTTCCCGCAGGCCAAGCGGTTACTCTCGCCAGCTGTACGCCGATGGCGAACGCACGGCCTCCGTGCGAGCGTGTCGCCCCTCCTCACTAGGAATGTCTTACCCGTAAGCACTGACACTCCATGCGGCGCGCAGCGGTTCCCCTCAGCTATGGGCGAACAAATCCGGGGGCCGAACGCACCCGATCACCGCGGGACGGCCGGTGATCACGGGACGGAGTGCGATGCTTCAGACACTCTGCGTAACCCTCGGTGGTCCCGCGGAGTTCCCGGACCATGAGTCCTTCCCCGTCGGCAGGTGTTCCGCCGCTCGTCCCGGCCGTACCGCCCGTCCCGTCGGCCCCTTCCGGACCTCCGGTACCGGCCGTGCTGCCGTCGCCGCGCCGGGCCGCCGACGGCCGGGCGATGCCGTTCGCGCGGGCCGGACAGTCCGCACGGGCCGTGCCGTCCGTGCCGATCGCGCCGATCGCGCCGACAGTCCCTTCGACGGATTCCGCGGCCGTGGCCCACTGGTACCGGACCCGGCTCGGCTGGCCGGTCGCGGAGCCGTCCGGGGACGGGCCCGTGGAGCTGCTGACGGGGCTCGCCTTCGACGTACTGGAGGTACCGGCCGACGCGGGCGCGGCCGTACTGCGCCGGGCCGCCGTCGGGCCGGTCGCCCTGGCCGGGGACCGGGCGCTGCTGCTGATCGCCCCCGGGGCCGCCGACGAGGTGCCGGGCGTGCTGGCCTGGCTGGAGTGGGGCGGGGTCGCCCTGGATCTGACGGCCGTGGGCACCGGCGGGCGGATGCCCGCGCCCCCGCCGCCCGGAACGGCCGGGACCCGGGGGGCCGCCGTATGGCTGCGGCCCCCCGTACCGGGTCCGTACCTGCCGTGTCTGCCGGAACCGCCGGGCGCGGCGGGTCCGGCGGCCGCGGAAGCCGGCGGGCACCCCGGACGCGTACGGGGGCCCGATCTCCTGCGGCTGCTGGACACGGTGGCGACGGAATGCCACCGGGCCCGATTGCTGCGGCCGAATAGCCGCACCGGCATCGGATACCTGTGCGATTGCCCGATCCGCGAATAGAGCCGATTAGCGGGCGCGGACGCCCGCCGGTCGGTGCCGGTCAGCCGTTGGCCTTCTCGTACGCCTCGCGGACCGTGGCGGGTACACGCCCGCGGTCGTTGACGTCGTAACCGTTCGCCTTGGCCCAGGCGCGGACTTCCGCGGTGTTCTTGTTGTCGCTCGCGGCCCGGCCCTTCCCGCGACCCGTGGACGCGCGACCGCCCGTGCGCCGGCCGTTCTTCGCGTACGGCTCCAGCAACGAGCGGAGCTTGTCCGCATTGGCGGTGGTGAGGTCGATCTCGTAGGTCTTGCCGTCCAGCGCGAACGTGACGGTCTCGTCCGCCTCGCCGCCGTCGAGGTCATCGACAAGAAGGACCTGAACCTTCTGTGCCACCGGATTTCCTTTCATCGAAAATGTGTTACGCGGAAAGGAAACCGCTTTTCTCTGGAAAACTCAAACCCTTGACAGAGGTTCAGAACCCGAAGAACGCGGGAAACGTGCGCGATTCGGACATAGGGATCGCGCCTCGATGGCTCCGTGATGCTCCGGAGGGACCCCGGAGGGGGATCACAGCTGGAGAAGCATCCGGCTGTTGCCGAGGGTGTTCGGCTTCACGCGTTCGAGTCCCAGGAACTCGGCGACACCCTCGTCATAGGAACGGAGCAGCTCGGTGTAGACATCTCCGTCGACCGGTGTCTCACCGATCTCCACGAAGCCGTGCTTGCCGAAGAAGTCCACTTCGAAGGTGAGGCAGAAAACCCGGCGCACACCGAGCCACCGCGCGGTGCGCAACAGCTTGTCGAGCAGCAGGTGACCGATGCCGGAGCCCTTGTGGAGCGGGTCGACGGCGAGAGTGCGTACTTCCGCGAGGTCTTCCCACATGACGTGGAGGGCCCCGCATCCGACGACCGTACCGTCGGTGTCGCGTTCCGCGACCCAGAACTCCTGGATGTCTTCGTAAAGAGTGACAGTCGCTTTGTCGAGCAGGATGCCATCGTGTACGTAGGGGTCGAGGAGCCGGCGGACCGCGGACACATCCCCGGTCCTGGCCCGGCGGACGGTGATGGCATTCTCTGCGGGATTCGACATGGGCCGACGCTATCGCCCCGGGGGTTCGCCCTCGTCAGCGCCCTCGGCCGCGCCTTCCGGGCCGCGTTCGCCCGCGCGGGCCCGCGATCCGTGTTCCGGACCGCCTTCGGGGACGGCTTCCCCGGAGCCTTCCGCGGCGGCTTCCCCGGCACCTTCGGGCTCGCCTTCCCGGGCGTCTTCCAAGGCTGCTTCAGGATCGCCTTGGGCGGCGCCTTCCGGGGTGGCGGCGGGGGCCGGGGCGGGTTCGGGGACCGTATCGGTCTGCACCATACGAACGGCCGCCTGGAGCGCTTCCCGCTGTTCCGGCGACATCATCCCGAAGAAGGCGACGAGGGCGGCGGCGGGGTTGTCGCTCTGCGCCCATGCGTCGTTCATCAGGGCCGCGGAGTAGGCGGCCCGGGTCGAGACCGCCGTATATCGATAGGCGCGGCCTTCGACTTCCCGGCGGACCCAGCCCTTCTGATGGAGATTGTCCATGACCGTCATGACGGTCGTGTAGGCGATGGAACGGTCCTGTTGAAGGTCTTCCAGTACTTCCCGGACGGTGACCGGCCGGTTCCATTGCCAGACGCGCGTCATCACGGCGTCTTCAAGGTCTCCCAATTGACGGGGCACATACCCACCATAGTGGGAAATCTCCGAAAATCTCGGATTACTCGACATAACCGGAGGTTGGCGAACAAAAAGGACGCACGGCGGCGGCGATCGCCGTCCGTGCGTCCCGGGTGTCCCCCGCTTGCCCCGCTCGCCGACCCCGCGCGGGGTCAGTCGTCCTTGGCGGCGGCGGAGGCCGTACCACCCGCCGGGGCCTGGCCGACGGCTTCGGCGCGGGCGAGGGCGGCGTCCACGAACGCGTCCTCCTTGGTCTTGTTCGGACCGCCCTGACTCTTCACGATCGTCACGATCAGGATGGTGAAGAAGGTGGCCATCACCGCGGGAGGCACGAGCGCCGAGATGTAGTCCATGACCTCAGGGTAGCCAAGGCCCCGCGGACGCCTGCCGCGGGGCCGGGCGGAGAGGCCGGGCGGCCCCCTTGCGGGATCAGGCCGTCGCCAGCCGCTCCGGCGGGGGGACCGGACGGCGGCGCGGCGGGAACACCTCGGACGGCTTCGGCACCGGCCGCTCCCCCGGCTTCGCGGGCGCCGGCCCGGCGGGCCGGGGCGCGGGCTTCGGCCTCGGCTCGGGCTTCTCCTCGGACGCCTCGCCGTCGTCGGCCGCGGCCCGGCCGCCGGGCAGGGCGAGCAGCCGGGTCCTGGGCGCGGGCGCGGTCACCCGGCGCCCGGCGAGCCTGGCCCGTACGGACCGCTCCGCCAGCACCTGGCAGCGTTCGAGTACGGCCTCGGCGGCGGGCAGCGCGCGGAGCCCCCGCAGGGCGGCCAGATCCTCGGGCCTGGGGTCGTACCCGGCCGCCAGCGCGTCCTGGAGCAGCTCCAGATAGCCCGCCGCCGCGCCGGGCAGCGCGGCGCGATACCGCCCGAGATCGGCGAGGAGGAAGGCGCGGAGGCGGCCCGCCTCCCGTGCCGCCTCGTCCACGGAGTCCGCGAGCCGGAAACAGTCCTGGACGTCCTCGTCGGCGAGTGGGGCGGGATGCAGGGCGACGGCGAGAGCGCGTCGGACGACCCGCAGCTCGTCCGCGCTGAAGGCCATACCGCCGCGGGATCCGTAAGGCGTGGGCATGTCCTGACGATACGGTCGCTTTTAGACAATATCGGGCTATTCCCGATTCCCGGGCGCGTCCCCTGAGCCGCGATCCGCGCCCGCGCGCCGCGTGTTGCTCCCCCCGCGCCGCAAAGCCCCGCCACCCCCAAGTTCCTTGGCCCCGCAAGGTCTCGGGCCCCCGCGCATTGGCCCTCCGGGGCGCCGCCCCGAACCACCCGGGTCTCGCCCGGCGACCGGGTGTTGTCGGCGGTCCGCACCCCGCCTGTGGCTTGTCGCGCAGTTCTTCGCGCCCCTGGGTTGCCCTTCTCGCCGCCCCCGCAAGGAGGCGGCTACCCCTTTCCAGGGACGGGAGCGGGAGAGCATTCAGGGGCGCGGGGAACTGCGCGACAAGCCAGCCACCGGCGCGCGGTCGCCCGACAACACCCGCACCGCCGGGCGGACTGCGTGGGCCTCACCCGGAGAGCCAAGGCGCTGGGGGTCCCCCCATCGCCGAAGGCACAGGGGGCGGAACCGCGCGAACGGCCACGACAGCGCTGCCGTCGGCGGCGGGTCGCGGCGCGGTGCCTCAGAGGCGGGCGATGTTGCGTTCGTAGACCAGGCGGAGGCCGATCAGCGTGAGCCACGGCTCGTGCTCGTCGATCTCCGAAGACTCGCCCAGCACCATCGGCGCCAGTCCGCCCGTCGCGATCACCGTGACCTCGTCGGGGTCCTGCGGGGCCAGCTCGCGTTTCATCCGCTGGACGACTCCGTCGACCTGGCCCGCGAAGCCGTACACGATGCCCGACTGCATGGCCTCGACCGTGTTCTTGCCGATCACGCTGCGGGGCCGGGCCAGCTCGATCTTGCGGAGCTGGGCGCCCTTGACGCCGAGCGCGTCCACGGAGATCTCGATACCGGGGGCGATGACGCCGCCGACGTACTCGCCCCGCGCGCTGACCGCGTCGAACGTGGTCGCCGTACCGAAGTCCACGACGATCGCCGGGCCGCCGTACAGCTCCACGGCGGCCACCGAGTTGATGACCCGGTCCGCGCCGACCTCCTTGGGGTGGTCGGTCAGGATCGGCACCCCGGTCTTCACGCCGGGTTCGACGAGGATCGCCGGTACGTCGCCGTAGTAGCGGCGGGTGACCTCGCGCAGTTCGTGCAGGACGGCCGGGACCGTGGAGCAGATGCAGATGCCCTCGATACCGTCGCCCAGTTCGACCCCGAGCAGTGGGTGCATCCCCATCAGGCCCTGGAGGAGGACGGCCAGTTCGTCCGCGGTGCGGCTGGCGTCGGTGGAGATCCGCCAGTGTTCGACGATCTCCTCCCCGTCGAAGAGACCGAGGACCATATGGGTGTTGCCGACGTCGATGGTGAGCAGCATCAGTCGTCCGCCCCCGCCGTGTCCGCCGACGGCTCGCGCAGGTCGAGTCCGATGTCCAGGACGCGCGCGGAGTGGGTGAGCGCGCCGACCGCGAGGAAGTCGACGCCGGTGTCCGCGTAGGCCCGGGCGTTCTCCAGGGTGAGCCGGCCCGACGATTCGAGCACCGCGCGGCCCGCGACCAGGGCGACCGCCTCGGCGGTGGCCTCGGGGGTGAAGTTGTCGAGGAGGATCAGGTCGGCGCCCGCTTCGAGCACTTCCCGTACCTGGTCCAGGGTGTCGACCTCGACCTCGACCGGTACGCCGGGGAAGACGTCTCGGACGGCCTTGAACGCCTCGGCCACCCCGCCCGCGGCGATCACGTGGTTGTCCTTGACGAGGGCCGCGTCGGAGAGCGACATCCGGTGGTTGACGCCGCCGCCGCAGCGGACCGCGTACTTCTCCAGGGCGCGCAGTCCGGGGGTGGTCTTCCGGGTGTCGCGGACCTTCGCGCCGGTGCCCTCCAGGGCGTCCGCCCAGGCCCGGGTGGCGGTCGCGACGCCGGAGAGGCGGCCCAGGATGTTGAGGGCGCTGCGCTCGCCGGTGAGGAGTTCCCGGGTCCGGGTGGTGACGGAGAGCAGTTTCTGGCCCGCCTCGACCCGGTCGCCGTCGGCGACGTGCCGCTCGACCTCGAACTCGTCGGTGGCGACGATGGAGAGCACGGCCTCGGCGATCTGGATGCCCGCGACCGTACCGGCCTCGCGGGCGGTGAAGTCGCCGGTGGCGACGGCGTCGGCGGGGACGGTCGCCACGCTCGTGACGTCCACCCCGCCGTCGAGGTCCTCGCTCAGGGCGAGATGGGCGATGTCCTCGACCTGGACCGGGTCGAGTCCGGATTCGGCGAGCAGTACGGCGAGGGCGGGGTCGAGCCCGCATTCGTACAGCTCGCCGTCGGGGTCCGCCGGGTCCGCGCCGTGGCCGCAGCCGCAGGCGTCCCCGCAGCCGCCGGCGGAGGGATCGGAGCCGATCTGGATCAGGGGTACGTCCACGGGGACCGGACGTTCTTCGGGCGTGCTCACGACTGGTGCTCCCTGGAGGATGTCGGGGGGAAGGCGGTGGTGTCGGTCCGGTGCGCGACGACGCTCCGGTCGGGGTCGAGCCGGATCACCAGATGGCGGCGCCACTCCCGGTCGTCCCGGTCGGGGCGGTCCTCGCGCCAGTGGCAGCCCCGGGTCTCCTCGCGGCGGAGCGCGGCGGCCGTGAGGACGCGGGCGACGCAGAGGAGGTTGGTGGTCTCCCAGGCGTCGACTCCGGGGACGGCGGGCTTGGACACATGGACGGCCGCCGGGGCGCCGGGGGCCGTAGAGGTACTCGGGGCGGTGGCCGGGGTGTCGGCCTCCGCGCGGATCGCGTCGAGGGCCGCGGCGGCCTCGCGGAGGCTGTCGGCGGAGCGCAGGACTCCGGCGCCGAGGGACATGGTCCGCTGGATCCGGGCGCGGGCGCCGGGGTCGGTCAGCGGCAGTACGGTGGCCGACCCCGGGGTGGTGACCGGCGCCCCGGCGGCCAGCGGCTCCCGGGCCGCCTCGGACGCGATGTCCGCCGCGATGCGCTCGGCGAAGACCAGCCCTTCGAGGAGGGAGTTGGAGGCGAGCCGGTTGGCGCCGTGGACGCCCGTACAGGCGACTTCCCCGCAGGCGTACAGGCCGGGGACGGTCGTCCGGCCGTACCGGTCGGTGCGGACGCCGCCGGAGGCGTAGTGCGCGGCGGGGGCGACCGGGATCGGCTCGGTGACGGGGTCGAGGCCGTGGGCGCGGCAGGCCGCGAGGATCGTCGGGAAGCGGTGCTCCCACATCTCGGCGCCGAAGTGGCGGGCGTCGAGGTACATATGGTCGGCGCCCTGCTCGCGCATCCGCCGCATGATCGCCTTGGCGACGACGTCGCGCGGGGCGAGTTCGGCCAGTTCGTGCGTACCGGCCATGAAGCGGACGCCGGACGCGTCGACGAGATGAGCGCCCTCGCCCCGTACCGCCTCGGAGACGAGGGGCTGCTGGCCCTCCGCGTCGGCGCCGAGGAACAGGACCGTGGGGTGGAACTGGACGAATTCGAGGTCGGAGACCTCGGCCCCGGCGCGGAGCGCGAGGGCGACGCCGTCGCCGGTGGAGACGGCCGGGTTGGTGGTGGCGGCGAAGATCTGGCCCATGCCGCCGGTGGCGAGGACGACCGCCGGGGCGTGGACGGCGCCGACGCCGTCGTGCTGGCCCTCGCCCATGACATGCAGGCTGACGCCGGCGGTGCGGCCGTCGGCGTCCGTGAGGAGATCCAGGACCAGGGCGTTCTCGATGGTCCGCAGTCCGGCCGAGCGGACCGCGTCGACCAGGGCGCGGGAGATCTCGGCGCCGGTGGCGTCGCCGCCCGCGTGGGCGATCCGGCGGCGGTGGTGGCCGCCTTCGCGGGTCAGCTCGATCTCGCCGGTCTCGGGCGAGGTGTCGAAGTGCGCGCCGGATTCGATCAGCCGGTGTACGGCTCCGGGGCCCTCGGTGACGAGCAGCCGTACCGCCTCCTCGTCGCAGAGCCCGGCGCCCGCGACGAGGGTGTCGGCCAGATGCTGCTCGGGGGTGTCGCCGTCGCCGAGGGCGGCGGCTATGCCGCCCTGGGCCCAGCGGGTGGAGCCGTCGTCGAGGCGGGCCTTGGTGACGACGACCGTGGTCAGCCCGGCGGCGGCGCAGCGCAGGGCGGTCGTGAGCCCGGCGACGCCGGAGCCCACGACGACGACGTCGGCGGCGACGGACCAGCCGGGGGGCGGGGCGTCGAGCCGTATCGCGGTCCGGGGGCGGGTCGTGGTCTCCCCGGACGCGATCTCGGTCGCGGTATCGGTCGCGGTCCCCGTAGGCCCGGACTCGGGCGCGGAGGGGGTGCCGAGGGTCTGGGGCCTGGGGTGAGCGGTCACGGCATGGCTCCGAAGCTCAGCGGGATGTTGTCGATCAGCCGGGTCGTGCCGACCTTCGCCGCGACGGCGAGGATCGCGTCGCCCCGGTGGTCGTCGGGGACCTCCGTGAAGTCGGCGGGGTCGACCAGGGCCAGATAGTCCAGGTCGAGCGGCGGAGTGGCGTGGGCCGCGTCCTCGATCACCGTACGGGCGGCGGCCCGGACCGCGTCTGCGCCGCCGTGTCCCGCCGACGCAACAGCCGCCGCGTCGGCGGCGGCCCGTGCCTCGCCCATCCGGGAGAGCGCCCGCGCGCGGGCCCCGGCGTTGGGGTTCGTCTCGGCCCTGGCGGACAGCGCCTGCTGGGCGGCGAGCCGTTCGGCGGCGGCGAAGAGGGCGGTGGAGAGCGCGAGGGCCGTCCGCCGCTCGGCCGGGGAGAGATAGCGGTTACGGCTGGAGAGCGCGAGCCCGTCGTCCTCCCGGACCGTGGGCACCCCGGCGATCTCGACGGGCAGGTCGAGATCGCGGACCATCCGGCGGATCAGCGCCAACTGCTGCGCGTCCTTCTGGCCGAAGAACGCCACATCGGGGCGGGTGAGGTGGAGGAGTTTGGCGACCACGGTCAGCATGCCGTCGAAGTGTCCCGGGCGGCTGGCGCCTTCCAGGCGCTCGCCCATGGGCCCGGCGGCGATCCTGACCCCCGGCTGCCCGCCGGGGTACATCTCGGCGGCCGAGGGGGCGAAGACGGCGTCGGCGCCCGCCGCCGCCGCGATCTCCAGATCGGCGCCGAGGGTCCGGGGGTAGCGGTCCAGGTCCTCGCCCGCGCCGAACTGGAGCGGATTGACGAAGACGGTGACGACGACCCGGCCGTCCTCGCCGACGGCGGAGCGGGCGGTACGGATCAGGGTGGCGTGGCCCTCGTGCAGCGCGCCCATCGTCATCACGACGCCGGTACGGGCCCGGGGGCGGTCCCGGGCGGGGTCGGGGCCGTCGGGATATCCGGCGAGGTCGGCCTTATACCCGGCGAGGTCGGCCTTCGTACGGAGCAGTACGAGCCCTTCGGGCACGGCGGGCGGCCCCTCGGACGGCGGCGGCAGGGTGTGCTGCCGGTCGGCGGTCATCGCTGGTCGCCCTCCTCGCCGGGTCTTCCGTCCGTCCCGCCGTCGCCACCATCGCGGCCGTTATGGCCGTTATGGCCGCTGTGGCCGGGGCCTCCGCAGCCGTCCCGGCCGTCGGCGAGGACGCCGAGCAGGTCCTCGGCCAGTTCGGGCTTGAGCAGTCCGTGGGCCAGGGCCCGGTCGGCGGTGGTACGGGCCATGGCGAGATAGCCCGCGACCGTCCCCGGGGCGTGCTTGCGCAACTCGGCGACATGCGCCGCGACCGTACCGGCGTCGCCCCGGGCGACCGGGCCGGTGAGGGCGGCGTCGCCGGAGCGCAGGGCATTGTCCAGGGCGGCGCCGAGGAGGGGGCCGAGCATCCGGTCCGGGGCGGTGACGCCCGCCTCGCGGAGCAGTTCCATGGACTGGGCGACCAGGGTCACCAGGTGGTTCGCGCCGAGGGCGAGAGCCGCGTGATACAGCGGACGGGCGTGCTCCGCGATCCACTCGGGCTCGCCGCCCATCTCGATGACCAGCGCCTCCGCGGCCAGCCGCAGCTCGTCCGGGGCGGTCACCCCGAAGGAGCAGCCCGCCAGCCGCTGGACGTCCACACCGGTACCGGTGAACGTCATGGCCGGGTGGAGGGCCAGCGGCAGCGCGCCCGCGCGGGTCGCCGGGTCGAGCACCGCCGTGCCGTACCGGCCGGAGGTGTGGACGAGCAGCTGTCCCGGCCGTACGGCGCCGGTGCCGACGAGGCCGTCGACCAGGCCCGGCAGGGTGTCGTCGGGGACCGTCAGCAGCACCAGCTCGGCCCGCGCGAGGACCTCGGCGGGCGGGACCAGCGGCACATCGGGCAGCAGGGCGGCGGCCCGGCGCCGGGAGGCGTCGGAGACCCCGGAGACGGCGACGGGGCGGTGTCCGGCGAGCCGGAGGGCGGCGGCGAGCGCCGGTCCGACGCGGCCTGCGCCGACGACTCCGACGGTCAGCCGGGCGGGCCTGTCCCGGGGGTCGGGCGGTTCGTGCTGGGGGGCTGATGCGTTCACGCGGTGGGGCCTTCCGTTCCAGTCCGCGGTGGGTACCGGACGATGTTCCGTCATGCTACGCCAGCGCCGTGGACGCCCCTCCGGTCGTCCACAGGCGAGTTATCCACAGGGCGTGGACGGGGTCGCGGACCCGGGGAATCATCGTGAGTGATCGCGAAGGAGCGGTCGCCGGGCGGGCCCGGAAACCCGGGTGCGCGCGGCCGACCGCTCCGGCACGCTCGCACGGATATGCCGTGACCGGGGCACCGACCGGCGCGGGCGGACAGGGACGGGTCGCGGACGGGCGACCGGAGGAGATCGGGGGCGGTTCGATGACCGACACGGATACGGCGGGCACGGCGGACGACACGGCGGGTACCGCGGACACGGGACCGTCCGAGGAGGAACTGAGGCGGCGCAGGCGGGCGGCCTGGCGGGCCTCCGGCCGGACGTTGTGGCGGCAGTCGACCGACCGGCCGATGGCGGAGCTGCTGGCGGGGCTGACGGCGGACGCGGCCGGGGCGTACGACCTGGCGGAGCCACCCGACTGGTACGGGGACGGGGTGGTCGGGGAACTGGAGCGGCGGGTGGCCGGGCTGCTCGGGTTCCCGGCGGCCGTGTTCTTCCCGACCGGGACGATGGCCCAGCAGGTCGCGCTCCGCTGCTGGGCGGGGCGGACCGGGAACGGCACGGTGGCGCTGCATCCGCTGGCCCATCCGGAGCTGCACGAGCGGGGCGCGTTCGGAGGGGTGAGCGGTCTGCGGACGGTCCATCCCACCCGGGAGCACAGACTGCCGACGGCGGCCGAGGTCAGCGGCTTCGAGGAGCCGTTCGGGGCGCTGATGCTGGAGCTTCCGCTCCGGGACGCGGGCTTCGTCCTGCCGAGCTGGGACGAGCTGGTCGCGGTCACGGCCGCGGCGCGCGAGCGGGACGCGGTGGTCCATTTCGACGGCGCCCGGATCTGGGAGTGCGTGACGCACTTCGACCGGCCGCTCGACGAGATAGCGGGCCTCGCCGACAGCGTCTACGTCTCCTTCTACAAGTCGCTGGGAGGGCTGGCGGGCGCGGCGCTGGTGGGTCCGGAGGAGGTGATGGCGGAGGCCCGTGCCTGGCGGCACCGCTACGGGGGCACGCTGTTCCACCAGTTCCCGACGGCGCTGTCGGCCCTGGTGGGTCTGGAGCGGGAGCTGCCGAGGCTGCCGTCCTATGTGGCGCGGGCGAAGGAGGTCGCGGGCGCCCTGGCGGACGGTTTCCGGGCGGCGGGGGTGCCGTGGTTCCGGCTCACCCCGGAGACACCGCATACGCATCAGTTCCTGGTGTGGCTGCCGTATCCGGCGGAGGCGCTGATGGCGGCCTCCCTCTCCCAGGCCGAGGAGACGGGGACGACACTCTTCCGCTACTGGTCCGAGGGGACGCTGGTGCCGGGGGTGTCGTCGACCGAGGTGACCGTCTCGTCGGAGGCGCTGGAGTGGACGCCGGAGGAGATGGGAGAGGCCGTGGTGGAGTTCGTCCGGCGGGTGGCGGCGGAGACGGCGGCCGGGGCGGCCGGCTGACGCCCGGGCGCGGCGCCCGTACGGCGGGTCCGGACGGGGCCGGGCCAGGCGGGTTCCGGTCCGGGCGGGTCCCGTCAGCTCCGGGTCGGTCCGGGCGGGTCCCGTCCGGACGACTTCGGTCCGGCCTGGTCCCATCAGCCCCGGGTACGGCTGGCTCCGGGTACGGCCAGTTCGGGGGGCGATCCGCACAGGTCCCTCCGGTCAGCTCCGCCCCCGGCCCCGGTCCGGACGGGTTCCGGTCCGGACGACTTCGGTCCGGACAGGTTCGGTCCGGACGGGTTCCATCAGCTCCGGGGGCGCTCCGCACCTGCCCGTACCGGTCCCCCCGGTCAGTTCCGGGCGGCGGACCGGGGCGCTCGGAGCAGGCGTGGCAGACGGGCGAGCCCGGCGAGGAGGGAGCGGGCCGGGGACGGACCGGGGCGCCGCCGCCGGACCCGGGCGGCGCGGCGGACGAGGAGGGCCTGTGAGGTGAGTTCTCGGGCGGCCTGCCAGTCGTGGTCGCCGGGCCGGGGCGGGACCGGGGCCCCGTGCCGGGAGGCCCGGTAGCTGTCGAGGGTGTGCTGGTGGAGTGCGTTCATGCCCGACACGCTCCGCTCGTCGACGGGTGGCCGTCACGTGGATTGACGCCGCTGGTCAACCGGTGCCGGGTGGATTGACGGGCCCCGTCAATCCACGTCGTCGCGCCCGTGCGCGGGGCGCAGAATGAGGGGGTGGCCGTGACCATCGACATCGCCGGGCTGCCCCGGGAGCACATCGCGTTCGAGCTGTCGCCCCTCGCCGAACTGGGGCTCTCCCTGCACGCCCTGTCGGAGCCCGGTCACCATCCGGCGCTGCACGGCTGGGTGACGGCGACCGCCGCCGGGCTCCCGCCCGATCTCGCGGACCGGCTGCACGAGGCGGACTTCCTGTGGCGGGCCTCGCACTCCGACGTACTGGCCCCGTTCGCGGGGCTGTCGGCGGGCCGGGAGCGGCCGGGGGCCACGCTCGCCGAAGAGCTGGACCAGATGGACCGGCTGGAGGACGAGCGGTTCGTCACGGCGGCGCTCGACTTCGCCTGCGGCAGCCCCGACCGGGGCGGCGATCTGCTGGCGAACGCGGCGAACCGGGACCGGATCCTGTCCCTGGCCGCCGGGCGCGGCCCTCAGGTCCTGGCCTCCGCCAGACGCCTCCTGGAGGACCCGCCCGCGATCCGGGTCTGGCTGCGCCGACTGCTGGAGGACTGCGACGAGGCGTTCTTCGCGGACGCCTGGCGCCGGGTCGCGCCCCAGCTCGCGGCCGACGCCCGGCACAAGACGGAGCTGCTCCGGCACAAGGGCCTCGCCGAGGCGCTGCGCGCGATATCGCCGGCCCTGACCGTGGACGAGGAGCTGACCCGGATCTCCGTCGACAAGCTCGTCCCCGGCCGGACGACGGCGGTCGATCCGGCGGTCGGCCCCGGCATGACGTTCATACCGTCCAGCTTCGGCCGCCCCCATCTGCTGGTACTCGACGCCCCCGGCTGGCGCCCGGTGATCTACTACCCGATCGGCGCGCCGAACCTCACCGGACCGGGCTCGGTCGATCTGCTGAAGCTGCGGATGGACGCCCTGGCGCATCCGATGCGGATCCAGCTCTGCCGCCATCTGGCCCGTACCCCGCACACCACGAGCGAGCTGGCGGAGGCGCACGGCATCACCGCGCCCGAGGTCTCCCGCCATATCGCGGTCCTGAAGAAGGCGGGATTGATCTCCACCCGCCGCCGGGGCCGCTACGTCCTCCACCAGTTGGACGTCGGTACGGTCGCCCGGCTGGGCACCGACTTCCTGGAGACGGTCCTGCGCTGATCCGCCGGTGACCCCGTCCTCCGGCGCGTGCGGGATGCCCGTCCGCGCGGCGGACCGGCAGTTACCACATGTGCCCATGCGAGCACTGCGGCGTCCGGAACACCTTCAACTCCCGTACGGGCCTGGCATTCTGAGAATGTGAGCAGCGACAAGCATCCGTTGGCCTATCTGCTGCACCAGCAGGGCTGGTCGGCCAACGACTATCTGGTCCGCTTGGGCGCGGTGCATCAGCGGCTCGGCTACGGCCCGATCGCCCGGGACCGCAAACGCGTCACCCGGTGGACCCGGGGCGGTGTCACCCCGGATACGCACGCCCAGAAGGCGATGGCCGCCCTGCACGGCGTACCGGAGTACGAGATCACCGCCCGCCCCTGGCCGGAGTGGCTCCGCCTCGCCTGCGTCGGCAAGCGACAGTTACTGGACGCCGCCTGGACTCCGGCCACCGCGATCGAACTCCTCGACCACGTCGCCACCGTTGGAGGTTCCATGGACCGCAGAGGATTTCTCGTCGTCTCCGGGATAACCCCCGTACTCGCCGGAATCATCACCGCCGTACCCGCCACCGCCAGCACCCGGGGTCGCCGGATCGGGGCCGCCACCCCCAAGACGTTCGAAAAGTCGCTGGCGATCCTCCGGCGGCAGGACGACCAGTTCGGTTCGGGCCGGGTCCACGCGTCCGCCCACGCCCAGCTCCAGTTGATCGTCGGGACCCTGAAGACCTCGTCGTACACGGAGAAGACCGGACGCCGGTTGTACGGCGCCGCCGCCGAGGCCGGTCGGATCTGCGGCTGGACCGCCTACGACTCGGGGCGCCACGGCCTCGCCGAGGAGTACTTCCTGGCCGCCCTGCGCGCGGCCACCTCCGCCGACGACCCCGTGGTCACCGCCAACATCCTCGCCTTCTGGGCCGGGCTCCGGTACTCCGCGGGAGATCCGCGCGGCGGCGCCGACCTCGCGACGGCCGGGGCGGACGCGGCCCGCCGGACCGGGTCGCCCAGGATGAACGCGCTGCTGTACGCCTCACGCGCCAGGGCCCACTCACGTGCCGGTCGCGTTCGCGAGACGGAGCAGGACATCGACGCGGCGTTCGAGGCGTTCGACCGCTCCCGGGACCGTACGGATGATCCCGATTGCGTGTACTGGGTGACATCGGACGAGTTGCATATGAAGGCGGGGAGCTGCGAACTCTCCTTGGGGCGTCCCAACCGGGCGCTCTCCCGGTTCGCCCAGGCTTCGGCGGATCTGCGGAGCACAGCCGCCTTCCAGGACGGCTTCCCTCGGGACGCCGCCATCTACCTCATCCGGGAAGGCCAGGCCAGGGCCGATCTGGGCGATCTGGACGGCGCCGTGGACGCGGGGCAGCGGGCCGTCGAGTGCCTGGGGGGCGTCTCGTCCGCACGCGGCAGCACCAGCCTCACCGAGCTGCGGACCCGGCTCGACGGACACCGGAACGTCCCCCTCGTCCGGGACTTCCTGGCCCGGACCGCCTGACAGAAGCAGGCTCAGCGCCCGGCGGTCGGCCCGGCCCCCGGGCCGCCGCCCGCGCGGACGAGGCCGGACTCGTAGGCGAGGACCACGACCTGGACCCGGTCGCGCAGGCCGAGCTTGGTGAGGATGCGGCCCACATGGGTCTTGACCGTGGCCTCGGAGAGGACCAGACGGGCGGCGATCTCCCCGTTGGAGAGGCCCTGCGCGACCAGGAGCATGACCTCGCGTTCGCGTTCGGTGAGGCGGGTCAGTTCCTTGTCGGCGGGTTCCGTGCCCCGGCTGGGGAGCATCGGGGAGAAGCGGTCCAGCAGCCGGCGGGTGGTCGAGGGGGCGACGACCGCGTCGCCGCTGTGGACCGAGCGGATCGCGGCCAGGAGTTCCCCGGGCGGCACGTCCTTGAGCATGAAGCCGCTCGCCCCGGCCTTGAGGCCGGAGAAGGCGTACTCGTCGAGGTCGAAGGTGGTGAGGATCAGCACCTTGGGCGGTTCGGGTTCGGCGCAGATCCGGCGGGTGGCCTCGACGCCGTCGAGGCGCGGCATCCGGACGTCCATCAGGACCACGTCGACCGCCGTGGACCGCAGGATCTCGATCGCCTCCGCGCCGTCGCCCGCCTCCGCGACGACCTCCATGTCCGGCTGGGCGGCGAGCACCATCCGGAACCCGGTCCGCAGGAGTACCTGATCGTCGACGAGCATCACCCGGATGGACATATCAGCAAGATCCTCTGTCTGTTGTGAAGGAAGTTCGGACGGGAGGAGGGAGGAGGGAGGAGGGAGGAGGGCAGGACGGGCAGGAGGGGCGGGAGGGAAGGTCAGGCCGTCTTCAGCGGCAGCAGCGCGCTGATCCGGAAGCCGCCGCCGGGCCGGGGCCCGGCGTCCAGCGTGCCGCCGACCATACCGACCCGCTCCCGCATGCCGATCAGCCCGTGGCCCTGCCCGTCCGCGCCGCCGTCCTCGTACAGCTCGTGGGCCGCGCCCCGGCCGTCGTCCTCGACGAGCAGTCCGAGCCCGTCGTCGAAGTAGACCAGCCGGACACTGGCCCCGGCCTCGGGCCCGCCGTGCTTGCGGGTGTTGGTGAGGGCTTCCTGGACGATCCGGTACGCGGTCAGCTCGACGCCGCTGGGCAGCGGGCGCGGGGTGCCCTCGATCCTGAAGTCGACGGTCAGTCCGGAGCCGCGGACCTGTTCCACCAGGTCCTCTATCTGCTGGACGTCGGGCTGCGGCACGTACTCGCCGCTCTCCGGGTCGTCACCGGTCCGCAGCACCCCGAGCAGCCGCCGCATCTCGGCCAGCGCCTGCCGGCCGGTGGTGGAGATCGTCTCCAGCGCCTGCTTGGCCTGGTCGGGGGCGGCGTCGAGGACATAGGCGGCGCCGTCGGCCTGGACGACCATCACGGAGACGTTGTGCGCGACCACGTCGTGCAGCTCACGGGCGATCCGGGCCCGCTCGGCGGCGACCGCGACCTTCGACTGGGCCTCCCGCTCCCGCTCCAGCCGCCGGGCCCGCTCCTCCAGCTGGGCGAAGTAGGCCCGCCGGGTCCTGACCGAGTCGCCGAGGACCCAGGCCAGGGCGAACGGCACGGTCAGGATGATCGTGAGGAAGATCTGGCCGAGCGCCGTGGTGTCCGGATAGGGCCAGCGGATCATCGACAGCGTGGCCGCGCTCAGCCCGCCGATCAGGGCGAGCCGGGACGCCCACCGCGAGGCGGACTGCGCCACGACCGTATAGATGATCACCAGCATGGCGAAGTTGCCGGGGCCGGTCTGGACGTCGGTGATCAGCTGGAGTACGCCCAGTACGGCGGCGAGGACCAGCATCTTCTCGGGCGCCTTCCGGCGCAGCGCGACGACGAGACTCAGCCCGACGCCGATCGGGAGCGCGAGCCAGGACTGCCGCCCGTCCACCGTGCCCGGTTCGATCCACGCCACGACGGACATCCCCAGGAGGACGACCGCCCAGAAGCAGTCGACACCCGTGGGGTGCCTGCGGAGAAAGTCATAAAGGCGCTGCACGTAACCCAGCGTAGGGAAGACCGGCAGGTGTAGGGGTCAACCGCCAGAGCGATCCCGGCAACGGAGGCATACTCCGCAAGGTGGAGACTGATGGTCGTGGCGGACGAGGAGACGATCGATGTGACGGCCGGGACTCCTGGCGATTCCCCTGGTCAGAGGGGTGATGGCGGGGGCTGCGCGCCCGCCGGGGCGAGGGGCTGGCGGGTCGCCGCCGAGCACGCGCTGTACGGGCCCGGCGGCTTCTATCTGCGGCCCGAGGGCCCGGCCGGGCACTTCCGTACGTCGGTCCACGCGTCGCCCCTGTTCGCCGCCGCCGTCGCCCGGCTGCTGGTGGAGACGGCGGCGGAGCTGGGGCCCGGCGCCGGGGTGCCCGCCTTCGTCGATCTGGGCGCGGGCCGCGGTGAGCTGGTGTCCGGTGTCCTCGACGCCCTTCCTGAGGGGTTCGCGGTACGGGCCTACGCCGTCGAACGCGCCGCCCGTCCGGCCGGGCTCGACCCCCGGATCAGCTGGGTGGCGGCCCCGCCCGCCGGGGTGAGCGGGCTCCTCTTCGCGAACGAGTGGCTGGACAACGTGCCCGTTGACGTCGCCGAGGCGGACGCCGACGGCGTACCCCGGCTGGTCCTCGTCGAGCCGGACGGCACCGAGCACCTCGGGCCGCCCGTCACCGGCCCGGACGCCGACTGGCTGGCCCGCTGGTGGCCGTCGGCCGGGCCCGGTACGCGGGCCGAGATCGGGCGGCCCCGGGACGAGGCGTGGGCCGCGGCGGTCGGCACCCTGCGGGCCGGGCTGGCGGTCGCCGTCGACTACGGGCACACCGCCGCGGCCAGGCCGCCGTACGGCACGCTGACCGGGTTCCGGGCCGGGCGGGAGGTGCCTCCGGTGCCCGACGGCGAACGGGATCTGACCGCGCACGTCGCCATGGACGCCTGCCGGGACGCCTGCGCGGACGCGCACGGGCTCCCGGGAGCGACGCTCACCTCGCAACGGGACGCCCTGTCGGCCCTCGGGGTGGTCGCGGACCGGCCGCCGCTCGCCCTGGCGTCGTCGGACCCGGTGGCGTATCTGCGGGCGCTGTCGGCGGCGGGCGAGGCGGGCGAACTGCTGGCCAGGGGCGGCCTCGGGGACTTCCGCTGGCTGCGTCAGCCCGTACCGCCGCGACGGTAGGCGGCGGAGCCCGGGCGGCCGTGAGGGCACGGGCCGGGCCGGGGGCGGGCCGGGGGATACTGAGCCCATGACGGAGACCACGTTCAGCCTCGGCGGGGCCGCGGACAGTACCGACATGGTGCTCAACATCGGGCCGCAGCACCCGTCGACCCACGGGGTGCTCCGGCTCCGTCTGGTGCTGGACGGCGAGGTCATCCGGTCCGCCGAGCCCGTCGTCGGCTATATGCACCGGGGGGCGGAGAAGCTCTTCGAGGCCCGGGACTACCGCCAGATCATCATGCTCGCCAACCGGCACGACTGGCTCTCCGCGTTCTCCAACGAGCTGGGCGTGGTGATGGCCGTCGAGCGGATGCTGGGGATGGAGGTCCCGGAGCGCGCGGTCTGGATCCGGACCCTGCTCGCCGAGTTGAACCGGGTCCTGAACCATCTGATGTTCCTCGGCTCCTACCCGCTGGAGCTCGGCGGGATCACCCCCGTCTTCCACGCGTTCCGGGAGCGCGAGGAGTTGCAGGCCGTGATGGAGGAGGTCTCCGGCGGCCGGATGCACTACATGTTCAACCGGGTCGGCGGGTTGAAGGAGGACCTGCCCGCGGGCTGGGCGGACCGGGTCCGGCGGGCCGTGGCGGACGTACGGTCCCGGATGGACGTCTACGACCGGCTGGTCCTCGGCAACGAGATCTTCCGGGGCCGGACCCGGGGCGTCGGCGTACTGAGCGCGGAGGCGGTGCACGCGTACGGGGTCAGCGGGCCCATCGCCCGCGCCTCCGGCGTCGACTTCGACCTGCGGCGGGACGAGCCGTATCTGGCGTACGGGGAGCTGGGCGGCGTACTGAAGGTGGTGACCCGGCCCGACGGGGACTGCCTGGCCCGCTTCGAGGTACTGCTGGACCAGACCCACAACTCCCTCGACCTGGCCGACGCCTGTCTCGACCGGCTGGCAAAGCTGCCGCCGGGGCCGGTCAACCAGCGGCTGCCGAAGGTACTGAAGGCGCCGGAGGGGCAGACGTACGCCTGGACCGAGAACCCGCTCGGGATCAACGGCTACTACCTGGTCTCCAAGGGCGAGAAGACGCCCTACCGGCTGAAACTGCGCTCGGCGTCGTTCAACAACATCCAGGCGCTGGCCGTACTGCTGCCGGGGACGCTGGTCGCGGACATGGTGGCGATCCTGGGATCGCTGTTCTTCGTCGTCGGCGACATCGACAAGTAACGCCGAACAACCGCTGACCGGTACGGAAACACCGCCGCCCGGCTCCTCTTCTCGAGGAGCCGGGCGGCGGATCGTCTTCTGTCGGCCGGACGGGCCGGGCGGACTGTTACGAGCTGAGCGCGTCGCGCAGTCCGGTCATGTCCAGCTTCTCGGTCTCGTCGTGCGCGGTGAGATCGATGACCTGGCTCACCGGGGCCCGGGCGCCGGTGTGCTGGCGGTGCTCGGCGAGGGCTTCCTCGCCGACGACATCGGCGAGATCGGACCGCTGGGCCGCCGCGATCGCCAGATCCTCGGGGGACTCGGCCGCCTCGCCGGTGGCCGCCGGGGCGGCGGCGGTGCCGGAGGGCTGCTGCCCGGGGGCGCCGGTGCCGAAGAAGTCGAAACCGCCCTCGGGCCGCCGGGCGGGAGTACCGGTCGTACGGCGCGGACCGTACGGGGCGATCGCCGCGGGCGCGGCCACCCCGGGGCCCGGCCCGATCGCCCGGACGGTCCGCCCGGCGGGAGGCCGGGGCAGGGCTTTCGGGCCGTCGTGCGCGGCGGCGTCGGCACCCGCCGGAAGCGGGGCCGCCGGTACGGGGGCCTTCGCCCCGGGCGGCACCGGAACCGGCGCAGGGGCAGGAGCCGGGGCAAAAACAGGAGCAGGGGCCGCCGGGGCGGAAGCGACCGGGGCGGGGGCCATCCCTCCGGGCGGCACCGGCACGGGCGTCATCCCAGCGGGCGGCACCGACGTCATCGGCGCGGGCGCCGGAGCGCCGTTCACCGCCGCGGCCACGGCGACCGCGCCGCTCGTCACCACACCCGTCGTACTGGTCGTGGGACCGGCCGGGCCGCGCTCGGCGGGCCCGGCGGCCGAAGCCGGCTCCGAGGGGCCGTCGGCACTGCCCCCGCTCGCCGCACCGGACCCCGTATCGGTCTTCGCCGCGGTACCGGTCCCGGCGGGCGCCTTGCCGCCGCCCGGACCTCCGCCGGGGCCACCGGGACCACCGGGGCCGCCCGGGCCGCCGCCGTCGGTCCGGTCGTCGTCCGGCCGGGGCGTATCCGGCGTCTGCCCGGCCGCCGTACGGTCCTTCTGGTCCGCCGCGTTACGGGCCAGCGCGTCCAGGGCCCGGGCCGCGCGCAGATACAGCGCCGGCGTCGGCGCCGCCCCGGCACCGGCCCCTGTCAGCGCCTTCGGCTTCGTCTTCGTCCCGGCCGACGGCGGTTCGGAGGTCCGCTTGCGGCGGCCCTCCAGCGCGCTGGCCCGGCCCGTCTCCGCCGCCGCGTACCGGCGCAGGAGTTCGGCGTGCTCATTGCGGAGGTTGGCCAGTTCGACCCGCTTGGCCCGGAGTTTGGTCTCCAGCTTGGCCCGCCGCTCGCGGATCTCCTCCGCCTCGGACTCCAGCTCGGCTATTCGCTCCTCACTGCGCCAGGCGTCGCTCGCCCGGCCCCGGGTGAGATCGGCGACCCGGAGGCCCGCCGCCCGGTCCCACCGGCGCATCAGCACCGCCCCGGTCACGGCGGCGGCAGCGGCGACCGCGGCCAGCGACCGCAGCAGCAGCGGATCGGTGAGGAACCACGCGCCTGCGGCGCTCAGCACCGAAGCTCCGGCCACCGCCGACGGCGGCAGCAGCCTGTGCAGGGGAGGGGAATGGCGGTGACGTCCACGGGGCATGGCCCGAAATTTACCGTGCGTAGACCCCGAATGGGATGGCGGGGTGGACAATTGTCCTGCGCCTAAGCCCGGTCGGCGGCCGAAGGCCCAGGATTCGACGGTGCCGCCCGGGCCGGGAAGTTCCGAACTCCCCCGTGGCACCCGGTTCCACCGGTCCGCCGGTTCTTCACCGCCCCTTCACGGCACTTCATCAGATGGTTCCGATACCTCCGCCCGGCTTACCGCCGTCCCGTAACGGACCCCGATACGGAGCCCGTTGCGGAGTCCGTTACGGCGGTGGTTACGGACGCCGTAACGGAACCCCATAACGAGGCCGCGTATCGGGAACCGTTACGGAACCCGTTACGGGCGGGATACCCGGGGCGAGTGGTGCCCCGGGTACGCCGTCTCCGGCAATCCCGGCCGCGCGCCGCCGCTACTTCTTCAGCAGCGACTTGGACGTCAGATACTCCTTCGCCACATCCCCGGGCTTGGCCCGCTCGGAGTCCACCTTGCGGTTGAGGGCGGCCAGGTCCTCGGTGGTGAGGACCTTCGTCAGCCGGTCGAGGGCGGCGGCTATCCCGGGGTCGCCCGCGTCCTTCGCGTTCACCACGGGCAGGACGTTGTCGGCGTTCTGGAGCTTCTTGTCGTCCGCGAGGAAGACCAGTCCGTCCATCACGGCGTCCGTCGTGGTGGTGAGCACGAGCTGCGCGTCGCCGTCCCTCACCGCCTGCTTGGACTGCGGGGTGCCTACGCCCTTGGGGTCGATACCGGTGACGTCGATGCCGTACGTCTTCTTCAGACCGGGCGCGCAGAAGATCCGTACGGCGCACTCGTCACCGGCCGCGATCCGTACCCCCAGCTTCGCCCGGCCCAGATCGGAAAGGGTCTTGAGGTTGTTCTTCTCCGCGAATTCGGTACTCACCGCGAAGGCGTTCTGATCGACCGCGCCACCGGCCGGGAGGACCTTCAGACCGCGCGGTTCGGCCAGCTCGGTGAGGGCGGCCACGGTGGCCGTCACATCGTTGGAGGCGACCGGCTTCTCCTCGGCCGCCTTCGGCCCGTTCACCTTCGCGTTCAGGAATTCGGCGAGGGTCGCCGCGTATTCCGGGACGATGTCGATCTCGCCCTTCTCCAGCGATGGTTCGTACAGCTCCCGGTTCTTCACCGTCGTGACGGAGGTCTTATAACCGTGCTCCGCGAGGAGTTGGGCATACAGCTCGGCCAGGATCTTCGACTCGGTGAACGCGGCGGCCCCCACCACGAGGGATCCCTTTCCGCCCGAACCGTCCTTCGACTTCTCCAGGCTGTCGCCGTCACCGCAGGCGGCGAGGGTGCCCGCGAGCGCCAGCGCCGTCATCGCGGCGGCGGCACCCTGGAAAGCCTTCACGGACTTGATGGACTTGATGGACTTGATGGACTTCGAGGACATGGGTGTTTCTCCGTTCGGACGGCCGCGGCCCGGACCGGACGCGGCGGATGGGGCGGTTGAAAGCCGGATACCACCGGATGGAGCCGAATGGGGCCGGACAGGGCTGGACGGGACGAATGGAACCGGATGGGGCCGGACTGACGGCCGGGGCCGGGCCACCCGGGCGGCAGGTCGCTCAGCCGCCCGCGCCCGCCGGGGCGGGGCGGCGGTCCGCCGTACGCCGGGCCCGGCGGCGCGCGGCCCCCGGGTCGACCAGCCGGTCCAGCCCGATCAGCGCCCCCTCGACGGCCAGCGCGAGCAGCGCCGCGAGCAGCGCCCCGGCCACGACCTGCGGGGTGTTGTAGGTGTTGAACCCGGCGGTGATGATCCGGCCGAGGCCGCCCTGTCCGACCATGGAGGCGATGGTGGCGGTGGCCACCACCTGGACGGCGGCGGACCGGATGCCGGTCATCAGCAGGGGATAGGCCAGCGGAAGCTCGACCCGGCGGAAGATCTGCGGGCCGGACATCCCCATACCGCGCGCGGCCTCGACGACCGCCCGGTCCACCTCCCGCATGCCGATATAGGCGTTGGTCAGCAGCGGCGGGACGGCGAAGAGGACCAGGGCGATGATCGTCGGCAGATAGCCCTCGCTCCGCAGCGGGGTGAGCATCAGCAGCGCCAGCACCGCGAAGACCGGGATCGCCCGCCCGGCGTTGGAGAGATTGACCGCGAGCGCGCCGCCGCGCCCGATGTGGCCGAGCCAGAAGGCGATCGGCAGGGCGATCGCACAGGCGACGGCGAGAGCGACCCCGCTGACGTACATATGCTCGCCCAGCCGGTGCCAGACGCCGCTCTCCCCGGACCAGTTGGATCCGGTGGCGAGCCAGGTCCACGCATCGGCCACGACCCCCATCAGGCCCCCTCCCCCACAGGCTGTATTCGGGAACCGGACGGCCCGCCGGCCGTATTCCCCGTAGTCCCCGTAGTCCCTGTACTCCCTGTACTCCCCGCGTTCCCCTTGCCGCCGCCGCTCCGGCCGCGCCGGGGGCTCCTCGTCCACGGCGTCAGCAGCCGCTGGATCCCGAGCAGCAGCAGATCGGCGATCACGGCGAGCAGCACACAGAGCACCGACGCGGTCAGTACCTGGGCCTTGAAGGTGGTCTGCACGCCCTCGTCGATCAGATTGCCCAGACCGCCCTTGCCGACCAGGGCGCCGACAGTGGTCAGCGCGATCGTCGACACCGTCGCCATCCGCAGCCCGGCCATCAGCGCCGGTATCGCCAGCGGCAGTTCGACCTCCCAGAGCAGCCGCCCCGGCCCGTATCCCATCCCCCGGGCGGCCTCCCGCGCCTCGGCGGGCACGGCGGCCAGTCCGGCCAGGATGTTCCGGACCAGGATCGTCAGCGAATAGAGCACCAGGCCGGTGACGACGAGGGCGGCCGAGAGGCCGAAGACCGGCAGCAGCAGCGAGAACATCGCCAGCGACGGAATCGTGTACAGCAGGGTCGTCAGGCCGAGGACGGGGCCGGTGAAGGCCGGTTTCGCCCGGGCCAGCAGGGCGAGCGGAAAGGCGACAGCGAGCCCGATCAGCACGGAGACGACGGTGATCCAGACATGCTCGGCCGTGGCGTCCGTCAGCTCCTGGCTCCGGGAGCGCAGATACTCCCCGCAGATCCAGTCATTGGCCGCCAGACAGCTCTGGCCCGCGGCCGTGCCGATACTCATGCTCCCCCACCTCCCCGTCGGCGCCGAACCTATGTCTGGTGCCCGGAAACGACCCTAACTCCCGCCACTGACAATCGCCCGGGGGTATCCCACAGCGGCAACATGGGCTTCACAGACCACCCGGCACAATGGGGAACCATGATCCGTTTCGAGCACGTCACCAAGCGGTATCCGGACGGCACGACGGCCGTCGACGATCTGTCGTTCGAGGTGAACCAGGGCGAACTGATCACGCTCGTCGGCCCGTCCGGCTGCGGCAAGACCACCACGATGAAGATGGTGAACCGGCTGATCGAGCCGACCTCCGGCCGGATACTCCTCGACGGCGAGGACATATCCACCGTCGATCCCGTCCGGCTGCGCCGCCGGATCGGCTATGTCATCCAGCAGGTCGGGCTGTTCCCGCACAAGACCGTCCTCGACAACACGGCGACCGTCCCCCATCTGCTGAACTGGTCCCGCGAGAAGGCCAGGGCCCGGGCCGCCGAACTCCTCGACCTGGTCGGGCTCGACCCGTCCGTACACGGCGACCGCTACCCCGACCAGCTCTCCGGCGGCCAGCGCCAGCGCGTCGGGGTGGCCCGCGCGCTGGCCGCCGATCCGCCGGTGCTGCTGATGGACGAGCCGTTCGGCGCGGTCGACCCGGTGGTCCGCGAGCACCTCCAGAACGAGTTCCTGCGGCTCCAGTCCCAGGTCCGCAAGACGGTGCTCTTCGTCACGCACGACATCGAGGAGGCCGTCCGGCTCGGGGACCGGATCGCCGTCTACGGCGCCGGGCGGATCGAGCAGTTCGACGCGCCCGCGGCGGTGCTGGGCGCGCCCGCGACGCCGTACGTCGCCGATTTCGTCGGCGCCGACCGGGGGTTGAAGCGGCTCTCCGTCACCCCGATCGAGGAGGGCGATCTGGAGCAGCCGCCGGTGGTCCGGCTGGACGATCCGCTCCCCGTCGACCTGGGCGCGCGCTGGGCCGTCGTCCTCGACGCCGAGGGCGCCCTGCACGGCTGGATCCCGGCTGAGCCCGCCGGGACGGGCCCCTCCGGCGCGCGGGGCACCGTACGGGACCACGCCCGCCGGATGGAGGCGTGGCTGCCGCTGGGCGCGTCCCTGAAGCAGGCTTTCGCCACCATGCTCCAGCACGACGCGGGCTGGATCGCGGTGATCGACAAGGAGTCGGAGGGACGTTTCCTCGGGGTCCTGACCCCGGCCCGGCTGCACGAGGCGCTGCGCCGCTCCATCGACGCGGACGGGCGGGACGTGCCGCGTACGGAGGTCGATCTGGAGTCCGTCGACGCGCTCCCGGACCCGTCCGCGCCGCGCCGCCCGTAACCCCGACCGCCCCCGCCCCGTAGCCCTGTTTCGTACGCGGCCCCGCGCGCCCGGACCGGGAGGGTCCGGCCGCGCGGGGCCGCGTACGGGGTACGGAGGTCAGGCGGAGGTGAGCCGTCCGCTCAGCCACTCCAGCGCCGGGGGGATCTCCCGCTTCCAGGTGGTGAAGTTGTGGCCGCCGCTGTCCAGCAGGATCGACGAGACCCGGGCGGGCGGCCGGACCTTCTCGATGAAGCGGAGGGTGTCCTTCAGATTGGGCTCGCCCTTCTTGGAGGAGGTGACCAGGAAGGACGTCTTCGCGGGCGGCTTGTTGTCCAGGCTCCACAGCAGGTTCGAGCGCTGCCGCAGCTCCTTCTTCCCCTGGAACAGATCGCCGGTCGTCCGGTCCTCGGCCGCCTCGTAGTAGGCGGAGAGCCCGGCCCCGGCCGCGAAACGGTCGGGGTGGTGGAGCGCGATCTTCAGTGAGCAGTAGCCGCCGGTGGAATTGCCGATGATGCCCCAGTTCGCGGAGCCGGTGCCGACCCGGTAGACACCGGAGACCGCGGCGGGCAGATCGTCGGCGAAGAACGTCTCGGTCTGCGGCCCGCCCGGAATGTCGACGCATTCGGTGTCCCGGGGCGGTGCCACGGTCGGCCGCAGCATCACCAGCACCATCGGCTGGATCTTCCTCTTGGCCGCCAGTTCGTGTGCGGTCCTCGGATACTTCAGCGCCTTGATCAGGTTCTCGGCGGTGCCGGGATAGCCGGTGAGGACGATCGCGGCCGGAAAGCGCTTCTCCGCGTACTGGGGCTGGAAGTACTCGGGCGGCAGATAGACATAGGCCGGGCTCTTGATCGCGGACTTCTCGCCCTCGACGGCGATCTTCTGGATCTGGCCGCCCCGCTCGGGCCGGTCGCCGCCGGGGACGTCGAGCCGCTGGGTGCCCATCACCTTGATCCGCTTGCCGCCCGCCGAGTGGTCCACGACCACTCCGAGGTCCTGCTGCTTGCCGAAGAGGTCGGCCCAGGATCCGTAGAAGAGGAACGCGTTGTTCGCCACCAGGCCGACGGAGGCGAAGATCGCCAGTTGGGTGGCGAGCAGCAGGGCGACCCGGCCGGTGACAGCACGCCAGGTTCTGCCCGCGAGCCGGGGCCACAGCCAGATCGTCGAGGCGAACAGCACGACGGCCGCTACGACCGCCATGACCAGGACCGCAGTACTGGTCAGACCCATGGGAGGGCCCTTCCTTGTCGGGGGTCCCGACAGCCGGGACCGGCGAAATGTTCAGATTCCCCGGACAGGAAGGAACCCGTCCAGGAGGACTTTCGTCCTACAGGGCGCACATCGCCCGAGCCGTCCGACCAACGGCTCACCGGCGGAAGAAACTCTCGCGAAACAGAACGAGCACGAGAAGTACCGGAGCACAGTACTGCCATGTCCGTATCCCTAGATGGTGATAAATCGCCTTCGGTTCCCCGGCCGTCAGATCGGAATCAGGACGGACGGAACCTGGACGAACGGTCCGGAACCACTCCGGACCGGAGTACCGGATCACCGGGACAGGGGACGAGGGGCACCGAGACGGGGGCGGAGAAGACCATGAGGAAACGGGCGATGAGGGAACGAATACAGCGGGTGGCGGACGGCGTACGGCGGATTCCGTTCGGTCCCCGCCCGGAGTCCGTACCCGCGTTCGTCGGGACGGCGTGCACCCTCGTCGGGCTGATCGACATCGCCTCCGGGATCGTGCCGCGGTTCCGCCACAGCAGCGCCCATGCCCTCGTCGAGGTCCTGCCGGGCGCGACCGGCCCCTTCGCCGCCGCCCTCTCCCTCGGGGTCGGCGTACTGCTCCTGCTGCTCGCGCACGGCCTCAAGCGGCACAAGCGGCGGGCCTGGCGGGCGGCGGTGATCCTGCTCCCGGTGGGCGCCTTCGTCCAGTACGCGTACCGCGAGTCCGTCGTCGGAGTGGCGGTCTCCCTGCTGGTGCTGGCGCTGCTGCTGCGCCACCGGGCCCAGTTCTCGGCCCTGCCCGACCCGCGCAGCCGCTGGAAGGCGCTGGCCAATTTCGTGGTGATGAGCGCCGGATCGATCGGCCTCGGCCTGGTCGTGGTCAGCGCCCACCCCGACAACGAGCTGGGCAACCCCGGCATCGCCGACCGGCTGGAACACACGCTCTACGGCCTCTTCGGCTTCGAGGGCCCGATCGCCTACGCGGGCGACGACTCCTGGACCGTCGGCTACTCACTCGGCGCGCTCGGCCTGCTGACCGCCGTCACCACCATCTACTTCGCCTTCCGGCCCGAGCACCCCACCGCCCGGCTCACCGAGGAGGACGAGCGGAAGCTGCGCGAACTGCTCGACCGGCACGGCGCCCGCGACTCCCTCGGCCATTTCGCGCTCCGCCGCGACAAGAGCGTCGTCTTCTCGCCCAGCGGCAAGGCCGCCGTCTGCTACCGGGTGGTGTCCGGGGTGATGCTGGCCAGCGGCGACCCGATCGGCGACGTCGAGGCGTGGCCCGGCGCGATCGAACGCTTCATGGACGAGGCGAAGGCCCACTCCTGGACCCCCGCTGTGATGGGCTGCTCCGAGACAGGCGGCCAGGTGTGGACCCGGGAGACCGGCCTCGACGCGCTGGAGCTGGGCGACGAGGCGGTGGTGGACGTCGCGGATTTCTCCCTCTCCGGGCGCGCCATGCGCAATGTCCGGCAGATGGTCAAGCGCATCGAGCGCAATGGCTACACCACCCGCGTACGACGCGCCCGTGATCTGTCGGAGCCGGAGCTGGCGCAGGTCAGGAAGGCGGCCGAGGAGTGGCGCGGTACGGAGACCGAACGCGGCTTCTCCATGGCGCTCGGCCGGATCGGCGACCCCTCGGACGGCGACGCGGTGATCGCCACCGCCCACAAGGACGACCCGGACTCCCCGTACGGCGATCTGAAGGCGATCATCCACTTCGTTCCGTGGGGGAAGGACGGGATGTCCCTGGAGCTGATGCGGCGCGACCGCTCGGCCGACCCCGGGATGAACGAGCTGCTGATCGTGGCCGCCCTCCAGGCCGCGCCCGGCCTCCGGGTCGAGCGGGTCTCCCTCAACTTCGCGATGTTCCGCTCGGCGCTCGCCCGGGGCGAGAAGATCGGCGCCGGGCCGGTACTGCGGGCCTGGCGGGGGCTGCTGGTCTTCCTCTCCCGCTGGTTCCAGATCGAGTCGCTGTACAAGTTCAACGCCAAGTTCCAGCCACGCTGGGAGCCCCGGTTCGTGGTCTTCCGCAAGTCGGGCGACCTGCCCCGGATCGGCTTTGCCGCGATGCAGGCGGAGGGGTTCGTTCCGCCCGGTCCGCCGCGCCCGTTCGCGGCCCGCAGGCCCCCGCGCCCGGAGCGCCCCTGCACCCATGTGATCCCGGTCACCGCGCGTCCGGCGTCCGGGGTGGGCCGGGCGGCGTAGCCGGGGCGGCCCGCCGGGCGGCGCCCCGGGTGCCGGTCGCGGTCCCGGGGCGCGGGCCTACGCTGGCCCCATGAGTACGTTGCGTGGATTGCCGGAGTGGGACCGCTGTGCGGTCATGGGCGTCGTGAACGTCACCCCGGACTCCTTCTCCGACGGAGGGCGCTGGTTCGACACCACGGCCGCCGTCAAGCGGGGCATAGACCTGGTCGCGGACGGCGCCGACCTGGTGGACGTCGGCGGCGAGTCGACCCGCCCGGGCGCCAGCCGGGTGGACGAGGAGGAGGAGCTGCGGCGGGTGGTCCCCGTCGTCCGCCAGCTCACCGCCGAGGGCGTCACGGTCTCCGTCGACACCATGCGGGCACGCGTCGCCGACCGGGCGGTGGCCGCCGGGGCCGTACTCGTCAACGATGTCAGCGGCGGACTCGCCGACCCGGAAATGGTCCCGGCGGTCGCCGCCGCGGGCGTCCCGTTCGTGGTCATGCACTGGCGTGGTTTCAGCCATGACATGAACAGCCGGGCCGTCTACGGGGACGTCGTCACCGAGGTCGTCGGGGAGCTGCGGACCCGGATGGAGGCCGTCGTGGCGGGCGGGATCCCGCCGGAGCTGATCGTCGTCGACCCCGGGCTCGGCTTCGCCAAGGAGGCCGCCCACGACCTGGCGCTGGTCGCCCGGCTCGACGCCCTGCGGGAGCTGGGCCGCCCGCTGCTGGTCGCCGCCTCCCGTAAGCGGTTCCTGGGCCACGTACTGGCCGGGGACACCAAGGACGGGCTGCCGCCGCGCGCCCGGGAGCGGGACGCCGCCACGGCGGCGATCTCGGCGATCGCCGCGTACGAAGGGGCCTGGGCGGTACGGGTCCACGAGGTCCGGGCCACGGCCGACGCCGTACGGGTCGCCCGCGCCGTCGGGGCCGCCCGGTGACCCCGGGCCCCGGAGCGGGGGGCGCGGACGGCAGCCCGGACGACGGACCGGGCAACGGGCCGGGCGACGGCCCGGAGCGGCGGGAGCAGGGGCCTTCGGGGCAGCCGGGGCCCGCCCTCTCTCAAGAGGCGGCCGACATCGCCGCCGTGACCGCGGCCAATACCGCCTTCTACGAGGCCGTGGAGCGCGGCGACGCCGAGGCCATGGACGAGCTGTGGCTCCTCGACGACGGGGTGTCGTGCGTCCACCCGGGCTGGCCGGTGCTCTCCGGCCGGGGCGAGGTGCTCCGCTCGTACGCGCTGATCATGGCGCATACCGAATACATCCAGTTCTTCCTCACGGACGTCCGGGTCGAGATCGCCGCCGGCACGGCCGTCGTCACCTGTACCGAGAACATCCTCAGCAGCGACCCGGCGGAACCGGCCGACGCCCCGGGGGCCCTGGTCGGCGCGCATGTGGTGGCCACCACGGTCTTCCGGCGCACGGGCGACGACTGGCGGATCTGGTCCCACCACGGATCACCGGTCCTCACCGACGACGCGCCGGGCGGCTCCGGCGACGGCCCGGCGAGTGGCTGATACCGGACGCCGGACACCGCTGGGGGGTACCCGTCCGCGAAGGGTGTCAGTGGGCGCAGGTAGATTCGAATCGGGCGAAGGCGCCCGCCGGGCCCGGTACGGACGGGCCGCACCGGCGGCGTCCGCCCGTACGAGACCGGAAGACCAGACGTAGAGCAGACGCAACAGACGTAGCAGCAGACGGACGACAGACCGACGGCCCCGCGGACCGCCAGCCGGACCTGGGGCCGACCGATGACTTACGGACAGCAGGAGTGATTCGCGTGGATCGTGTCGCGCTGCGCGGCCTCAAGGCCCGCGGGCACCACGGCGTCTTCCCCCGGGAGCGCGAAGAGGGCCAGACCTTCATCGTCGATCTGGTGCTCGGACTCGACACCCGGCCCGCCGCGGCCGACGACGACCTGGCGAAGACCGTCCACTACGGCCTGGTGGCCGAGGAGGTCGTGGCGATCGTCGAGGGCGACCCCGTGGACCTCATCGAGACCCTCGCCGAACGGATCTCCGCGGCCTGCCTCAAGTTCGACGGCGTCGAGGAGGTGGAGGTCGTGGTGCACAAGCCGGACGCGCCGATCACCGTGCCCTTCGACGACGTCACCATCACCATCCGCCGGAGCCGGACATGAGCGACCCCACGGTGCAGCCCGTACCTGCCTCCGTCGTCGAGCAGGTCGACGCGGCGGACACCACCCTCTCCAACCCCCGCCGCGCGATTCTCGCCCTCGGCTCCAACCTGGGGAACCGCCTGGAGACCCTCCAGGGCGCCGTCGACGCGCTGGAGGACACCCCCGGCGTCCGGGTCAAGGCGGTCTCCCCCGTCTACGAGACCGAACCGTGGGGCGTCGAGCCCGGCTCCCAGCCGTCGTACTTCAACGCGATCGTCGTCGTCCGCACCACCCTGCCGCCGAAGTCCCTGCTGGAACGGGGCCAGGCCATCGAAGAGGCGTACGAGCGGGTCCGCGACGAGCGCTGGGGCCCCCGGACCATCGACGTCGACATCGTGGCGTACGCGGACGAGGTCTCCGCCGATCCCGTTCTCACCCTGCCCCACCCGAGAGCCCATGAACGGGCCTTCGTCCTCGCGCCCTGGCACGACATCGACCCCGCCGCCGAGCTGCCCGGACACGGCGCCGTCGCCGATCTGCTGGCCGCCGTCGGACGGGACGGCGTCGCCGTCCGGGCCGACCTGGAACTCCGCCTGCCGGAATAGTCGTTAGGCTCGTGCCGACGGCCCCGCGGACGACCGCGCGCGCCGTCGGCCGACGAGACCGTACGGAAAGGACGTGGACGCCCGGTGAAGCAGCTACACCTCGGGGTGCTGGCCGGGATTTTCGTCGCGGCCGGAGTGCTGTCGTGGGCGGCGGCCCGGCTGTGGGACTCCTTCGGCACCCTGCCCGCCGTGCCGCTGGCCGCGCCGATCGTGCTCGCCGTCATCGCGGCGGTCCTCGCCGCGACGGCGCTCTCCATCCGCTCCCGCCTCAAGGCCCAACGCGAACGGCGCCCCGGCGCGAAGGGCGTCGAACCGCTGATGGCCGCGCGGGCGCTGGTCTTCGGCCAGGCGAGTGCGCTGGTGACGGCGCTGGTCAGCGGGATGTACGGCGGAGTGGGGGTCTTCCTGCTCGGCTCTCTGGACGTCCCGGCCCGCCGCGACCAGGCGATCTACGCGGGGGCGTCGGTGGTGGCGGGTATCGCGGTCATCGCGGCGGCGCTCTTCCTGGAGCGCGTCTGCAAACTCCCCGACGACCCGGAGGGCCTGGCCCCGGGCACGGCCCCGCGCTAGGGCTTCCCGGGCTTGGGAAGCGCCTCCCCTGGGGACCCTGGCACCCCCGGCTACCCGGGCCCCACCCAGTGCCTGATCTTGTTCGCGGTCTGCGAGCCGTCTGTGGCTGTTCGCGCGGTTCCCCGCGCCCCTGGTTGCCCTCCTGACCGCCCTCGAAAAGAGACCGGCCCCTCGTACCAGGGGCGGGACCCTTTCCAGGGCCAGCGCTCGGGAGAGCATTCAGGGGCGCGGGGAACTGCGCGACCAGCCACGGACGGCGCGAGGTCGCCGAACGACACCCGCCCGGCAGAGCATTCGGCGCAGATAGTCTCACCCGGAGGGCCAAGGCGCCGGGGTGCGAGGCAGCCTCCCATCGCGGCGCACCCCACAGCGGGAGGCGGCTCCGCGGCGCACCCCACAGCGGGAGGCGGCTCCGCGGCGCACCCCGCAGCGGGAGGCGACCCCGCGGGAGGGGTTACGCGATGATCAGGCTCATCGCCTCGTTGCGGGTCGCGGGGTCGCGGAGCTGGCCGCGGACCGCGGAGGTGATCGTCTTCGCGCCGGGCTTGCGGACTCCGCGCATCGTCATACACATGTGCTCGCACTCGACCACCACGATGACGCCCCTCGGTTCGAGGATCTCCATCAGGGAGTCGGCGATCTGGGTGGTGAGGCGCTCCTGGACCTGGGGGCGGCGGGCGTAGACGTCGACCAGGCGGGCCAGCTTGGAGAGCCCGGTGATCTTGCCGTCGGCGGAGGGGATGTAGCCGACGTGGGCGACGCCCACGAAGGGCACCAGGTGGTGCTCGCAGGAGCTCATCACCTCGATGTCCTTGACCAGCACCATCTCGTCGTGGCCCAGGTCGAATGTGGTGGTGAGGACGTCCTCCGGCTGCTGCCAGAGCCCGGAGAATATCTCGCGGTAGGCGCGGGCCACCCGGCCCGGGGTCTCGCGCAGGCCCTCGCGGTCGGGGTCCTCACCGACCGCGATGAGCAGCTCGCGGATCGCGTTCTCGGCGCGCTTCTCGTCGAACTCGCCGATCGGGCTCGCCCCGCTCAGGGTCACCGGGTCGGTCATCTGTGCCTCGTTCCTCTTGCTCCGCATCCGCACGGTCATGCGAATGCCGCGTCCCCCCAGGCTAGAACCTGGGGGGACGCGGCAGCCATCCCGGGACGGGTGTGACGCGGGAGACATCCCGGTCGCACCCGGGGTGTCAGCTGGTCTCGGGGCGGTCCTCCGGGGCCACCTCGAGGCCGGGGCCCTTGGTGGTGTCCGTCGGGGCCGGGGTGCCGTTGGCTCCCGTGGCGCCGTTGGTGTTCGTCAGTGCCAGCTCCTTGGGGGAGAGCACCGGCGGACGGGTGGAGGGTGTACGGCGGGAGGAGCCGGTCCACGCGGGGCGGGCCGGGCGCTTGACGATCGGGGCGAAGATCTCGGCGATCTCCTCCTTGCCGAGCGTCTCCCTCTCCAGGAGCTGGAGGACCAGGTTGTCGAGGACGTCCCGGTTCTCCACCAGGATCTCCCACGCCTCGTTGTGCGCGGTCTCGATCAGCTTCTTGACCTCTTCGTCGACGAGCGCCGCGACCTCTTCCGAGTAGTCGCGCTGGTGCGCCATCTCACGGCCGAGGAAGGGCTCCGTGTTGTCGCCGCCGAACTTGATCGCGCCGAGGCGCTCGGTCATGCCGTACTGGGTGACCATGGCCCGCGCGGTGGCGGTGGCCTTCTCGATGTCGTTGGCCGCGCCGGTGGTCGGGTCGTGGAAGACCAGCTCCTCCGCCGCGCGTCCGCCCAGCATGTAGGCCAGCTGGTCGAGCATCTCGTTGCGGGTGGTGGAGTACTTGTCCTCGTCCGGCAGGACCATCGTGTAGCCGAGGGCCCGGCCGCGCGACAGGATGGTGATCTTGTGGACCGGGTCGGAGTTCGGCGAGGCCGCCGCGACCAGGGCGTGGCCGCCCTCGTGGTACGCGGTGATCTTCTTCTCCTTGTCCGACATGATCCGGGTCCGCTTCTGCGGGCCCGCGACCACCCGGTCGATCGCCTCGTCCAGCGAGTGGTTGTCGATCAGCTTCTTGTCGCTGCGCGCGGTGAGCAGCGCGGCTTCGTTGAGCACGTTCGACAGGTCGGCGCCGGTGAAGCCGGGGGTCCGCCGGGCGACGGCACCCAGGTCGACGTCGGGCGCGACCGGCTTGCCCTTCTGGTGGACCTTGAGGATCTCCAGCCGGCCCTGCATGTCGGGGCGGTCGACGGCGATCTGCCGGTCGAAGCGGCCGGGGCGCAGCAGCGCCGGGTCGAGGATGTCGGGCCGGTTGGTGGCGGCGATCAGGATGACGCCGCCCTTGACGTCGAAGCCGTCCATCTCGACGAGGAGCTGGTTGAGGGTCTGCTCGCGCTCGTCGTGGCCGCCGCCGAGGCCCGCGCCGCGGTGCCGGCCGACGGCGTCGATCTCGTCGACGAAGACGATCGCGGGAGCGTTGGCCTTGGCCTGCTCGAAGAGGTCGCGGACCCGGGAGGCACCGACACCGACGAACATCTCGACGAAGTCGGAGCCGGAGATCGAGTAGAAGGGGACGCCCGCCTCACCGGCGACGGCACGGGCCAGCAGGGTCTTGCCGGTGCCGGGCGGGCCGTACAGCAGCACACCCTTGGGGATCTTGGCGCCGACGGCCTGGAACTTGGCCGGCTCCTGGAGGAACTCCTTGATCTCGTGGAGCTCCTCGACCGCCTCGTCGGACCCGGCCACATCGGCGAAGGTCGTCTTCGGGGTGTCCTTGGTGATCAGCTTGGCCTTGGACTTCCCGAAGTTCATCACCCGGGAGCCGCCGCCCTGCATCTGGTTCATCAGGAAGAGGAAGACCAGCACGATCAGTACGAAGGGCAGCAGCGAGAGCAGGATCGACAGGAACGGGCTCTGCTTGGAGGGCGAGACCGTGTAGCCCTTCTCGATCTCCCCGGACTCGAACTTCTGCTGCAGCTTCTCGGCGAGATCGGCGCCCTGGCTGCCGATATAGCTCGCCTGGATCTTGGAGCTGCCCTTGATCTTCTGGCCGTCCTTCAGTTCGGCCTTGATGATCTGGTCGTCGCCGGTGGTCAGCTTGACCTGTTCGACCTGGTTCTTGTCGATCGCCTGAATGACCTGGCCGGTGTCCACCGTCTTGTAGCCGCCCGAGGAGCCGACGACCTGCATCACCACGACCACGGCAAGGACGACCAGCACGATCCACATGACCGGCCCACGGAAGTATCGCTTCACGTCCATCCATACGGGGCGGTGTCGCCCCGTTCCTCCTGCCCGTAGGTAAATGCTGCTGTGGGAAAAGACTGTTCTTCGGAAGGTACCTCAGCTTGACAACCGCGACCGCACGGTACGGCGACAAACCCGCCCTCCCACGCATCAACGGCGCGAGGGGCCGGTTGGTTCCCGCCGGGATTCCACCGGTATCGGACCGATACCCGGGAACGCCCTGGGAGTACGTGCCCGAAGGCCCGGCGGCCCGTGGCCCGGGGGCCCGTACGAGAAGGCCCGGGAGGGCCCGTACGAGCCGCCCCGGGCCCCGCGCGGGGCCGCCGGAACGGTTCAGCCGCCGTAGACGTGCGGCGCCAGGGTGCCGACGAACGGCAGGTTGCGGTACTTCTCCGCGTAGTCGAGGCCGTAGCCCACGACGAACTCGTTGGGGATGTCGAAGCCGATCCACTTGACGTCGATCGAGACCTTTGCGGCATCCGGCTTACGCAGCAGGGTGCAGACCTCGATGGACGCGGGCTCGCGGGAGCCCAGGTTCGACAGCAGCCAGGAGAGGGTCAGCCCGGAGTCGATGATGTCCTCGACGATCAGGACGTGCCGTCCCTTGATGTCGGTGTCGAGGTCCTTCAGGATCCGCACCACACCGGAGGACTGGGTTCCGGCGCCGTACGACGACACGGCCATCCAGTCCATGGTGACCGGGCTGGACAGGGCGCGGGCCAGATCCGCCATCACCATCACGGCGCCCTTGAGCACCCCGACGAGCAGCAGATCCTTACCCGCGTACTCCGCGTCGATCTTCGCCGCCAGCTCGGCCAGCTTCGCGTCGATCTCTTCCTTGGTGATGAGCACCGACTGGAGGTCGGTGCCCATGTCCTTCTCGTTCACGCGGTCGCTTTCTGTCTCGCCGGGGTGAGGCGCCGGTGGCGGCGGTCTGGATCGCCGGGCGCCTCGGCCTGGTCAGCCTTGCCGGATGACAAGTCTGCCACTCTGCCGTCGCGCCTCGACGCGGCCCGGCAGATTGATGGCACCCTGGCCGCGCCAGCCGGTGATCAGCCGGTCGACCTCCTCGACATGACGGGCGAACAGCGACCCGGCGGGCGATCCGGCGTCGATCACAGCCCGGCGCAGCACCCGGCGGCGGACGGCGGGCGGCAGCGCGTACAGCTTGGCGCACTCCAGCTGCCCGGACTCGTCCCGTACGGCGGCGTCCGCGTCGGCGGCCCAGCTGTCGAGGGCGTCGGCGTCGTCACGGGAGAGCTGCGCGGTCCGGGCCAGGGCCTCCACGACGCCCTTGCCGAGCGCCTTCTCCAGCGCCGGAAGGCCCTCGTGGCGCAGCCGGGAGCGGGTGTAGGCGGGGTCGGCGTTGTGCGGGTCGTCCCAGACCGGCAGCGCCTGGACCAGGCACGCCTTACGGGCGGTCTGGCGGTCCAGCTCCAGGAAGGGGCGGCGGTAGCGGCGGTGGGCGCCCGAGACGGCGGCCATGCCGGACAGGGAGCGGATGCCGGAGCCCCTGGCCAGTCCGAGCAGGACGGTCTCGGCCTGGTCGTCGCGGGTGTGGCCGAGGAGTACGGCGACGGCGCCGTGCCGTTCGGCGGCGGCGTCGAGGGCGGCGTACCGGGCGTCGCGGGCCGCCGCCTCGGGGCCGCCGCCGCGGCCGACCCGGACGGAGACGGCCTCGACCGGGTCGAGGCCCATCGCGGCGAGCCGGTTGGCGACCTCGGCGGCACGGGATCCCGAGCCGTCCTGGAGGCCGTGGTCGACGGTGACGGCACCGGCGCGGATATCGAGCTTGCGGGCCTCGAACGCGAGGGCGGAGGCGAGTGCCATCGAGTCGGCGCCGCCGGAACAGGCGACCAGCACGAGGGGGCGGCCGGGGGCGTCGGCGGAGGCCGGGCCGGAGGCGGCGGGGGACGCGGTGGCGGACGCGACGGGGCGCGGCACGGGGGCGTCGGGGAGCCGGGAGGCGGGGGCCGGGGGGTGGCCGAGCCGTACGGGCCGCTCGGAGTGGGTGGTGCGAGCGGCGGGCGATCCCGGGGCGCCGGGGGCGGGGAAGGAGCCGGGGTTCGGGCCGTGGGGGGTGGGGTGGGGGGTGCCCGGGGTGGTGCGGGGGGTGAGGTGGCTTCCGGGGTCGGTGGCCGATCCGGCCGCCGCGATGCCGGGGCGGGCGGCGGTGGCGCCGACCTCGGTACCGGACCACTCGGGGTGTCCGGCGTATTCGGTCAGGATGTCGTGGAGTACGCGGCGGACCGCCAGGCGTATCGCCGCGACCGCTGGATGGGGACCCATATCCGGTGCCCTTCGTGAAAGAGGATGTCGGGAGGGTTGCCTCTGGGGCGCTCCGGGTGGCGTGCTGGCTCGGCGGCTCAGAAGTCGTCACTCAGAGTGCGTCGATGGTGACAGAAGCGGGCCGTTCCCCGAGCATTGCACGCCTAACCCTGGCCATACGGTCCCTCGGACGGGTGACGTGATGCCCTCCAGGGGGGCGTCTCCCGCCCCCCTGACGGCGTACGCCCCCGGCGCACTCACGGTTCCGGCCTACGGTGCACCCGCGCGACCCAGTCCGCGGGTTTGGCGATCTCCGCCTTGGTCGGGAGCGTGTTCGGCGACGTCCACACCTTGTTGAAGCCGTCCATGCCGACCTCCTCGACCACGGCCCGGACGAACCGCTCGCCGTCGCGGTACTGGCGCAGCTTCGCGTCCAGCCCCAGCAGCTTGCGCAGCGCCACGTCCAGCCTGCTCGCGCCGCGCGCCCGGCGCTGCTGGAACTTCTCCCGGATCTCGGCGACGGACGGTACGACGGAGGGGCCGACACCGTCCATCACGAAGTCCGCGTGGCCCTCCAAGAGGGACATCACCGCCGTCAGCCGGCCCAGGGTCTCCCGCTGCGCGGGCGTCTGCACCAGCTCCACGAACGACCGGCCGCCCTCGTCCTCCTCGCCCTCCGGGCGGGCGCCCGCGAGGGACTGCGCGGCCTCCCGCAGCCGCTCCAGCACGGTCATCGGATCCACGTCCGTCTGCGCGAGGAACGACTGGATCTCGCCCTCCAGATGGTCCCGCAGCCACGGGACGCCCGTGAACTGGGTCCGGTGCGTCTCCTCGTGCAGACAGACCCAGAGCCGGAAATCGTGCGGATCGACCTCCAGCTCCCGCTCCACATGAACGATGTTCGGCGCCACCAGGAGCAGCCTGCCGCCGCCGTTGCCCGCGGGCAGATCCCGGGTCGGCGGGGCGAACGTCTCGTACTGGCCCAGCACCCGGGACGCCAGGAACGACAGCAGCATCCCCAGCTCCACCCCCGTCACCTTGCCGCCGACGGCGCCCAGCACCGCGCCGGTGGGGCCGCCGGGGCGGCGGTCCTGCATCTTCTCCAGCAACGGCCGCAGCAACTGCCGGAACCCGGCGACGTTCGCCCGGACCCAGCCCGCCCGGTCCACCACGAGTACGGGGGTGTCCTCGGGCTCATGGCTCAGCGGGATCATCCGGGTGAACCCCCGGACGTGCTCCTCGGACGCCTTGGCGTGCCGGCGGAGCTCGGCGACGACGGCCCGGGCCTCGTCCCTGCTCACGTCGGGACCGGGCCGTACGAAACGGGTCGCGGTCGCCACGGCGAGGTTCCAGTCGACCATGTCGGTTCCACCGATGCGCGTCATGCGTCAACGGTACGTGCTCGCCCCGGAGCCGTCCGCCCCTGCCGGACGGGGGCGCCCTCGCCCCGCGCGGTCCCGTCGCCTCGGCCCTTGGGGGCGCCGTCCACTACCCGGGCCGCGCCCGGCGACCGCGCGTTGCCGGCGGCCCGCGGACCGCCCGTGGCCTGTCGCGCAGTTCCCCGCGCCCCCGGGTTGCCCTTCTGATCGCCCTTGAAATGAAACGGCCCCTCCTACCAGGGGTGGGGCCCTTTTCAGGGCCAGCGCTCGGGAGAGCGTTCAGGGCCGCGGGCGCAGGGGGACCGAGGGGGCCGGTGTCACGGGGTGAGGGCCGTGGCGAGGCGGTCGAGGGCCGGTTGGGCCGCGGTCGGGGACGGGGTGCCGGTCGCCAGGAACGCGAAGGCCAGCAGCCCGCCCTCCGGCGTCGCCACCGTTCCCGAGAGCGCGTTGACGCCCGACAGCGTGCCCGTCTTCGCCCGGAGCACCCCGCCCACAGGGGAGTCCCCCGTCAGCCGGGACTCCAGGGTGCCGGTGAAGCCGCCGATCGGGAGGCCGGTGAGGATCGGCCGCAGTCCGGGCCGGACGGGTTCCGCCGCCCGGGCCAGCAGCGCCGTCAGGAGCCGGGGCGCCACCCGGCCCCGCCGGTCCAGCCCGCTGCCGTCGGCGAACCGCGCCCCGGCGAGCGGTACCTTCAACGTGCCGAGCTGCCGTTTCACCGCCCGGCCCGCGCCCGCGAAGCTCGGCTCCTCCCCCAGCGCGATCGCGGTCTGCCGGGCGAGGGACTCCGCGATGTCGTTGTCGGAGCGGGTCAGCATCCGTTCCACCAGCGCCGACAGCGGCGCCGAGACCACCTCGGCGAGCGGCTTCGCCCCCTTGCCGGGCCGGCCGGGCGCCGGGTCGCCGGTGACCTCGACACCCCGGCCCTCCAGCAGCTCCCCGAACGCCCGCGCCGCCTCCCCCGCCGGGTCGGCGGTCCGGTCGCCCGGACCGCCGGACCCGGAGCCGGTCCGGCCCTGGTCGACCATGAGCGGCGTGACCCGGGCGATGTTCGGGTTCACACCGATCGGGTGCAGGTCCGGGCCGCGATAGGCGGAGGTGTCGTACGCCAGCGTCACCGCCCGTACCTTCCGGCCGCGCAGATCCCCGGCCGTACGGTCGGCGAGCGTCGCCAGCCGCTTCCGGTCGAGCGTCGCGTCACCCCCGCCGACGAGGGTCAGTTTCCGGCCGTCCGGGGACGCGCTGACCGTCGTCGGGATCCGGTGGTACGGGCCCAGCGCCGACAGCGCCGCCGCGGCCGTGGCGATCTTGACCGTGGAGGCGGGGACGACGGCCCGGCCGGGTTCGCGGCCGTACAGCTCGCGCCCGGTCGACAACTCCACCACCGACACCCCCGGCCGCTTCCCCAGGCCGGGATCGCGCAGCAGCGGTTCCAGGCGGCGGGCCAGCTCCGCATCCGCTCGTACGGCGCCACCGGCCTCCGCCGCCGCCTCGCCGCGGCCCGCTCCGGCGGACGCGCCGAGCGCCTTCAGCACGGGGAGGGCGCTGGGCGCGGGGGCGGGTGCGTGTTCGTCGCCGGGGTGCCTCCGGCCGCCGTCACCGCCGCGACCGCCTCCGGCGCGGTCCGCGGCGGCCAGGTCACGTTCCGCCGTACGCTGGCCGGATTCCCACGGTCCCGCGGCGACGACCGTCCCCGCGGCCAGAGCCAGTCCCAGGGCCGCGGCACCCGTCGCGAGCTGCCACGTTCGGATGTCGGGCACCTCGTACCAGCCCCTTTCGCGATCACACACCTGCGTGAGGGACACTTAACCACCAGAACTGCGTCTTGCCGCGAACATGGCACTCCGGACGGTGGCGACAGACGGCCGACCGGGGGTCCGGGGCTCACCCCCCCGGGAGGGCGCAGCGCCACCCTGAATACCCAAGTACCTGACATATGTGTTGATCATGGAGGAGCCACCCGTGGAGTTCGACGTCACTATCGAGATCCCGAAGGGTTCGCGGAACAAGTACGAGGTCGACCACGAGACGGGCCGCATCCGCCTGGACCGCCGACTCTTCACCTCGACCAGCTACCCGGCCGACTACGGCTTCGTCGAGAACACCCTCGGCGAGGACGGCGACCCGCTGGACGCGCTGGTCATCCTGGACGAGCCGACCTTCCCCGGCTGCCTGATCAAGTGCCGCGCGATCGGCATGTTCCGGATGACGGACGAGGCCGGCGGCGACGACAAGCTGCTCTGCGTCCCCGCGTCCGACCCGCGGGTCGAGCACCTCCGCGACATCCACCACGTCTCCGAGTTCGACCGCCTGGAGATCCAGCACTTCTTCGAGGTCTACAAGGACCTGGAGCCCGGCAAGTCCGTCGAAGGCGCGGACTGGGTCGGCCGCACGGAGGCGGAGGCGGAGATCGAGGCGTCGTACAAGCGCTTCGAGGCGCACGGCGGGCACTGACGCGGTACCGGGCCTCTTCTCGGGGCCCGCGCCCCGTCGGTACGGGCGGGACACCATGCCGGTGTCCCGCCCGTCCTGCTGCCCGGCCCGGGGGGGGCGACGGCGGTACGTCTCCGGAGGCCCGGCCCCCGGAGCGCCCTGCCCTCCGGCCGAGGCCCACGCCGTGCGCCCGGCGGGGCGGATGTTGTCGGGCGACCTCGCGCCGTCGGTGGCTTGTCGCGCAGTTCCTCCCCCTGTGCCTTCGGCGACGGGGGGACCCCCAGCGCCTTGGCCCATCGGGTGAGGCCCGCGCCATCCGCCCGGCCGGGCGGATGTTGTCGGGCGACCGCGCCCGGTGGGTGGCTGGTCGCGCAGTTCCCCGCGCCCCTAGGTTGCCCTCCTCAAAGCCCTGGGAAAGCGACCGGCCCCTTCCCAAAGACGGTGCCCATTTCCAGGGGCGGCGAGACGGAGAGCGTTTAGGGGCTCGGGAACTGCGAGACCAGCCAGCCACGGTCCGCAGACCGCGAACAAGCTCAGGGCGCCGGGCGCGGCCCGGCCCCCCTGAGACCCCGGAGGGGAAAGGCGTGGGGCTCGGGGTCGTCGGGTACGCGCTACCCGCACATACTGATCGCGACGGACGTGATCGACTCGGCAGGAAGGGAGGGGCCCGGTGTCAGGCGGCACAGGCGGTACGGGCGACGACAACGGAAGCCGCGGCGGCGCGGGCGGCAAGTCCGGCGCCGATGCCTACCGCTCCCGGCCCCCGGCCGACGCCCCGCCGCCCGCCGACGAGCACCCCTCGTCCGAGTTCGCGGTCCCCGACGGCATCGCCCCGCCCGAGGCCGTCGAGGAGGATCAGCCGACCTCCGAGTTCGCCGTCCCCGACGGGGTCGTGGAGCCCGTACAGCCGGAGCAGGAAGGTTCCGCCTTCGCGACGCCCGCGACCTATCGGGCCCGTAGTTCCCCGACCGCCTTCACCCCCTCCGACGGCGTGCCCAAGGTCGTTCTGACCAAGGACGCCCCCTGGCAGGACCGGATGCGGGCGATGCTCCGGATGCCGGTCGGGGAGCGGCCGGTACCGGAGGTCGTACAGCGGCACGACGAGGAGACGGGCCCTGCCGTGCCCCGGGTGCTCGACCTGACGCTCCGGATCGGCGAGCTGCTGCTCGCGGGCGGCGAGGGCGCCGAGGACGTCGAGGCGGCGATGTTCGCGATCTCGCGTTCGTACGGGCTCGACCGCTGCGAGCCCACCGTCACCTTCACCCTGCTGTCGATCACGTATCAGCCGTCCCTGGTGGACGATCCGGTGACGGCGAACCGGACGGTACGCCGCCGGGGTACGGACTACACCCGGCTCGCGGCCGTCTTCCGGCTGGTGCACGACATCAGTACGCCCGATACGGAGGTGTCGCTGGAGGAGGCGTACCGCAGGCTGGCGGAGATCCGCCGGAACCGGCACCCCTTCCCCGGCTGGGCGCTGACGGTGGCGGCCGGGCTGCTGGCCGGTTCCGCGTCCGTCCTGGTCGGCGGTGGGTTCCTGGTCTTCGCGGCGGCGGCGGTCTCGGCGATGCTCGGCGACCGGCTGGCCTGGCTCTGCGCGGGGCGCGGACTGCCGGAGTTCTACCAGTTCGTGGCCGCCGCGACGGCCCCGGCCGCGATGGGTGTGGCGCTCTCGCTCTCCCCGCTCGACGTCCGGGCGTCCGCGGTGATCACGGGTGGCCTGTTCGCCCTGATCCCGGGGCGGGCGCTGGTCGCGGGGGTGCAGGACGGGCTGACCGGGTTCTACATCACGGCCGCCGCCCGGCTGCTGGAGGTCGGGTATCTGGTCGTCGGGATCGTCGCGGGCGTACTGAGCGTGCTGTATCTGGGGATCGGGCTGGGCGCGGCGCTGACGCCGGAGACGGTGCTCCATCCGGTGGAGCGGCCCGAGGTGCAACTGCTGGCGGCGATGGGGCTGTCGTTCTGCTTCGCGATCCTGCTCCAGCAGGACCGCGACACCGTACTGCTGGTCACCCTGAACGGCGGGGTGGCCTGGTCGGTCTACGGGGCGCTGGCGCTGACCGCGGAGATCAATCCGGTGGCGGCGACGGCGATCGCGGCCGGGCTGGTGGGGTTGTTCGGGCAGATGCTGTCGCGGTATCAGCACGCGTCGGCGCTGCCGTACATCACGGCCGCGATCGGGCCCCTGCTCCCCGGTAGCGCCACCTACTTCGCCCTGCTGTCGATGGCGCGCGGGGAGCTGAACGCCGGGCTGGCGTCGCTGTCGAAGGCGGCGGCGCTGGCGCTGGCGATCGCGATCGGGGTGAACCTGGGCGGGGAGATCTCCCGGCTGTTCCTGCGGGTGCCGTCGGTCGCGGGCGCGCTGCCCGTACCCGCGTTCCGCCGCCGGGCGGCGAAGCGGACGAGGGGCTTCTAGGGCGCCTGGTCGCCTCCCGACGGTCGTACGGGATGTACGGGCTGTCGCGCCGGGCGGCCCCGTACCGTACGGGGGTCAGCGCTTCGCGTGGCGGCCCCGGTGCGACGACGCGTCGCCGGGTGTGCCGGGGCCGGTCTCCTGGGGCGCGTCACCCGACCGGCCGACACGGTGCTTACGGGCCCGGAGCAGCTCCACCACGATCGGCAGGACCGAGATCACCACGATCAGGATCAGGATCGCCTCGATGTTCTCGTGGACGAGCCTCACATTGCCGAGGGCCGCGCCCAGCAGCGTCACTCCGGCGCCCCAGAGGACCCCGCCGACGATGTTGTAGGTGATGAAGGAGCGGTAGTTCATCCGGCTGACGCCCGCGACGATCGGGGTGAATGTCCGCACGATGGGCACGAAGCGGGCCAGGACCAGCGACTTCGGCCCGTACTTGGCGAAGAAGTCATGCGCCTTCTCCACGTTCTCCTGTTTGAAGAACCGGGAGTCGGGGCGCTTGAAGAGCGCCGGGCCCACCTTGCGGCCGAAGAGATAGCCGACCTGGTCGCCCGCGACGGCCGCCAGCACGATCAGGGCGCAGACCGCCCACAGCGGCAGGGTGTCCAGCTTGCCGCTGGTCACCAGGAGTCCGGTGGTGAAGAGCAGGGAGTCGCCCGGCAGGAAGAAGCCGATGAGGAGGCCGGACTCGGCGAAGACGATCAGCAGCACGCCGATCAGTCCGAAGGTGCCGATCAGATAGTCCGGGTCGAGCCAGCTCGGTCCGAGCGCGAGGTTGGTCACGAGGTCCTGGCTCCTGTACGAGTCGTCGGAGGTGAGGGACGGGCGTGCGTACCGGAGCGGGCGGGCGCGGGGGCGGCGGGCGCGGTACCGGACGGGAGCCGTACCGGGACCACCCGCGCCGACACCCTCGTACGAGCCGTACAAGCTCTTACGGGCCCTGACGAGCCCTGACGGGCGAGTCCGTACCCGGTCCGGTGTTCCTGCGGCCCTCCCAGGATGCACACCTCCCGCCGCCCGGCAAAGCTGGTGTGACACGGGAGAACCATTCCGTCGAACACAGGTGGACACCGGTCGTACACCGATCGCACACCGGTACGGACTGGCCGGGCCGCCGGGTCACCGGGGCCGCCGGTCACACCACCGGCCGCGCCGCCGGAACCGACGGCCGGGTCATCGAGCGGAAGGGCTGAGCGGATGGGCATCGCGGACTACGGCGGCGGACAGACCCCCCAGTCGGACGTCCTCGTCGTGACCACGAACGACGTACCCGGCTATCGGGTACGCCAGGTCATCGGCGAGGTCTTCGGGCTGACCGTCCGCTCCCGCCATCTGGGCAGCCAGATCGGCGCCGGACTGAAGTCGATGATCGGCGGCGAGCTGAAGGGGCTGACCAAGACGCTGGTCGAGACCCGGAACCAGGCGATGGAACGGCTGGTGGAGCAGGCCAGGGCGCGGGGCGCCAACGCGGTGCTGATGTTCCGGTTCGACGTCACGGAGGCGGCGGACGTGGGGACGGAGGTCTGTGCGTACGGCACGGCCGTGATCATCGAACCCCTCGACATCTGACTCCGGCTGGATCCGAGAGAAGGCGGCGAAGACGGATGCCACTCCACCAGGGCACGGATACCCACAGCGGTGACTCGCCGAAGGAACGGCGGCGGCGCGCGCTCTCCCTCAACCCGTTCTACGGGGAGGCCAACCCGGTCAGCGGAATGGACGAGGCGCCGCCCACGCACCGGCTGCCGGACGGGCCGCTGCCGCCGACGACGGCGTACCGCCTGGTCCACGACGAGCTGATGCTCGACGGCAACTCACGGCTCAACCTCGCCACCTTCGTCACCACCTGGATGGAGCCCCAGGCGGGGGTGCTGATGGACGAGTGCCGGGACAAGAACATGATCGACAAAGACGAGTACCCGCGCACCGCCGAACTGGAACGGCGGTGCGTGGCGATGCTCGCGGACCTGTGGCACGCGCCGGACCCGGCCGCCGTCGTCGGCTGCTCCACGACGGGATCGAGCGAGGCGTGCATGCTGGCGGGGATGGCGCTGAAACGGCGCTGGGCGAAACGGAATACCGACCGCTATCCGGCCTCGGTCCGGCCCAATCTGGTGATGGGCGTCAATGTGCAGGTCTGCTGGGAGAAGTTCTGCGCCTTCTGGGAGGTCGAGCCGCGGCTCGTACCGATGGAGGGCGAGCGGTTCCATCTCGACCCGGAGGCCGCGGCCGAACTCTGCGACGAGAACACGATCGGCGTCGTCACCGTACTCGGCTCGACCTTCGACGGATCGTACGAGCCGGTGGCCGAGATCTGCGCGGCCCTCGACGAACTCCAGCGGCGGACCGGGCTCGACGTCCCCGTCCACGTCGACGGCGCGTCGGGGGCGATGGTGGCGCCGTTCCTCGACGAGGACCTGGTGTGGGACTTCCGGCTGCCGAGGGTCTCCTCCATCAACACCTCCGGACACAAATACGGGCTGGTCTATCCGGGAGTGGGCTGGGCGCTGTGGCGGTCGGCCGCCGAACTGCCGGAGGAACTGGTCTTCCGGGTCAACTACCTCGGCGGGGACATGCCGACCTTCGCCCTGAACTTCTCCCGGCCCGGCGCGCAGGTCGCGGCCCAGTACTACACCTTCCTCCGGCTGGGCCGGGACGGCTACCGCGCGGTCCAGCGCTCGGCCCGCGACATCGCCACCGGGCTGGCCGCGAGAATCGGCGCGTACGACGACTTCCGGCTGCTGACACACGGCAACGAACTGCCGGTCTTCGCGGTGACGACCGCGCCGGACGTCACCGCGTTCGACGTCTTCGACGTCGCGCGGCGGCTGCGGGAGTCCGGCTGGCTGGTACCCGCGTACACCTTCCCGAAGAACCGGGAAGACCTGTCGGTACTGCGGATCGTCTGCCGCAACGGCTTCTCGGCGGACCTGGCGGAGCTGCTGATGGAAGACCTGGACCGGCTGCTGCCGGAGCTGCGGGAGCAGTCGGGCCCGCTGACGAGGGACCAGGCGAAGGCGACGGCCTTCCACCACTAGCCTGCGGCGCCTCGCCACGTTGAGGGCCTTTCTGGGGGGGGAACCTCAGCGCCTCGGCTCTCCGGGTGAGGCCCGCGCCCTCCGCCCGGCGGGGCGAGCTTGTCGGGCGACCGCGCGCGGTCGGTGGCTTGTCGCGCGGTTCCGCCCCCTATGCCTTCGGCAATGGGGGGACCCCCAGCGCCTCGGCCCTCCGGGTGGGGCCCGCGCCCTCCGCCCAGCCGGGCGAATGTCGTCGGGCGACCGCGCTCCGTCGGTGGCTTGTCTCGCAGTTCCCCGCACCCCTGAATGCTCTCCACCCTTACCGAACCAGAGGGGGAGGCCCTCCCTTGGTAAGAGGGGCCGCCTCTTACCAAGGGCGGTCAGGAGGGCAACCAGGGGCTCGGGGAACTGCGAGACAAGCCACGGGCGGGCCGCAGGCCGCCGACAACGCCCGGCCGGCTGGGCGGAGGGTCAAGACGACACGCGCGGCGTCACCACGGGTCAGGCGGAGTCTCTCCCGCCAGCCACTCAGCGAACGTGCCCGGAGCGGCGTCCTTCTTCAGGGGGAGGATGCGGTCGCAGGTCGCGCGGGCGTCGAACCACATGGTTCCGGCCAGCGGGCCTGAGACGGCCAGCAGGGTCGAGAAGCCGCAGCCCCCGTCGCGGAGCACCACCGCGCCCGCCGTCTTGGCCGCTTCGAACGCCTCCGCCTCCCGCTCCCAGGCGATGTACGCCGTGTCGAAGGCGGCCGGGTCGGGGAAGTCGGTCTGGCGCGGCTCCCGGGCGTCGAGGGCGGCGTCCTCGGCGGTGTAGGAGTCGGGGTGCGGGAAGTCGGTGGCGAGGGAGTCGTAGGCGATCGTGTACTCGGTACGCCAGCGCCAGCCGTCCGCCGTCCGGGTCAGCGGGTTGACCGGGCCGCCTTCCTCGGGGCCGCCTTCCTTCGGCGGGTCGAGGAGGAACGCGCGGTATTCGGCCGGGAGCGCGATCCCCAGCTCCGTCTCGGCTTCGGCGAGTTGTTCCGCCGTGAGGGGCCGCTGCCGGTCCGGATGGCGGAGCCGTTCCTTCCGCCGGGTCGGGTCGCGTTCCTCGTCCGGGGTCGGTCCGACGGCCTCCCAGAGCCGTACGGCTCCCCGCGCCGCCCAGCCCGCACCGCGCGCGGCCGCCCGGTACAACTCCTCCATATCCGCCCCCATGTCCCCCGAAGGTGCCGTTCCGGGGGTCACGATAGGCCAGCCGTCCCGTATCCGCGCAGGTGGGACCCCGTGTCACCGGGGCCGCCGGAGGCCCGGGGTCAGCCGCTCAGCCCACGGAAGCGGTTCACCGCGAGCGGGAAGAAGACCGCCAGCAGGACCAGCGGCCACCCCACGGCGAGCAGTGCCGCGTGGTCCGCCGCCCAGGAGCCGCCGGTGTCGAGACCGGCCAGGTCGCGGGCGGCCGTCGCCGTCGCGGAGAGCGGGTTCCATTCCACGGCCGCGCCGAGCCAGTCCGGCATCTCCGTCGGGATCGCGAAGGCGGTGGAGAGAAAGGCGACCGGCCAGATCAGGATCTGGACCGCCGTCACCAGCTCGGTCCGCCCGGCGACCATCGCCAGGTAGATGCCGATCCAGAGCATCGAGAACCGCAGCAGCAGAAGCAGCCCGGCTGCCGCCGCGAACCCGGCCGCGCCGCCGTCCCAGCGCCAGCCGAGGGCGAGGCCGGTCCCCGTCATCACCAGCAGGGAGACGGCGGACTCCAGCAGGTCGGCGGCGCTCCGGCCGACGAGTACGGCGGAGTCGGCCATCGGCAGCGAGCGGAACCGGTCGATCACGCCCTTGTTGAGGTCCTGGGTGACCGCCGTCATCGTCGATTCCAGGCCGAACGCCATGGTCAGGGCCAGCATTCCGGGCATCAGATAGCTCAGATAGTCGCCCTCGATCCCCCGGCCGCCGCCGAGGAGATAGCCGAACATCAGCAGCAGCATCACCGGGAAGGCGATCGCGATCACGACCTTCCACGGCATCCGCGCCCAGTGGGCGAGTTCGCGGCGGGTCATCGTCCAGGCGTCGGAGAGGAAGAGGGTCGCGGTCGTCATACGGTCTCCTTCACGGTCGGGGAGTCCTGCGAGGTCCGGGGGTCCGTGCCCGGCAAAGTCCGGGTCTCCCGCGCGTCCCGCGCGGGGCCGTCACCGGTCAGATGGAGGAACACCTCGTCGAGGGTGGGGCGGCGGACGGCGATGTCCTCCGCCTCGACCGACGCCTCCCGCAGCGCCCGTACGGTCTCGGTGAGCGCGGCCATCCGGTCCGCGACGGGCGCGCTGAGCAGCCGCCGGTCCGGGTCGATGGCCGCCTCCCCGCCGAACGGCAGCAGGGGCGCGAGCCGGGCCAGGTCGGCGGCGTCGCGGAGCACGATGTCGATCCGGTCGGCGCCCAGGTCGGCCTTGAGCCGGTCGGCGCTGCCCTCGGCGACGACCCGGCCCCGGTCGACCACTGAGATCCGGTCGGCGAGCTGGTCCGCCTCCTCCAGATACTGGGTGGTCAGCAGGACCGTCGTACCGCCGCCGACGAGGGAGCGCACCGCCTCCCAGACCTCCGTACGGCCCCGGGGGTCGAGCCCGGTGGTGGGCTCGTCCAGGAAGAGCACGGCCGGTTCGGTGATCAGCGACGCGGCCAGGTCGAGCCGTCGCCGCATGCCGCCGCTGTACTTCTTCACGGCCCTCGGCCCGGTGTCGGCCAGGTCGAAGCGGGCCAGCAGTTCATCGGCCCTGGCCCGGGCGGAGCGGGCGCCGAGGTGGTGGAGACGGCCGAACATCTCCAGGTTCTGCCAGCCGCCCAACTCCTCGTCCAGCGCCGCGTGCTGGCCCAGCAGGCCGATTCTGCGGCGGACCTCGGCCGGGTCGGTCCGGACGTCGTACCCGGCCACCCTGACCTCGCCCGCGTCCGCCCTGAGCAGGGTGGACATCACCCGGACCGCGGTGGTCTTGCCCGCGCCGTTGGGCCCGAGCACGGCATGGACGGTGCCCTCGGCAACGGCCAGATCGAGACCGTCGAGCGCCGCCTTGGCGCCGTAGACCTTCCGTACGCCGTCGAGTGCGATCACGTGTTCCGGCATGCGCGGCCCCTTCCGAAGCGTGTAGTCAAAATTGACCAGCAGGAGGGAGGAAAGCACAGCCGGAGTGATTGGTCAAACTTGAATAGCATTGCCCGCGGCCACGGGGCGGGGCGCCTGGCGGCCCGGCCCGGCCCGGCTATTCGGCGTCGCCCTTGTGCGGGACGCCGGTCGCGTACGGGTTCTCCTCGCCCTCCAGCAGCACCCCCCGGAACGGCTCCCCCTCGCCCGCGAAGGTGTACGCGCCCTCCTCGATCCGGCGGATCAAATCGAGGGTCCACTCCTTGCCGAAGTCGGCCGAGGAGAGCCAGAGATGCATGATCTCGCCGATATGCCCGAACTGGGCGGGCCCCCGCTCCGGGTCGTAGTACTCGGTCACCGAGGAGCGCCAGCCCTCCATCTGGGCGATCCGCTCCCGCAGCAGAGCGACCACCTCGGCACGCTCCAGCTCGACCATGAAGCCGAGCCCGGCGGAGAGGGAGTCCATCTTCTGGTCCCAGCCGGTCAGCGACTCCCTGAGCAGGGCGAAGAACTCCGTCGAGCCCTCCTCGGTGATCTCGTACTCGACCCTCGGCGGGCCGCCCGCCGTCGACGGCGCCACCTCGTGGGCGATCAGCAGTCCCTGCTTCGCCATCTGCTTGAGCGCGTGGTAGATCGAGCCGGGCTTGGCATTGGACCACTCGTGGGCGCCCCAGTACTCCAGGTCGTTGCGGACCTGATAGCCGTGGGCCCGGCCGTGCTGGCGCACGGAGCCGAGGACGAGCAGCCGGATCGCGGACATGACGGGGCCACCTCTTTCCCGTCCCCCGCCGGACGGGAGACATCAACTTTGACTAGAGTACTCAATTTTGAATACCCTGCCATCATGACCGAGACGACCATCCCGCTCCTCCCGTGTCAAACCACCCTCATGGACGACGTCGTCGCCTTCTACGAAGCCCTGGGCTTCGAGACGACCCTCCGCCAGCGCAGCCCCTACCCCTACGCCGTGGTCGAACGCGGCACCGTCGAGCTGCAGTTCTTCGGCATGAAGGAGTACGACCCGGCCGCCTCGTACTCCGGCTGCTACGTCCTCACCGACGACGTGGAAGAACTCCACACCGCCTTCCGGACAGGCCTGAAATCGGCATACGGCCGGATACCGACCCGGGGGCTGCCCCGGATCGGGCCCCTCAAAGACATGCCCTACGGGGTACGGCAGTTCCTGATGACCGACCCCACCGGGAACAGCATCCGGATCGGACAGCTGACCGGCGCCGAAGACACCGACGGCACGATCGGGCCCGCCCCGAAAGAGACCTTCGAACGGGCGCTGCATCTCGCGATCCTCTTCGCCGACTCCAAAGAAGACCTGCCCGGCGCGGCCCGGATGGTGGACCGCGCACTCGCCCGCGACGACCGGAAACCGACCCCCGTACAACTGCTGCGGCTCCTGATCCTGCGCGGCGACATCGCCCACCGGCAGGGCGACGACGACCTGGCGCGGCGGACGCTGGCGCGGGCGGCCGAGGTGACGCTGTCGCCGGAGGAGCGGGCTTCGGTACGCGACGACTTGTCGCGCCTCGCGGACCTGACGCGGTAGCGCCTCCCGCGGGGGCGCCTCCCGCTGTGGGGTTCCTGGTGCCGGGGGCCCTTCGCGCTCGGGTTGCCTGTGCCAGGCGGGTCGCTTGGCCTCGCGCCCCGGGCGCCTGGTGCCGGGGTTGCCTGTGGCCAGGCGGGGCCGTTCGCGCCTCAGGCGCCGGCGGGGCTGAGGGAGATGTGACCGTTGCTCCAGCGGTATGCGGGCGGTCTTGTGCAGTGTCGGGAGGGTCGGTGGCCTCCGGGCTCACCTCCTCACGGACGGCGGAAGTGAGGGTCTTCTTTAGGAGCCCCGTTTCTTGTCCGCCGTCCTCCCCCAAAGCTGCCTTTGGGGGGACCCCCAGGGGGCGACCCCGCACCCCCCGACCACGCCGACTGGTCATGTCTCCTGGGGCTGGAGCCCGTCCCGGGGAGGGGAACGGTGCCGCCTGGGGTTGGTGGTCCACCCGCTGGCCGGTGGCTGGCTGGTCGCGCAGTTCCCCGCGCCCCTGACGGGGCCCGTCCTCCTTTACGAGGTCGGCGAGGGGGAGGTGGTTAGGGGCGCGGGGAACTGCGCGAACGGCCCACGACGGCGCGCGGTCGGAACACTTCCTGTGGAGGCACTACCTATCCGGCCCGGAGGGCGCCCCCATCCCGAGGGCGATGAGGAGGGCAACCAGGGGCTCGGGGAACTGCGAGACGAGCCCACGACGGCGCGCGGTCGGAACACCACCGGCGGAGGCACTACTCCCTGCCCGGAGGGCGCCCCCATCCCGAGGGCGATGAGGAGGGCAACCAGGGGCTCGGGGAACTGCGAGACAAGCCCACGACGGCGCGCGGTCGGAACTCCTCCGGGGGCGGCTCTATCCCTGCCCGGAGGGTGCCCCGCGCGGGGGCGCGATAGATTGAGGGGTTTGGAGAGACCCGCGCGGCTTGGACGGAGGTTCCGGTGACGCACAGCGCAGGCGCAGGCGGCGGCGACCGCGGAAACGGGTACGGGCCCGGATCCGGGGCGCAGCCGCCTCGTGAGGGTGACCCCTGGATACCCGATACGCCCGCGACGGGGCAGCCCTGGGGCCCGCCGCCCCCCGGCGCGCACATACCCCTGCCCCCGGAGCAGACGCCGCCCGGCGCGATGGACGCCACCACGTTCCTTCCGCCCGTCCCGACCCGAGGCCACCCGCAGGGCGACGCGGACGCCACCACCGTCCTCCCGCCCGTCCCCGCCCCCGTCCCGGAGGACCCGCCGACCACCAATCTCGGCATCACCGCGCCCCGCCAGGCTCCGCCCGGCCACGCCGATACCCGGCTCATGGCCCCCGTGCCGGGCGAGTTCGACAATCTGTTCCGGCAGGGCGAGCGCCCGGAGCGCGCGGAGGAGCGGGAGGCGCGGCGTAAGACGTCGCAGTACGCGGTGATGGGCGCCGTGATCGTCGGCTGTGCCGTACTCGGTCTGGGCCTGAGCGCCGCGATCTACGGCGGTGACGGCGACGGGGACGACAAGCCGTCGTCGCCGGTGGCCGCAGATTCCGCGAGCGGCGCGCCGGAGCGGTCGAAGGAGCCCGCGGCCTCCCCGTCCCCGAAGGAGTCCCCGTCGCCGTCCGCGTCGGCGGATCCGGACGAGGACGAGGAGGACGACGCCGAGAAGAAGAACCATCCGGCCTACCCGCAGGCCGAGGCGTTGGACAGGCTTCTCGCGGACAGCAACAGCAGCCGTGCCGCCGTGGTGCGTTCCGTGGCGAATATCCGGAAGTGTACGAATCTGGATCAGGCCGCGTCGGATCTGCGTTCCGCCGCCGAGCAGCGCCGGACGATGGTGGCCCGGTTGCAGTCCCTGCCGGTGGACAAGCTGCCGCGGAACGGGGAGTTGACGGCGTCGCTGATCCGGGCGTGGAATTCGTCGGCCGCCGCGGACGACCACTACGCGGCCTGGGCCGAGCAGGTCAAGAACGGCAAGAAGGGCTGCCAGGACGGCCGGGCCCGGTCCACGAAGCGTGCCGTGGAGGGCAATCGGGCGAGTGGTGACGCGACGGCGGCGAAGCGGCAGGCGTCGGGGATGTGGAACGCGATCGCGAAGGACTTCGATCTGACGTCGCGCCGCGCCGAGCAGCTCTGAGAACCCCCGGCGGTCCCCGGAGACGCGTCAGCGGGGTGTGTACGCCAGCACCTCCGAGACCCGCGCGGACGCCCGCTGCTGGGAGGTCAGTCTGCCGTCCCGTACGACGTGGAAGGTGACCGAGCTGTTGACGGCCCTGGGGTAGCCGGGGATGCCTTCCTGGTCGCCGTATTTCCAGCGGAGTGTGGGGGTGAGTCCCCCGGTGGAGACCGCGAGGCCGCCGTCCAGGGCCCGGATCAGCTTGCGGGACGTGATCTCGTCGGAGTCGACGGCGCGGATCGCGGAGTTCAGTACGGAGAATGCGATCCAGGTGGTCTGGACGCCCGAGTCCGTGGGGTCGATCCGGTTGTCGCCGAAGGCGTGCTCGCCGACGACCTCTTTCATGAGGTTCCACCGGCTGTCGTCGCTGCCGGGGTACCAGCCGGTGACGAACGCGCCTTCGTACGGGCCGTCCCGGCCGCCGGTGCGGTTGATCAGGGACTGGCCGACGCTGCCGGTGACCGAGGAGAACCTGATCTCGCGTCCGTCGTCGGGGAGTCGGCGGTAGGAGTCGACGAAGGTCTCGGTGCGTTCCCCGAGTGCGGCGGTGACACAGCCGGGCCGGTCGCCGTTCCCGGCCCGGGTGCCGATTCCGGTACGGGTCTCGGCGCCGACGGCCGCCCGTGCCTTCCGGGCCTCGCGGGTGTAGTCGGAGGCGTTGTCCGGCGCGAGGACGTCGGCGGGGGCGTCGTGGTCGCCGTGGGCGAGCCCCGCGCCGAGGAGCCGGGGGAGCCGGTCGCCCGCGGCGGAGTCGGGGCGGACGATGGCGACCTCGCGGCAGGCTTCGGCGAGCTGGAGGCCCTGTCCGGCGAGGAGCGCCGCCTGGCCGCCGTTGACGGGGTAGGAGACGTAGGAGGTGAACTCCTCCTCGGCGAGGCCGTAGCCGCCGATGAAGGGGATCGCGGCGGCTTCCAGGGGGGCCATGAAGGCGCCGCCGTGCTGGCTGTACGAGCCGACGACGGCGTCGACGCCCTCGTCGACGGCCCGGCGGGCGCATTCGGACGCTCCGGCGGGCGTATTGCCCTCGTTGCAGGTGATCACGCGGAGCCGGTGGCCGTCGATGCCGCCGGTGGCGTTGGCCCAGCGTTCGTACGCCTTCGCCATCGCGGGCATACCGGGCATGTTGGTCGCGTCGGTGTTCTCGGGGGCGAAGGTCATCACGGTGACCGGTTCGGGGGAGCCGCCGCCGATGCCGGGGAGCCGCCCGCAGCCGGTGACGAGCAGGGCGCCCACGACGGCCGTGATCACCGCCGAGCCGGTACGCGCGCCGCCCGGACGGGGATGTCGCCTGGTATCCGTCATGGGCCGTCACGTTTCCGCCACCGAGGTAACGGCGGTGTGTGTGGTGTCGGCCACGAGATGGCGGGCCGGTGAACTCCGCGGATCGCCCCCGCCGGGGCCCCGGGCGGCCCGATCGTCCGGTGAACGTACGATCGGAGGTGTGCAGCCCGCCCCGAATCCCCCTTCCCGTCGCACCCGTCGCTCCTCCACCATGGGCGGTATGCCGCTCAATGACATGCCCTGGTGGCGTTGGCGCAGCAACGTGCGCTCGGCGCTGCACATGCTCTCCGACCCCGCCTTCCACCAGGACACCTGGCTCGCGGGGAGGGAGGGCTTCGGCGATGTGACCGATGCCGTCTACCGGCTGGTCGAGGACACCTGGCTCGACAACTGGTCCGCCGAGAAGTACGTCGGGACGATATTCCGGGACGCCGCGGAGGCGTCGGCGGTGGATCTCGCGGTCCTGCGGGTGCTGCGGATCATGCATCAGGTCGGCCCGGACGCCCCGGTCTCCGCCTATCTGGAGCACCCCGGCTGGCCGGAGGCGGTCTACGCGGCGCGTGAGGCGCACGTACGGCTGGCGTCGAACGACGGGGAGGACCCGGACACGCCCCCGAAGTCGCTGGACGTCCTGAGGATCATGACCCGGGCCGCGTAACGGACCGGGTGGGCGCCCGGCGGGGCCTGCGGGACGGCTGTGACCTGCGTTACGGCCCTGCCGCCCGACGCCCGCCCGGCCCGTCCGGTCAGCGGACGATCACCCCTCGCGCGACCCGTGATATGGCACCCTACGAGGATGACCGAACAGTACGTCCTGACGCTCTCCTGCCCGGACAAGCAGGGCATCGTGCACGCCGTGTCGAGTTATCTCTTCATCACCGGCTGCAATATCGAGGACAGCCGGCAGTTCGGCGACCAGGACACGGGTCTCTTCTTCATGCGCGTCCAGTTCTCCGCCGAGGAGCCGGTGACCGTGGAGAAGCTGCGGGCCGGCTTCGCCGCCGTCGGCGACGCCTTCCAGATGGACTGGCAGATCCACGGGGCCTCCGAGCCCATGCGGATCGTCCTCATGGTCAGCAAGTTCGGTCACTGCCTCAACGATCTGCTCTTCCGGTCGAGGATCGGCGCCCTGCCGGTGGAGATCGTCGCCGTGGTCTCCAACCACACGGAATTCGCCGAGCTGGTGGGCTCGTACCAGATCCCCTTCCACCACATTCCGGTCACCCGGGACAACAAGGCGGAGGCCGAGGCCGAGCTGCTGGAGCTGGTCCGGCGGGAGGACGTCGACCTGGTGGTCCTGGCCCGCTATATGCAGGTCCTCTCGGACGACCTCTGCAAGCAGCTCAGCGGCCGGATCATCAATATCCACCACTCCTTCCTGCCGAGCTTCAAGGGCGCCAAGCCGTACCACCAGGCGCATGCCCGCGGGGTGAAGCTGATCGGCGCGACCGCGCACTACGTCACCGCCGACCTGGACGAGGGCCCGATCATCGAGCAGGAGGTGGAGCGGGTCGGCCACGAGGTCACCCCGGACCAGCTCGTCGCCATCGGCCGCGATGTGGAGTGCCAGGCGCTGGCGCGTGCGGTCAAGTGGCACGCGGAGCACCGGATCCTGCTCAACGGGCACCGTACGGTCGTCTTCAACTGACGGCGTGCGGATCCGTACGGGGCGTCTACGGCTCCGTGAGCGCCGCCCATCCGCCTCCGTACGCCCCCGGCTCAGAGCATGCTCAGAGCCTGCTCAGCGACGCCGCCGCGAAAAGAACGTCCCGGATCGCCTCCCGGTCGCCGTCCTGACCCGCCGCCGCTTCCTCCGGCGGTACGTGCCCGGCGACCAGCTTGCAGAACTCCGCCGCCTCCAGCACCACCTGCGCCACGGTGAGCTCGGGCGACCCCAGCGCCGCCGGGGAGTCCAGGGCGATGTACCAGTCGCCGCCGCCCGCGCCCTCCACCTCCAGATGGACCGAACGCCCGGGTGAGCCCGCCGTCACCAGCTGGCGGATCGGTCCTGCGAGTCCCGCCCTGCGCCGGTCCGCGAGCGCCGCGGGCAGCAGCCGGGCGGCCAGATCGATCATCCGGTTGAGATGCGCGCCGCGCGGCGGATCGTACGGATACGCCACCGCGCCCGCGATGTCGTCGGCGTGGATCCAGCACTCGAACGCGCGGTCGATCATGGCGTCGCGGAGCGGGAGGGAGAAGTCGCCGTACGAGACGGACAGATCGGCGGAGCCGGGTCCGGCGAAGGAGACCGTACGGAGCAGGACATGGCTCTGGTCGCGCCAGGCCGTGTGGATCCCGCTGCCGGTGGGCCGGGACTCGGCCCGCCAGAACTTCTCGGTCCGCTCCGTCGGCATCCTCGGCGCCTCCCGGCCGACCGGGTCGTCCAGTCCCAGCGCGCCCGCCACCAGGCCGTCGACGCCCATCAGATGTCCGATGACCCGGCTGACGGTGGTGGTCTGCCCGACCGCGCGCCGCCCGTCGAACCAGCGCAGCGGTACCGGCGCGTGCCAGTCCCGTTCGCCTATGTCCCGCAGCAGCGCGTCGAGCCTGGCGGTCTCGGCGTCGTACGGAGCGGCCCAGTCCGGCAGCGGGATCCGGGGCGGGCGGCGGACCAGGCAGTTGTCCAGGACCCGGGTCCGCAGGGACGCGGGCAGGTCGAGATCGCGTTCGGTGTGGAGGAGTTCGACGGCGCCGCGCAGCCGCCGCGCCTCGTCGGCGCAGGAACCGCAGTCGGTGAGATGGGCTTCGACGGCCGCGGTCTCCCCGGCGGAGCAGACGGCCAGGGCCCAGGCGCCGAGCAGGGACCTCAGAACGTCGTGGCCGAGCGCGTCGGCGCCGCCGTCATCGGTGGGCAGGTGGGATGTGTGGGGCATATCGGCCTCGGCCGGGTGGTCGGCTGGCGGAGTGCCGTACGCGCGGTACGGGTACGGCTCCGGGCTGTCTCTCGGTCGGGGCACCGCCGTCTCGTCGGGTGCCCTGCGGCGGCCGGGCGTCTCCCCGGGCCGCCTGGGCCCGGGTATCCGCGGTGCCCCCAGTACCTCCTCGGGTTCGTCGTCGCTCTCCGCCGCCCCGGTCACAGCGAGCGTCCGTGCCCGGGGGGCGAGCCGCCGCCGTCCGCCGGGCGGGTGTGGGCGGTCGACAGCAGTTGCAGTCCGAGCCGGAGCCTGCGCCGGGCCTCGTCCTCGGTCACCCCGAGGTCGGCGGCGGTCTGACGGTAGTTCCGCCGCTCGAAGTAGGCCAGCTCCAGGGCCTGCCGGAGCGGGGCGGGCATCGAGGTGCGTATGTAGTCGGCCCTGGCCTCCGCCGACGCCCGGCGGACCCGCGCCTCCAACTCCTCCGTCGTCCCGGCCGCGCCCCGGGCCAGGGCGGCGGCCCCGGTCCTGCGCAGCCGCTCGACGGCGATCCGGTTGGTCACCCGGGCGACCCAGGAGCGCATCGAGCCCTGCCGGGGATCGAAGTCGCCGGGGTTCTCCCAGAGGTAGCCGAAGACGTCCCGGGTGGTCCGGTCGGCGGCCTCGTCGTCGGCGAGCACCCGGTGGGCCAGGCTGTGGACGAGGGTGGCGAACCTGTCGTACAGCTCACCCAGTGCCGCGGCCTCGCCGCGCGTGAGCCGCTGCTGCATTCTGCGGTCCCAGCGCGGCTGAGTCTCCTTCGCCATCGGTCCCGGCCCCCCACCTGTCCCGTTTCGTGTCCCGTACGGACTGTGTCGCTGTCGCTGTCGCTGTCGTGCCGTCGGCCGGATCCGTCGAGCCGTACCGGTCCCGCGGCTCAAAGCGGTGGCATCCGACCGGTCCGGCGGGTCGGTTCCGTCCGCGGTCGTACCCCTACCCCCGTGAGCCTCCACGAATGTAATGCGCGCACCGGCCAACGCACGCCCCTTTGCGCCAAGTGCGCCCCTGGAGGGGGGTTGAGGTGGTAATGGGGCCCTCCGCCGGGGCCTGTTTCCGCACCCCGGGGCGGCGCGATCCGTTCACCGGCCCGTCACCGGGGGTTCGTTTTCCGCCCGCGCGGGGTCAATTAGCGGGTAGTTGCACGCGTCAGCCTCCCGGGGCCTTACGCTCCCGGCATGGACAGCGCAGAGTACGAGCGCAAGATCGCGTCTCGATTCGCCGCATTCGATCAGGACGGCAACGGCTACATCGACCGTGAGGACTTCAGCGGTGCGGCGGCGCGGCTGCTCGCCGAGTTCTCCACCACTCCCCGCTGCGACAAGGGCCAGGCCCTCTACATCGGCGCGGAGGCGTTCTGGCAGGGCATGGCCGGGATCGCCGATGTCGACGGCGATCAGCGGGTCAGCCGTCAGGAGTTCGTGACGGGCGCGGTGAAGCGGCTGCGGGACAACCCGGAGCGCTTCGCCGAGATCGCCCGCCCCTTCCTGCACGCGGTGATCGCGGTCGCCGATCCCGACGGGGACGGCATCACCCCGAAGGCGGCGGAGCGGGTCATGAAGGTCCTGGGCGTGCCGCCCGAGACGGCTTCGGCGGCGGCCCACGCCCTGGACACCGACGGCGACGGCCGGATCGACGAGGACGAGGCCCTGAAGGCACTCGCCGCGTACTACGTCACGCCCGAGCATCCGTAGGCCGGGTGACCGGCCGGCCCCGGAGCCGTAGCGGTACGGCTCCGGGAACCACCCCGTTCCCGCCCGGTCTCACCCCCGGTCCTGCACCTGGTACGCGGAGAAGAAGTCCCGGATGTCCGCCAGCAGCAGGTCCGGCGCCTCCATCGCGGCGAAGTGCCCGCCCCGGTCGTGGTCGTTCCAGCGGACCACGTTGTTGATCCGCTCCTCGTCCCGGCGCAGCGCGATGTCCTGGACGGTGAAGAGGGAGACGGCGAGCGGTACGTCCGACGCCTGCTCCTCGCCCCAGGCCCGCGCCTCCTCGAAGTAGAGGGCGGCGGACGAACCGGCGGTACCGGTCAGCCAGTAGAGCGTGACATGGGTGAGGATCATGTCCCGGTCGATGGCCTCGTGCGGAAGTTCCTTCGCCAGATCGGTCATGTCGCGGAACTTGTCGACCATCCACGCGAGCTGCCCCACGGGCGAGTCGGTGAGCCCGTACGCCAGTGTCTGCGGCCGGGTCGACTGGATGGCGAGATACCCGCCCGCCTCGTTCATGAAGGTGTTCATCCGCCGCACCCGGGCCCGCTCCCGGTCGGTCAGGGTCGGATCGTCCTCGGCCGCGCTCGGATAGGTCGTCCCCCCGTTGACGTGCACCCCGACCACCCGCTCCGGCTCGGCCAGCGCCAGGGCCCGGGAGATCCCGCTGCCGAAGTCGCCGCCCTGCGCGCCGTACCGCTCGTACCCCAGCCGCCGCATCAGTTCGGCCCAGGCGGCGGCGATCCGCCCACTCGACCAGCCGGCCTCGGCCACCGGCCCGGAGAACCCGAACCCGGGGATCGACGGAATCACCAGATGGAAATCGCGCGCCAGCGGCTCGATCAGCTCCACGAACTCCACCACCGACCCGGGCCACCCGTGCGTCAGCACCAGCGGCAGCGCGTCCGCCCGCCCGGACCGGATGTGCAGGAAGTGGATGTCCAGCCCGTCGATCTCGGTGACGAACTGGGGATACGCGTTGAGCCTGGCCTCCCAGGCCCGCCAGTCGTAGCCGTCGGCCCAGTACTCCGCCAACTCCCGCAGATACCCCACGGGCACCCCCCGCTCCCACCCCTGCCCGCCGACCTCGACCGGCCACCGCGCACTCCGCAGCCGCGCCCGCAGATCATCCAACTCGGCCTGCGGGACAGCGATCCGGAAGGGTCGTACGAGGTCGGGGGCCGGGGCGGGGTCGGTGGGGTTGGTGGTGTTGTTCGTGTCCGTGTTCATGGCATCACCGTAGAAGCCATTGCGGACGGATCACGTCCTATATGTCTCGCGGGCGCGGGCGAGGAGGTCGCGGGCGAGTTCGGTGAAGTGGTGGCCAGGCCCGAAAAGTCGTACGCGATCGGCGAGGACGCGTTCATGGAGTGCGATCGCCGCGTCCGGGTCCCCGGCGAGCTGGAGGGCGTACGCCAGATTGCTCCGGGCCGTCACGGTCTCGGCGTGATCGGGGCCGTACACCCGCTGACAGGCGGCGACGGTCTCCTCGTGCAGGGGTACGGCCTGCTCCGGCTCCCCGAGTTCGCGATGGGCGGCGGCCAGATTGGCGCGGGCGTTGATGGTGTGCGGATGGTCCGGGCCGTGGAGGCGGCCCAGGTCGGAGAGGTTCCGCCGGTGCAGGTCCCGGGCCCGGGCGGGCTCTCCGCGCAGCGCGTGGAGGTACGCCAGATTCGCGCGGGCGACCAGGGTGTCCGCGTGCTGTGGCCCGAGGACCCGTTCGCAGTCGGCGAGCAGCAGTTCGTGCAGGGGCCCGGCGGTCTCCAGCTCCCCGGCGAGCCGGTGCGCGCTGGCGAGGAGGCTGCGGGCGGTGAGGGTGTCGGGGTGGTCGGCGCCGTTGATCCGGGTGTGGATGTCGACCGCGCGGTGGGCGTATCGTGCCGCCGCCGTGCCCGCGCCGTCGCCCTGGAGGAACAGGGACGCGGCCAGCAGCAGACCGGCAGTGTGGATGTCCTCCTCGCAGCGGGCCGGGTCGGCGAAGGCTACGACGTGCGGCAGCAGTTCACGCCAGCGCGGCCAGCCGGACACATTGGTCAACGGGCTCTCCGGCAACGCCCCCACCAGCAGCTCGACGGCGTGCAGCCGGGCGGCGGCGACGGCCTCGGGGGTGCGGAGGGGATCATCGGGGTCGGCGGTACGCGCCACGGCCTGGACGAGCCCGTGGACCGTCACCGTCTCCCGAGTGAGAGTGATCATGCTGTAGCCGTGGAGCGCGGCCAGCGCGTCGTCCACGGCCAGGGGGTCGTCGGCCAGTTCGGGCGGCAGATGCCGGAGCACGTCGCGCGGCAGCGGATCGGGGGCGAGCCAGGCGAGCAGCCGCAGCAGATCGCCGGCCAGCGGCTGCCGTTCCGTGATCGTCCGGAGTGATACGCGCCAGATCCGGTCGATGGTCCGCCGGTTGTCGGCGTCGTCGGCCATTTCCGCACCTCCCGCCGATACCGCCGAGGACATGGCGTACATACGTGCCGGATGGCGGCGAAGCCGCTCCCGGTAGGCGGCCGGGCCGATGGCGGTGGCCTCCATGTAGGCGGCGGCCTGCTCCAGGGCCAGCGGCAGATGTCCCAGTTCGTCGGCGAGGCGCCGTAGCTCTTCCGCCTCGTCGGCTCCGTTGTCGGGGTCGTACGGCTCGACGGCGTGTGCGAGGAACTCCGCCGAGGCGTCCGGCGGCAACGGGTTCAGCGCCAGGGGTTCGGCCAGCCGCCGCCAGCCGGTGGCGCGACGGCTGGTGATCACACAGCGCCCGGTCGCCAGCCCCAGCATGGCGGCGAGATCACGCGGCGCCCCGGCGTCGTCGAGCACGAGCAGCCAGTCGTCATGCGCCCGCAGCCAGTCGAGCGCCCACGCGGCGCGTTCCGTACCGGTGGTCGCGGAGAGGAAGTGCTGCGGGGCGAGCCGCGTCGCGAGGTCGGCCAGCGCGTGGGTGACGCTGGTGGGGGAGTCGGCCGTGACCCACCACACCGGGTTGTAGTGGTGCCGCTGCCGGTGGGCGGCCTCCAGCGCGAGGGCGCTTTTGCCGATTCCCCCGAGGCCGCATACGACCAGGGGTAATCCCGGTTCGGCTCGCCCGAGGGCGGATTCCAAGCGCATCAGGGGTTCTGTACGGCCGACGAAGTACGGATCCGCGGGTCCGGGCAGATTGTTGGTCCCCGGGGGCGCAGCAACATCGGCGGGAGGTCGGAGGGTATGGGCGGCAAACTGGGCAGTCCGCGCGTCGATTGTGGCGTAGGTGCCCGTGGACACGATGCCGGTATTGGCGCCGACAGCCGCCGCCCGGTGTCCTGACGTCTCGAACCGGGGCGTCTGATTCGCTCTGTGCATTGCGGCCGTTGCGTGGGCAGTCAAGGCAGCGGTGATGTGCGACGCCAGGTTGTCGGCCTCGTTCAAACCGTCCACAGTACTCCTCTTCATGTTCCCTATGACTGATTAAGCCGCAGCTCTCCCACGGTCTGCTGAACCGAGAGCGGGGATCCCAACAGGCGGATCAAGCGCTGCCAACCTCCACGTGATGGGCAGTTACACAGTGACAGTCGGCCAAATAAGGACAGCAGTGCTGTCTTTCGCAGGTGCGCAGGCTGTGGTGATGGAGGGTGTGACCGGGCTGGTGGCACTCGACCCGGAGGCCGCTTCCCAAGGCGCCCTGATGGCCAACCGGGCGTTCGCGGCGGGGACGGTCGCGCAGGTGCTCAAGCGCCATGGCGTCTGGCGGACGGTCGTCACCGCCGGGGGCGAGCAGATCGAGATCTCGATCGCCAAGCGCTCGTGGTGGCGACGCGGGGCTACCGGCTGACGTCTTCGTCGGGGGTGGGTCCGGCGGTGTGGCGGAGTACGCAGTGGGGGCAGGCGTAGAGCACGGTGGCCGGGCCGGTGGTGGGGTCTATGACGCCGACTTCGACGGGTGCGCAGGTTCGTTGGCCGCATTGGACGCAGGTGGCGTCGGGGGGTTCGGGGGCCTGGGCGAGCAGGGCGTCGCGGGTCATGGCGGGGTTCTCCACGGTTCCCCCGGCGGGCGGTCGGCGGGTCCGCCGGGGGAGTTCATCGTGCGGGTCAGTCCCGGGGGCGGTGGTGTTCGGCGTCCCGGTGGCGTTGGAGGAGTACGCGGCAGTCGACGGCCAGGGATTGATCCCCTGCGGCCTTCGCCTCCCGCTCCTGTCCGATCAGCTCACGGCACCGGGAGCACCCGGCGGGTTCGCCGGTCATCCGAGGTCTCCTTTGCTGGAGCGCTCGTTGGCCTCGGAGACCGCTTCGGCCAGCAGTTCGGCGGTGGTGACCGGGCGGAGGTCGGCGGCGGGGACGTCCCATTCGATGCCGCCGCCGATGGGCCGGAGCCAGTAACGGCCGTACGTACGGTCCATGATCCGGCCGACCTTGTCCCGAGACGCGTCCCGCGCGTTCCCGCCGATCTGGGGGGTCCAGTCGGGGGTGTTGTTGTCAGTGCGCATGGGTCCGTCCCCTCCGCAGCCGGGCCGTCTCGTTCTGTACGAGCCGCCGCAGGGCGGCCAGGACCGTGATCAGGGTGTCCCGGTCACGGGCGTATCCGGTACGGGGTACCCAGTCCGGCGCGAGCCCCCAGTAACCGCCCGCGACGAGCAGTGAGTTGAGCTGAGACTGAAGCGTTGAGCCGTGGACTGCGGGCATGGCCGCTCCTTTCTGTAGCGTTTCCACTACACGGAGCATCAGAGTCCCCTAGGGTTGAACCACCTTCAACGTGTCGCAAATGGAGGAAGGGGCGGTCGTTGCCTTATGAACCGCAAGGAACTCAACCCTGGTAGGAGCCCGCAGGCGGCTTTCGGTGCGCGGTTACGCAGCACCCGAGAGGCCCGTAGCTGGACACAGGAGGACCTGGCCGAACGGACTGGTTACTCCAGCAAACATATCTCGGCAGCCGAAACTGGTCGAAAGCCGCCGACCCTCCGGTTTTCGCGGAATCTCGATCTGGCGTTCGGATTCGAAGGTACGTCCGAGGCATTCGAACGTGCGTACCGCGAGCTGCGGAACGGTGTACTGCTGGAAGGGTTTCCAGAGTACGTCGAATACGAGGCGCAGGCGGTTGAAATCCGCTTGTACCAGATCGGCATCATCCCGGGCTTGCTGCAGACCCCGGAGTACGCCCAGGTGCTGGCAGACGCGGCCGTCCAACGAGGCGCTATCGAGTCAGAGCTGGCTGAGGAGCGAGTCGCGTTCGTGGCGCAGCGCCAGCACGCTATCGCCCGCCCTCGGGGGCCCATCGTGATCGTGGTCCTGGACGAGAGCTGTATCCGTCGCTTGGTTGGTGGCCGGAAGGTCATGGAGGGGCAGCTCGATAAGTTGATCGAGTTCGCCGAGCGCCCGAACACCGTGCTCCAGATCGCTCCGTTCGCGATAGGAGAGCGCCGAGCCATCAATCTTCCGGTCAACTTGCTCACGATGGCGGATCGGTCGCTGATGGCCTACGCCGAGTCTCAGATGCAAGGCCACTTCGACCGCCATATCCCGTCCGTGGTACCTCAGTTGACGGCCTACCATCAGCTACAGGCCGTTTCCGCCTCCCAAGCGGAGTCCGTGGCCATGATCCACGAGCTACGAAAGGGCACCCCGTGACGACCACGACCGAATCCCCCCTGTGGTTCACGTCCTCCTACAGCGATAACGGCGGCGATTGCGTCGAGGTCGCCGCCAACCTGGTCATATCCCGTGGCGTCGTCCCCGTCCGGGACTCCAAGAACCCCACGGGCCCGGCCCTCGCCCTCCCTGCGCAGGCGTTTTCGGCCTTCGTCACGGGCGTGAAGTCCGGTGACTTCAAGGCCGTCTGAGGCCGCCGTACGCTGGGCCGGGTAGCTCCTTGACCGCTGCGGAAGGGGTCATCGTGACCGAGCCCGAGTTCTTCACGTCCTCCTACAGCGACAACGGCGGCGTCTGCGTCGAGGTCGCCGTCAACCTGGCCCATGCGTACGACATCGTGCCCGTCCGGGACTCCAAACTCCCGGACGGGCCCACCCTGAACCTCTCCACCAGCGCCTTCACGACCTTCCTCGTGGGCGTCAAGTCCGCCGATCAGGTGCCGCGATGACGGGCGTCCCGAGCTGGTCCAAGTCCTCGTACAGCAACAACGGTGGCAACTGCGTCGAGGTGGACGCCAATCTGGTCGCCCCCGGCGGCGCCGTGTCCGTACGGGACTCCAAGGTTCCGGACGGGCCCGTGCTCGCCGTGCCCGTCGAGGCGTTCTCCGCCTTCGTCGGGGGTGTGAAGTCGGGCGGCCTCGACGCGGTCTGAGAGTTACACCGAGCCCACGGCCGCCGCGATCGCTCCGGCGAGCGCGGCGGGCTGGGACAGGAACGGAGAGTGCGAGCAGTCCAGCTCCGTGACCGTCGTCGGCGCGGTCGACACGGCGTCGATGTCCCGGACGAAGCGGCGCTGGAGCGCCACGGGTATCGCGTTGTCGCGGGCGCAGACCACATAGGAGTGCGGCACGCTGCCGTAACGCTCCCTGGTGACCGTCAGCCGCTCGCCGGGGATACCCCTGGGCGCGTCCGTGGTCAGCAGGGCGATCGTCGCGTCCACCGTAGGGTCGTCGACGTCGTGGTAGAAGGCTTCCTTCACTTCGGCGCGCCGCGTCGCGTCACCGGGGTCGATCCGGGCCGCGCGCAGGGTCTGCGGGTCGCCCACGATCAGCCGGCCGACCTTCTCGCCCGCGTTCTCCGGCAAGGTGGCGTAGTAAGAGGCTGGTTGCCCGCCGACCGGGGCGATCGCCGTGACATAGACGATTCCGGCGACGAGTTCGGGGGCGCGTTCCGCGACGGCGGTGGCGACGACCCCGCCCATGCTGTGGGCGGCCAGGACGCAGGGGCGGCCGGCGCCTATCGCCCGTATCTGCTCGATGAGGAGCGCAGCCGCCGACGACGCGGTGACATGCGCGACCGGCGACGGCGCGGTGGCGAAAGCGGCCGCGTCGAACGGCCGGGACCAGCGGGCGCTGGGCGATGGGCCGCGCAAGCCATGGCCTTCGAGATCGACCGCGACCGACGAGATGCCCCGGGCGGCCAGGCGCTCGGTGACCGGGCTCCAGCACCAGCTTCCGTGCCACGAACCGTGCAGCAGGACGACAGGCAGGGAGTTGCTCATACGTTCCTCTTACGTTGCGGGGGCGGGCAGTTGCCTTCGCAGCGTAAGCAGGCGGCAAGCGATCACGCGGTGGTACGAACGGCTGTTCTCGGCCGTTTCCGGACCGGGCCCGCTCAGTGCGCGGACGTCGCCGTGAAGCCGCGCGGGACCAGCGCCGCCACCAGGATCGTGACCGTGCCGACGATGCCGACCGACACCCATGACGTCGTCGTCAGCGCCGAGTCGAACGCCGCGCGGGCCGCCGCCAGTACCGCCGGGTCGCCCAGCTCGGCCGCCTCGCCGATGGAGTCGCGGGCCTTCGCGGGCCGGCCCGTCATATGGGCCGCGTACGCCGCCGCGTGGACCGAGCCGAGGAACGCGACGCCGAGGCCGACGCCGAGTTCGTACGAGGTCTCGGAGACGGCGCCCGCCTGACCCGCTCGCTCGGCGGGGACGGCGGAGACCAGGACGGCGGCGGCCGTGGTGATGGCGATGCCCTCGCCGAGGCCCATGGCGACGAAGATGACGGCGACGTACGGATAGGTCGTCGGCTCCGGGGAGAGCGCGAGGATCAGGAATCCGGCGGTGATCAAGGCGAGGCCGGAGGTCATCGTGGCCCGGACGCCCGCGTGCCGCATCAGCCACGGCGCCGACAGCGACCCGAGGAGTCCCGCGAGGGCGACGGGCAGGGTGCGCAGGCCCGCTTCGGACGGGGAGTAGCCGTGGACGTACTGCATCCACAGCGACAGCAGGAAGAGCGCCGCCCCGATCGCGAGCATCGCCATCAGGGTGGCGAGGGCGGCGGCGGTGAAAGCGGGCCGCCGGAAGAGACGTACGTCCAGCAGCGGATCGGCGAGGCCGAGCTGGCGGCGGGTGAAGAGGGCGATCAGGACGAGCCCGGCGGCCAGGGTCAGCAGGCCGCCGATCTCGGGGCCGTTCTTGGCGAGGTTCTTGATGCCCCAGGCGAGGGCGATGATCCCGGCGACCGAGAGCGCCGCGCCCGCCCAGTCCAGCGGGCCGTGGCCCGCGTCCTTGAACTCGGGCAGCAGGAAGACGCCCGCGATCACGGTGACCACGACGACGGGGACGTTCAGCCAGAACGCGGCCGACCAGTCGTACTTCTCGACCAGGACCCCGCCGACCAGGGGGCCGATCGCGGCGCCCGCGCCCGCGACGGCCGCCCAGACGCCGATCGCGAGGGTCCGCTCGCGGGGGTCGTGGAAGATATTGCGGATCAGGGAGAGCGTGGACGGCATCACCATCGCGCCGCCGATGCCGAGCAGTACGCGCCCGGCGATGAGCTGCGCCGACGAGTCCGCCGTGGCGGCCAGCACCGACGCCACGCCGAAGAGGACGAACCCGGCGAGGAAGAGCCGCTTTCGGCCGTAGCGGTCGCCGATCCCGCCGGTGGTGACCAGCAGGCCGCCGAGGACCAGCCCGTAGATGTCGATGATCCAGAGCTGCTGGAGGGCGTCCGGCTGGAGATCCTCGATCAGGGACGGCAGGGCGACATTGAGGATCGTGGCGTCCATGGCGACCAGCAGCAGGCTGGAGCAGAGGACCGCGAGCATGGTCCAGCGCCGCCCGCGCCCGGGTCCCCGTACCGCGTCGTCGTTCGTGTCGTGCACCTTGATACGCCCCTCGATCCCGATCGCGGTCGCGGTACCGGTCCCGGTTCGTCGGGTCCGACGGGTGCAGACTGCCGGGTACGGGCGGGCCGGGGCGCGCGGCGCCGCGCCGGGTACGCCGAACGGCGCAGCGGGCTCGCGGCGGGCGGCCCGGCCGCCTACCGCTCGACGAACGCCGCGAGGTTCGAGAGGGAGGAGGCCAGACCCTCGGCGTGGTCGGCGGCGGAGACGCCGTCGGGGACTCCCTCGGCGACGATGTCGACCCGGGTTCCCTCCTCCACGGCCGTGACGGCCCAGGTCATGGTCATCGTGCCCGCGAAGGCGGGGTCGTCGGAGACGAAGTCGACCGCCTGGACGACCCGTACGCCCGGGACGACGTCGACGAACCGGCCCTCGACCACATCCGTGCCGGGGGTGGCCTTGCCGGGCGCGCCGGACGCGTCCGGATAGGTGAGGACCAGGCGGTACGAGCCGCCCGGCCGGGCGTCGAAGTGGTCGAAGCGGCCGGTCATCCCCGCCGGGGGCAGCCAGGCGGTGAGGGCGTCGCGGTCGACGAGGGCGGCCCAGACGCGGGCGGGCGGGGCGGTGATCAGCCGGGATGCGCGGTCCGTACGGGGCATGGCCGGGACCCTAACAGGGCGGTCGCCGCCCGGGTGGCGGCGAGCGGTGGCGCGGGGCGGCGGTGTGCGGTGTGCTGGCGGGCGGGGGCGGATCCGCAGCCGTAGCCCTGGCTCTGGCCCTGGCCCCTGGAGAGATCATGACGATCGCCCTCGACAAGCTCACCGAACCGGCCGTACGCGCCTTCGTCCGCGCGCTCAACGCCGGGGACCGCGAAGCCTTCGCCGCCGCCCTGGCGCCCGGGGCCACCATGTCGGACGACGGTTCGGACCGGGACGTCGGGGACTGGACCGAGCGGGAGATCTTCACCTCCGGCGGCCATATGGACATCCAGAAGCAGACCCACGACGGGCTCGGCCTGGTCGCCGACTACCGCAACGACACCTGGGGCGAGATGCGTACGGCCTGGCGGTTCACCGTCGACGGCGGGAAGATCAGCCGCTTCGAGACGGGGCAGGCGTGAGGGCCCGGGCGGGAACGGGGGCGCGGGCGGGTGTGAGGGCCCGTACCGTCGCCGCCGGGAGCCCGGTCTCATGAGCGAGCCGCTCCGGAAAGCCGCCGAGCCGCCCCGGGAAGCCGCCGAGCCGTCCGCGCGGCCGTGGGACCGGTGGCCGATGACCGTGGCGACCGCCGCCGGACTGGCCGTGGCCGCCGTCCTGCTCCTGTGGATCGGCCGGGCGGACGTCCTGGGGGCGCCGACCTTCGCCGGTCGGCTCACCGGACTTCTCTTCGTCCTCTTCGGAGTGCTGGCGGCGGCGGGGACGGTGGCGTCCTTCGACTACTGGGACAGGCGGAGATTCCGCTACTCGGGCCCGATCGTCCTGGCCGGGGTGCTCAGCGCGTTCATCACGACCAGCCTGCTCTGTCTCCTCTGGCTTCCGAGGACGGAGTTCACCCCCCACTCCTTCGTCTTCATCCCCCTGTGGTTCTGGTCGCTCTGGGCGCTGTGGCTGCTCGGCCGCCACCGGGCCTGGGAGGGCATCCGGCACCCCAAGGGCTTCACCGCCGGTCTGACCGTCACCGCCCTGGCGACGGCGGTCAATCTGGGGTACACGACCGTCTACCAGCCGCATTTCGCGCCGGTGGCCCTCGCGGTGGACACCGCGTTCGGTACCCCCGTGGCGGATCCGGTGAAGCCCGTGATCCACCTGCCGCTGACCATCACCGTCCGGAACCCGGGTACGGTCCCCGCCTACGCGCTCGAGACCAGATACCGGGTCCTGGGCCGGACGAGCGACTTCCACTCCGATCTCCGCTCGGAGAGCCCGGAGGAGTGGCAGAGCGATCTGTCGACGACCACCGAGCGCGAGGGCTATGCCGACAGAGCCGAGTTCTACAGTGTGAACTCGGGTTCGTTCATCCCGGCCGGGGAAACGCTCCAGCCCAAGGAGAAGCGGGTCAAGGAGACGGTGGTCCAGATCTCCAGGGACGCGGATTTCAACGAGATCGTCGCCCTGGCGGAAGTGTCCCTCCTGCGCCACGACCGCGGACGGCTCGGCAGCGGCTTCTCAACCGCCCAGGCCTCATGGGCGCAGGCCGAGGGCGAGAAGGACCTGGTCGCCTGCGGCCAATGCCAGTACTTCGCGCACTACGGGACGCTGTCCCCCGCCACCTATGTCGCCGCGGTGACCCGGCACCAGCGGTATCTCACCACCTGGATCGAGCTGGACGACACCGACCAGGAGAGCCTGCGTTTCCGGATCTCCCAGGTCTCCCGGAGTTCCCAGAAGGACCTTCCGGTGGGAGGGGAGGACCTGGCGAAGCACAACATCGTGACCGCTTCGACCCGCGAGTCCGCCATCCCCTTCGCCGCCCTGCTGGCCGCCGAGTCCGGATCCGAGTCCGGGTCCGGCGCTACGGGGTGACCCGGGCCCGGGGTCTCGTACCCCGGCGGCGGTGCGTCCCGCCCCGGTCATGGGATAAGATCATCGTGTTGAGCCGGTCACCGGAACTCCCGGTAACCAGCCGCGCGTTGGTGGTCCAAGGAAAGGCGCCCCACTTCCTGTGGGGAGATGCAGGTGCAAGGCCTGCCCAGCGCTCTTGATGAGGGTGCCGCTTCGCTTCCGCGAAGCGGCACCCTCTTTTTGCCGGGCCCGGGCCCCGGGCCGTCATCTCCGGGCGTCGGAAGAATCAGAAGAAGCTGCGGACGAAGACGTCCGACTTGCCGTTGGTGTCACCGGGCACGATGTCGGTCGCCGTCGAGTGGAAGACCACGTCCCGGCCACCCGCACTGACCGCGTCCGTCCGGGCCGTCGCGGGCTGGGCCGACACGACGTCGTCGGTACCGGTCCGCAGATCGCGCAGGGTCAGCGACGGGGTGTTCGGGGCGTGTGCCGTGTACAGCAGATAGCGGCCCGTCGGATCGATGGCCACGCCCTTCACCCCGGCGACCAGTTGGGACGTGGCCGTACGTACGTCGTAGACGTAGGTGTCCGCGCCCGACAAGTAGACGACCTTGCCGCCGCCGTCGCTGATCTGGACGACCGTCGCCGGCTGGGACGCGCCCTCGATCGGGCCCGTGGTCGTACCGGCGGTCCGGTCGCGGAGGAAGACATCGCCCGCCTGGGCGTCCTGATAGGCGACATAGCGGCCGTCGCCGCTGATGGACGGCAGGGAGTACTGGGTGTGGCCGAAGGTGGCGACGGTCGTCGTGGTGTACCCGTCCTGGACCTCGACGCGCTGGCTCGGCGTCGGGGTATGGGCATAGGTGACCAGGGCGATGGAGTTCCCGTCGGCGTTGATCGACGCCTGGTTGCAGCTCCAGGCCGCGCAGTTCGAGGCGATCGAGGCGCCGGTGCTCACCTGGAACTGGCGGAGCCGGACATTGCGCATCCACTGCACCGGATAGGCGGCGTACTCCCCGTCGCCGCTGATCACCGGCGGCTGGAGCGGCGACAGGGTCCCCAGCCGCTGGGTCCGGCCGGGGCGCCGGTCGTGGACGAACGCCTGGTTGTCGCCGGTCGGCGCGTCGGCCGTGAGGTTGGTCGCCGACGAGGCGAAGACGATATGGCGGCCGTCGGGTGTGATCGAGGCGCCGGTGGAGTCGTTGTCGCCCTGGGTGCCGTCGGCGGCGACACTGATCCGGTCGACACCGGCCGTACTGACGGCGACGGCGCCCGCGCCGCCCGGTCCGGCCGCCCCGGGCCCCCGTACGGCGGTCGCTCCGTCGTTCGATCCGGCGGCAGGCCCACTGGCGGCAGCGGCGTTCGCGGCGGGCAGCGCCGAGGCCGCCCCCGGCAATAACGCCGTGACCGCGCAGATCACCACCACCGCACCCGTAGCCGCCCGGGCGCGCCGATGGGCGCCCCGGTTCGTGATTCCCCTCATTTTCTCCCCAGCCAGGTCTTTCCCCCGGTTATCTACCGGAGGACCCCCACATGCAACCGGTGACGGTGTCGTGGGGTCAATGCGTCATATGACGGATCGATCCGGGCGGCTTCGATCAGGAATTCTCATCCTCGGCGGGTCCGCCGATGCCACCGTCGGCGTAGCGGGCGGCGATCGCGGCGGCCCGGTCGCGCAGAGCCGTACGCAGCCACCGCGGGGAGAGCGCCTCGGTCTCCGCGGCGTACCGCCAGAGCGCCCATTCGGCGTGCTCCCGGTCCTGGAAGGTCAGCTCCAGCAGCGGACGGCCGTCCGGGCCCGGCTCCTCGGCGCGTACGGCGAGTGCCGTGGCCGCCAGTTCGTCGCGGCGCGCCGGATCGACCCGTACCCGGACGGCGATCTGCCGCCCGCCACCGGTCCGGAACCGGGTACCGCGATCCCGCCAGGTCTGCGCCAGATCGACCCGGTCCGGCCGGTCGGCGGGCGTGTCGGTCTCCTCGGCGGCCGACACCCGGTCCAGGCGGTAGGTGCGGTCGGCACCGGCCCTGGTGGCCAGCAGATAGCCCTGTCCGCGTACGGTGACCAGCCCGATCGGGTCCACCGTGCGCCACTCCGGGGCCCGGTCGGCGGCGACCGCGACCGGGCCCGCGGTGGCCGTTCCCCCGGCGGCGGGCGCGTACCGGATCCGCAGCTTGCGGCCGGTGAGCACGGCGCGCCGGATCTCGGCGAGCACACCGTCCGGTACGTCGTCGACGGTGGCCACCGGGCGGGAGAGGAGATCGGTCTCGGGGTCGACCAGCAGCCGCCGGGCCGCGTCGGACGAGGCCGCCCGGTAGTCGTCGGGCAGCGCGTCGACCACCTTGAGCATCGCGGACGCCAGCGCCGAGCCGAGCCCGAAGACCTGGGCGCCGCGCCGGGACCCGGCGACCAGCAGGGCCAGCGCCTCGTCATGGCTGAGCCCGGTCAGCTCGGTCCGGAAACCGGGCAGCAGGGCGAAGCCGCCGTTCCGGCCGCGTTCGGCGTAGACGGGGACGCCCGCCGACGACAGCGCCTCGATGTCGCGGAGCACGGTCCGGGTGGAGACCTCCAGCTCACGGGCGAGGGCGGCGGCCGGCATCCGCCCGCGTTGGCGCAGCAGCAGGACCAGGGAGACCAGCCGGTCGGCACGCATCCGGGAACCGTAGCCGAATACCTGACACAAGGTGTCACGTCAGTCCGGGAGTCTGGTCGTACGACCTGAAGGACGGGCGGCGGCCGCGACGGCGAACGGCGGACGCGGACGTACGCCCCGGGAAGCAAGGAGCCGAAATGACGGCGGAAGTGGTACGCGCGGCGGTCAACCCGGTGACATGGTCCGTGCCGATGGGCTTCAACCAGGGCGAGTTGGTCTCGGGCGGCACCCGCACCCTGTACGTCTCGGGCCAGGCCGCGACGAGCGCAGACGGCAAGCCGCTGCACGAAGGCGATATGGCGGCCCAGACGGCGCTCAGCCTGGACAACCTGGAGGCGGTACTCGCCGAGGCGGGCATGGACCTCACGCACCTCGTCCGTCTCAATGTCTATACGACGGACGTGGATCTGTTCTTCGAGCACTACGACGTCATGCTGTCCCGCCTGAACGCGGCGGGGGTGGCTCCGGCGTCCACCCTGCTCGGCGTGGACCGGCTGGCCCTCCCGGCCCTACTGGTCGAACTGGAGGGCACGGCGGTGTCCTGACGCGGTCGTGCGGGCGGGGTCCCGTCCGGTGCGCGGGTGGGACCCCGGCACGTCACAGGAGGTATCCGAACCACCGCGGCGCTATAGCACCATCCGGCGTCACGTTGCGTCGATATCGGGTTGTGTCCTTCGGATGACTCGTCACGGGCCGTCGTCGGCCGCTCACTCCGGTACGCTGCGTGAAATGCGAGTCGTACCGAGGCGTGACGGCCACGGTGGTGCCCCAGCGGCATCCCCGTGCCAGGTAATGCGCGCCGCTCACACCACGGGTGAGCGGGTCACGATCCCCTGTTCGACTCGCCGCGGCAGGTGTCGCACAGTGTGTACCCCGCGTCATCCTTCGCGCTGGAATATGCCCGAAGCGCTTGTTGCGGTGACTGTGCGTCAATCATGCTGTCCCGTAAGGGAGTCACGTTCCGTGACCCCGCCGGGAAAGACCCAGTCGAGGCGCGAGGCGTTGTGTCCGCCGGTTCGGATGGTGTGAGCGGTGCAGGTGCTCCAGGTTCAGTTGGAGGTCGGTCCCGATCCCGCGGAGGTGGGACGGGCCCGTAGGTGGGCGCGGTCCCGGCTCGTCGGATCCGGGATACGGCACGACGAGCCACTGGCGGAGACCCTGATCCTGCTGATCTCCGAACTGGTCACCAACGCGGTCGTCCACACCGGCTGTCCGGCCGTCCTGCGGATGCTCTTCGGGCTCGGCAAGGCCGAGGCGGGCACGGTCAGGGTCGAGGTCGCGGACCACTGCTCCCGGCCGCCCCGGCGGCGTACCGCCGAGGACGACGAGACCAACGGCCGCGGCCTGGAACTCGTCGACGGCCTCGCCGACCGGTGGGGCTGGCGGCAGGAGGGCAACGGCAAGGCCATCTGGTGCGAGGTCGACCGGGCCGTACCGCTCGGCGCCGCCTCCCGCCCCGGCGACACGCGCGGCGCGCGGCACGCCGCGGTCGTACGGGAGATCGCCGCCGCGGTATCGGCCGCCGGGGCGCGGGACGCCGGGCGCGAGGCCGTCGTCCGCGACGGCGCGCGCGGCGGGGCCGCGCGAACGGGCGCGACGGGCCTGGGCCTGGGTCTGGGGCTGGCGGCGGTTCGCCGCTGACGGACACGCGGGACGCGGGGGCGCCGACGGTCACATGCCGTCGGCGCCCGCGTCCTGTTGCGGGCCCGTCCGTGTGCCTCCGTACGGCCGTACGGCCCGGGTCGCGTGTCGCCGTCCACAGGCTGTGGACAACTTTTCCCGATTTCGGCCGGGAGAGGGGCGGCCTTCCCTCCCCCCCGGGGGGCCTCCCTGAGCTTCGAACCTTCCTGACCCGACCCGATCACTTAGTAATCGCCCGTGCCGGACACTTCGGCGAGGCGCGATTCCTCCGTAGCGAACCCGGTGTTTGGTGATAACGCCCCCGGGTATTCGCTCCTGTATTCCACCCGCTTTGCCATGGTGTCGGCGGAATCCAGGCCCGAGGCCTTTTCGGCCACGTTCCGATCCCTCATTGCCGATGGTCCCGAGCCGGGAATAGCGTCCCGAACCGTCGCCGTCGTCATCATCGAAAGGGATGGGTGAGCACCCCATGCTGAAGTCTTCTCCCCTGAAGCGCGCGGTCGTTGCCCCTGCGGTGGGCGCCCTGATGGCGGGCCTGTTCTCGCTCGGTGCCGCAGCCCCCGCATCTGCTCTGACCTCGGCTCCCGTTGCCGGTTCGGTGGGTGCCAAGGCGCATCCGACCGGCTGTTCGTACGGCATCAGCCACCGCTCGGGCTCCTGGGCCAGCTGTTCCAGCCACAACGGTGGCTCCTACCGGGCCATCACCATCTGCCAGGAGGAGCGAGGCACTCGCAAGAAGAATGTGAGCGCCACCACCTGGAAACAGAGCGGCATGTCCTACTCCTACTGCGGCGCGGGCTGGGTCCCGGATTCCGCGGGGATCGAGAGCTCGGCCTCCAACAAGTCCTGACCCCTCGAAAGTTCGAATCCCCGAGGATCCGAGAACGAAGCCATGCTCACGGTGGCTTCTGCCGGGCCATCGTCCAATGCGGGAAAGACGGTTCGGGGCCTGTCCGGGAGTTCGTCGGCAACTGGCCCCGGAGCGGCGTGTCTTACCGCGCGGCGGGCTACACCCCCGGCTCCCCGGGCGTCGAAAGCTCCTCCTGCGACAACAACTGCTCCCCCGCCTCCCCCCGGCGCCCCGTCGACCACCGGCGGGGCGTCGTGGCGTCGTGGGTCAGGTCTCGTTGTGGTGGGCGGGGGTGTGCGGGGTCGTGCGGAGGTGGGCGCGGGTGCCCTGAGGGCCGAAGAGGATGAGGAGTTCGACCGTCGCGCCGTCCCGGCTGCCCAGCCAGTGGGGGATCGAGGTGTCGAACTCCGCCGCCTCGCCCGCCGAGAGCGTCAGGTCGCGGTCGCCGACGACCAGGCGGAGCCGGCCGTTGAGTACGTAGAGCCATTCGACGCCCTCATGGGTCTGCGGGGTCGGCTCCAGGGGCTCCGGGCGGGCCGGGATGATCATTTTGAAGGCCTGGGTGCCGCCGGGGCGGCGGGACAGCGGGACGAAGACCATGCCGTAGCGGTGGACCGGCTTCAGATGGATCCGGGGATCCCCGGTGCGGGGCGCGCCGACTAGGTCGTCGAGGGGGACGTCGTAGGCGCGGGCCAGGGGGAGCAGCAGTTCCAGGGTCGCCCGGCGGCCGCCGCTCTCCAGGCGGGACAGGGTGCTCTCGGAGACCCCGGTCACCGTGGCCAGGTCGGCGAGGGTGATGCCGCGCGCCCGGCGCAGGGCGCGCAGCCGGGGGCCCACGGAGTCGAGGACGTCCACCGTTTCGGGGTCCATTCGGTCATCTTGCCAGAACGGCAAGATTCCGTGCCGGACGGCGTGGGCCGGTCGAGAGTGGGCCGTACCCCGACCCGAGGAGTCTTCGATGGGCAGTACCGATCCGGCCGCCTTCTGGGACGGCGTCTACGCCGACCGGCCCGCCGCCGCCGACCCCCGGCCGAACGTCCGGCTTGTGGAGCACGTCACGGGCCTGCCGCCCGGCGACGTACTCGATCTGGGCTGCGGCGAGGGCGGCGACGCGCTCTGGCTGGCCCGGCAGCGCTGGCGGGTGACCGCCGTCGACGTGTCGGACGTCGCGGTACGGCGCCTCGCCGGGCTCGCCGGGGCCCACGGGCTCGACCGGCTGATCACCGCCGAGCGGCACGATCTGGCCGCGACCTTTCCGAGTGGTGCGTACGACCTGGTCTCCGCGCAGTTCTTCCAGACCCCGCTCGCACTGGACCGGGCCGGAGTGCTGCGGACCGCCGCGTACGCGATCCGGCCCGGCGGAGTGCTGCTGGTCGTGGACCACGGGTCGGCCGCGCCCTGGTCGTGGAACCAGGACCCCGGGATCCACTACCCGACCCCGGGCGAGGTCCTCGGCGGGCTGGCCCTGGACCCGGCGGAGTGGACCGTCGAACGGGCCGATGTCCTCCGCCGGACCGCCACCGGCCCCGGCGGGGAGACCGCCGAGGTGGCCGATCACGTACTCGCCGTACGACGGGCCGTCTGATGCCGGGCCCCGGATCCACCCGGCGCCGCCGGGACACCCCGCCGCCCCGGACCGGCGGTACCGAGACCCAGGTGCTTCGCGGATTCCTCGACTATCTGCGCGACTCCGTCGCCGCGAAGGTCGAGGGCGCCCCCGAACCCGGGGTCCGTACCGCCGCGGTGCCGTCCGGGACCCAACTGCTCGGACTGCTGAACCATCTCACCCACGTCGAGCGCGCCACCTTCCTCGGCGACCGGGTCGAGGACTGGCCGGCCACTTTCCGGGCCGACCCCGGCGACGGCGTGGCCGAGGTCGTGGAGCGCTACCGGGCCGCCGTCGCGGCGGCGAACGAGGTACTCGACGGTTGTCCGGACCTCGCGGCGCCCGTACCCCGGCCCCGGCCGAACGTGACGGCGCCCACCGTCCGCTGGGCCCTGGTCCATCTGATCGAGGAGACCGGTCGGCACGCCGGTCACGCCGACATCCTCCGTGAACTGCTGGACGGTACGACGGGGCGCTGACGGGCTGTACCCGGGCCGCGCCTCGTCGTACCGTCCGGGGGGCGGGTGTTGTCGGGCGACCGCGCGCCGTCTGTGGCTTGTCGCGCAGTTCCGCCCCCTATGCCTTCGGCGATGGGGCCCCAGCGCCTTGGCCCTCCGGGGCGCCGCCCCGAACCCGGGTCTCGCCAGGCGAGCTGATGTCGTCGGCGGCCCGCGGCCCGTCTGTGGCTTGTCGCGCAGTTCCCCGCGCCCCTAAACGCTCTTCCTCGCGTCGTCCCTGAAAGGGGGCCGCCCTTGGGCAGGGGCCCGTCTCTCTCCGAGGGCGGCGAGAAAGGCACCCCAGGGGCGCGGGGAACTGCTCGACCAGCCACCCACGGTCTGCGGACCGCGAACAAGACCAGGCTGCCGGGCGCGGCCCGGGTCGTGGCGCTCGCCCGGAGGGCCCAGGCGCTGCGGCCGGACCGCGTCAGATGGCGACGCCCTCGCCGCGGAACGTGCGGCGGTACGCCGTCGGGGAGACCCCCAGCGCCGACTGGAGATGCGCTCGCATCGACTGGGCCGTGCCGAAGCCCGCGTCCCCGGCCACCTGGTCCATGGGGAGTTCGGTGGACTCCAGGAGCTGGCGGGCGCGTTCGACGCGCTGGGCCGTGAGCCACTGGCCGGGGCTGACGCCGACCTCCTCGCGGAAGCGGCGGGTGAAGGTGCGGACGCTCATCGACTCGCGGTCCGCCAGGTCGCGGAGGCGGATCGGTTCATGGAGGCGGGTCAGGGCCCAGGCGCGGGCCGCCGATGTGCCGTGGGCCCGGTCGTCGGGGACCGGGCGGTGGACGTACTGGGCCTGGCCGCCGTCGCGGTGCGGCGGGACGACACTGCGGCGGGCCGTGTCGTTGGCGACGGCCGCGCCGTGGTCCCGGCGGACGATATGGACGCAGAGGTCGATGCCCGCGGCGACCCCCGCCGAGGTGAGGACGTCGCCGTCGTCCACGTACAGCACGTCCGGATCCAGCCGGACCGAGGGGAAGAGGCGCCGGAAGTGGTCCGCCCACCACCAGTGCGTGGTGGCCGGGCGGCCGTCGAGGAGGCCCGCGGCGGCCAGGAAGAAGCTGCCGGTGCAGATGGACGCGATCCGGGTGCCGGGCCGGATCCGGGCGAAGACGTCCCGCAGTTCGTCCGGCAGCCGGCCGTCCCGGTAGACCTCCGACGGTTTGTACGCGGCCGGGACGATCACCGTGTCGGCCTGCTCCAACTCCTCGGGGCCCCGCTCGACATGGACGTCGAAGTCGCCGTTGGCCGGGACCCGGCCCGGTACGGGCGTACAGCTCACGACCTCGTACAAAGGCTCGCCCGACGGGCCGTGGGCCCGGCCGAAGATCCGGGGCGGGATGGACAGCTCGAACGGGATGACATCGGGCAGGGCGAGGACGACCACCCGGTGCCTGCCCGGGGCCGGGGTGCCGGGCTCCGGAGTGCCGGGCGCGCCCGGGGTCGCGACATCCGTCATGGCCCGATCCTAGCGAATGCTGTCCTTCGGGCCACTCGATGCGCCGCCCCGGCCGCCGGAAGCTGGTGCCCGTGACCGATGTGACGCACAGACCCGCCCCGCCCCGCTCCCGTCCCCGCCGCAGGCCGCACCGCGCCTGGTCCGTGGCCGCCGTCACCTTTGTGACGATCATCGGCGCGGCCGGTTTCGCCTCCCTGCCCGGACTGCTGATCGATCCGCTGCACCAGGAGTTCGACTGGTCGCGCGGCACCATCGGCTTCGCGGTCTCGGTCAATCTCGCCCTCTACGGGCTGACCGCGCCGTTCGCCGCCGCCCTGATGGACCGGTTCGGGATCCGCCGGGTCGTCGCCTTCGCCCTCACCGTGATCGCGGCCGGGTCGGCGCTGACCGTCACCATGACCGCCGCCTGGCAACTCGTCCTCTTCTGGGGCGTACTGGTCGGCCTGGGGTCCGGCTCCATGGCCCTCGCCTTCGCCGCGACCGTCACCAACCGCTGGTTCGTCGCCCGGCGCGGACTCGTCACCGGCGTCCTCACCGCCGCGGGCGCCTCCGGCCAGCTCGTCTTCCTGCCCCTGCTGTCCTGGCTGGTGGAGGAGCGCGGCTGGCGGCCGGCCGCGATCACCGTCGCGCTCTGCGCGCTCGCCGTCGTACCCCTGGTCTGGCTGCTGCTGCGGGACCACCCGGCGGACATCGGCGTCTCCGCGTACGGCGCCGAACACTTCACGCCCAAGCCGCCGCCGGTGAGGGGCGCGGCCCGGCGGGCGATCACGGTCCTGTTCGACGCCGCCCGTACGGGGCCCTTCTGGCTGCTCGCCGGAACCTTCGCGATCTGCGGCGCCACCACCAACGGGCTGGTGAAGACCCACTTCGTACCGGCCGCCCACGACCACGGGATGGCGATCACGGCCGCCGCGTCGCTGCTCGCCGTGATCGGGGTCTTCGACGTCATCGGGACGATCTTCTCCGGCTGGCTCACCGACCGCTACGAGGCCCGGCGGCTGCTCGCCGTCTACTACGCCCTGCGCGGTGTGAGTCTGATGTTTCTGCCGATGCTGCTGGGGCCCAGCGTCGAACCGCCGATGATCTTCTTCATCGTCTTCTACGGACTGGACTGGGTGGCCACCGTCCCGCCGACGATCGCGCTCTGCCGCGCGTACTACGGCGACGACAGCGCGATCGTGTTCGGCTGGGTACTGGCATCGCACCAGGTCGGCGCGGGAGTCGTGGCCTTCGCGGGCGGTTTGGCGCGGGACGCCTTCGGCTCGTACGACGTCGTCTGGTACGCCTCCGGGGCGCTCTGCGCGGTGGCCGCCCTGATGGCTCTCGTCTTCCGGCGCCACCGGCCGGACGAGCCGTCGGCGGAGCTGGAGCCGGAGCCGGTGGCTGAGGCGGAGGCCGCCGGGCCGGGAGAGCGGGCGCCTGCGGGCTGAGACCCGGGGCGCGGGAGGCCCCGGGGCGCGGCGGCGCGGCTCAGTCGGCCAGGACCTTCTCCACGAACGCGGCGAGATTCCCCGACATCCGGGCCGCCTTCTCCTCCGTCGTCAGGCTCTCCTCGTGCTGCCGGGTCCGCAGCTTCGGCTGCCGCTTGCCGCGGATGTAGAGGGAGCAGGCCAGATCGGCGCAGAAGTAGATACCGACCGTGCTGCCCTCCCGGCCGCGCGGGCCCGCGAGCGGCGCGACGAGCAGGGAGACCCCGGAGGACGCATGGCCGGTCAGACAGATATTGCAGAGGCTCGACTTGAACGCGCTGGTATTGCTGCTGCCCGGCACCCGCAGGCTCAGTCCGAGCGGGGCCGGGTCGTCCCGGCCCGGGAGCAGCTCGCCGGGGACGACGAGATAGGCGCGCTGGGGCGCGCCCGGGTCGATCCAGCCCAGGAAGTCGAGGTCCGCCCAGGGGGTGTCGCCGAACTCCGCCGGAAGCCGGAGCCGCTTCGCCTCCCCCTTCGTACAGTTCACGAAGGACGAGCGGATCTGTTGATCGGTGAGCGGTTCCATGAGACCGACGATAGGCAGCCGGGGCGCCCCGGGCATCCCGATTTCCGGTGGACCGTCTCCCCGGCCACCGGGAACGGCCACCGGAAACGGCCGTCGGAAGCGGGTGGGGAGGGCACCCGAGGGGGGCCGATCCGTGCGGCGTATTGTCCGGAGTGACGGGGTCCGGTCAAGGACTCCCGGCGTACGAGGGGTCGTCGTCCTGTGTCCGTCTGCCTGCTCTCACGGCTTACTTCGGTCTCTGCGGCTCCGACGGCTTCGTTCCCGTATCTCCGGCGTTATCTGCGCCCGGCGACCACGGGCTACGCCTCCGCCGTGGCCCAGCTCGCCGTAGTGGTCGTCGCCGGATCCCTCATGGCCGCCGGGCAGGAGGGCAGCCCGGCGCTCGCGGTGGTGCTGGCCCTGGCCGCCGTGGTCTACCTCCCCGTCGTCGCCCTGATCGGCGGGGCCCTGGTCGCCCTGGCCTACGTACTGCCCGTACTCGCCTTCGCCGAGTGGGCCGCCGGCCACCGGGGCGGATCCGTACCGGCCTGGCGGGCCGGGGCGGTACTGGGGCTCGGGGCGCTCTACGCCGTACCGTTCGGCGTCGGGGACCCCTCCGGCTACCTCCTGACCTGGGCGCTGGTCTGCCTCTCCGCCGTACTGCCGCTGACCGTCGCGGACCGGACGGACCGGACGGACCGGGCCGGAGGTACGGCCGGGGGCGGGACCGGGCGGGCCGGACGCCTTCGGCTCGCCCCCTGGGTCTGGGGCTTCGCCCTGTTCTGGCTGGCCGGTGTCGTCATCGGCTGTGCGGCGCTCCTGGCGCCCTGATCCGGGGCGCCGTTCTGGCGGGGCTCACCGGCAGACCGCCAGGGCGTCCAGCGCCACCGCGCCCTGACCGCGCGGCAGCACCATCAGCGGGTTGATCTCCAGCTCGGAGAGGTGATCCCCCAGCTCCAGGGCCATCCGCTGGACCCGCAGCACCACCTCCACCAGGGCGTCCACATCCATCGGAGGGCCGCCGCGCACCCCGTCCAGCAGGGCCCGGCCGCGCAGTTCGGCCAGCATGGCACGGGCCTGGGCCTCGCCGAACGGCGGTACGCGGACGGCCGTTTCCCGCAACACCTCGGCCAGCGCCCCGCCCGGTCCGACGGTGACCGTGGGGCCGAAGACATCGTCCCGGCCGACGCCGACGACCAGCTCCGCGCCCCGCTCCACCAGTTGGCAGACCAGAACACCGTCCAGGTCGGAGCCCTCGTGCCGGGCGATGTCCGTCAGCTCCCGGTAGGCGTCCCTGACCTGGCTCGCCGCGGTCAGCCCGATCTTCACCAGACCCAGCTCGGTCCGGTACGCCAGGCCGCTGCCCGATGCCTTCATCACCACCGGGTAGCCGACCTGTCCGGCCGCCCGGACCGCGGCCGCCGCGCTGGTCACCAACTGCTCGCGGGGGACCCGTATCCCATAGGCCCGGAGCAGCTGCTTCGCCGCGTGCACACTCAGCCGGGCGCCGGGTCTCAGCAGTTCCCGCGCCTTGCGGAACGAGGGCGACGGGGTGCGGGGCGCCTCGTCGAACGGGGAGCGGTAGCACGCGCTGAACCGGTGGTGGTCGAGATAGGCGCGGACGGCGGTCACACAGTTGGCGAAGGTACGGAAGGTGGCCACCCGGGAGGAGCCCAGCAGGGTCTCCCGATAGGCCGCTTCGGTGCCCACGGGGGAGCCCCAGACCACACAGACCAGCTTCTCCGTCGTCTCCGCCGCCGCCACCAGATCCCGCGCCAGCCGGTCGCTCACCGGCGGGCAGGGGCCGGGGACCGGGCAGATCAGTACCCCGACGTCCGGGTCGGCCAGAAGCGCGTCGATCGTCTTCCGGCCGTCGCCCCGGCCGTCCGTCCGGCGGTCGGCGTCGTCCGCCGGATCGGCCGCCCCCGCGGACTCCGGGACCCATAGGCGCGGCTCGGGCTCTCCCCCCGACGTGAGCGAAGACAGCCGCAGCCCGGCGGCGGCGGCCAGACCGGCGAAGTGCGCGCCGGTGCCGCCGGAGACCGAGTGGACCGCGATACCGTCGGCGAGCGGCGGCCGGGCCCGGGCCAGCAGGGCCGAGACGTCCTGGAGTTCGTCGGGTCCTTCGACCCGGATCACCCCGAACTGCCGCATCGCCGCGTCCACGACCCGCTCGGCACCGGGCGGCTTCCCCGGCCGCGAGGCTGCCGTCCCGGCGCCGGGCTCCGTACCGCCCACCCGGACCGCGACCACCGGGACCCCGCGCCGGGCGGCCCGGTCGGCGGCGAGCAGAAAGGACCGGCCGTCCCCGAGCCCTTCCACCTGGCAGGCGATGGCGCCGACCTCCGGCCGCTCCGCGAAGTAGGAGATGAAGTCGGCCGTCTCCAGATCCGCTTCATCGCCCGTGGTCGCCCAGTGGGAGACCCGGATGCCCAGCTCTTGCAGGGCGAGGACGGGCCGCCCCTCGGGCCCGCACCGGGTGACCAGGGCCACGGCCGGACCTTCGAGGTCGTCGCGGAACTCCTCGAAGGCACCGAGACCGGCGCCGGGGCCGAGCAGCCGGATCCCCGCCCGCCGCACCGCGTCCGCCGGCCGGGCCCGGGCCGCCGCGCCCTCCTCGCCGGTCTCCGCGTACCCCGGGGCGGGGGCGGGGACGACCGCGAACCGGACTCCGGCCCCGGCCAGTTCGCCGACGAGCGGCAGCGGATCGCCGGCCAGCAGCACCGCGACGTCGACCGGCTCCGGCAACTCGCCGACCCGGGGGACGCAGGGCAGACCGAAGACCTCGGCCCGCTCCGGATGTACGGGATGGAGCCGGGCGCCCGAACGCGCCGCCCAGTCGATCAGCCGGCGGGTGATCGCGGCATTCGGCCCGCCCTCGGCGTCGGACGCCCCGACGACGGCGATCGCGGCCGGGCGGAAGAAGCGGTCGAGATCGGGCACGGGCGCGTGCAGCGGGCGACCGCCGGCATCCGTCTCCCCGGCCGACGCGGCGCCGGGGCCGGTGTCGGGTACGGCGCCGCCGTGTTCCCCACAGGCGACGACGCGTGCGCGGAGATCGGAGGTGAGGGTGCCATGAGTGGATCCAAGCATCGGTGAGCCCCGCTCCTGCTCGTTGTTCCGACCCGTTGCCGGGCCGGAAGGGGTCGGGTAGGACCGGGTCGTCGGGTGCGCGCCGGGCGCACGTGCTTCGGAATCTCGCCGACCCTTTGCTGACTCGAAGTCAGATCAACGGCCCGACGCCGTGCCGGAAACAGGCGTACAGGGAAAGGGCGGTGCCATCGTGCTCGTCATGACCCTTGCCAATTCTTTACCCTCCGGACCTGTTCTCAGCCGCCGATATTCGGACGGAGTGTTCTGCGCCCCATCCGCCCCGTGCCTGCGGACCCGTCGATCACCAGCGGTGGGGCCGGGTCCGGCAATGGCCGGAACCCGACCTCCCGTACTCCGGCGCGGTGGCGGACCGCCCCCGGCCCCCGGGGGTGGAGCCTCGCCCGCCCCGGGCCCGGCGTCCGCACGCCGGTGCCGGGGCCGGAGCCGGGCGCCCGGACCGGCCCCTCCGAACCGGCGGCGCTGAGCTGCGCCGTAATAGGGGAGAGATGATGAATCGCTCTCACGTACGATGCCCAGGCTGACAACAACGGGGTGGGGGCCGCCGGATGGCGCATGGTCACACCCTTGCGATGAATCCGGAGGAAACGCAATGAGTGTGTTCAAACGACCGCTGGGCCCGCCCCTGGCCGGAAAGGGTGGGAACGAGGTCTTCCCGGCCTCGGTGGACCCCGAATGGGAGCCCGGTACGGCCTCCGCCGACCCCGAATGGGAGCCCGGCAACCACTCGTCGTGAGCCACGGCGACCGTAGTTGACGTACCGCCGCGCCCCGCGCGGTAAGGCAGAGAACCGGTGACCGGACGCGGCCGGCGCCGGATACTCAGCCTCTACGTCCCGCGGCCCGCCCAGGCGGGGAGATGTTCCGGAAGACGCGCGGTGAGGGCGAACCCGCGCGCACGGGAACACGACGCGGAAGAAGTACGAGTACGACCGCTCGGGCGCATCGCGCGACGGGCGAAGCAGCGGTGACTCGGCGCCGGTTCAGTACCGGTTCAGCGGCGCGCGACGGCCTTGGCGATCTTCGGGGCGTCCAGGGCGATCTCCCGCAGCATGCCCGAGATCGGGTTGGTGAAACCGGTGAAGTAGAGACCGGGTGCCTCCGCCGGAGACCGGCTGCCCCGAACCCGCGGTCCGCCCCGGCCGTCCAGTACGCCGAGATGGCCCAGCATCTTCCCGAGACCCCGCTCGTACCCCGTCGCCGCGATCACCGTGTCCGGCGTCAGCCGCGTACCGTCCGCGAGGACCACCGCGTCCCCGTCGAACGACTCCACCGCCGCCACGGGCCGCACCCTCCCCTTCCGTACCGCCCGCACCAGACCTGTGTCCTGGACCGGGATCGCCCCCTGCCCCGCCCGGGTGTAGAGCCCCTCCGCCGGGCGCGGCAGCCCGTACGCGGACAGATCGGGGACGGCGATCGCGGCCTGGAGCCGGGCCAGCCGGTCGACCAGGAACACCGGCAGCCGCCGGGCCGCGATCGCGCTCCGCTGCGACGGCCAGCCCAAGGTGGTGCGGCGCACGATGTGCGGGGGTGTGCGGACCGCGAGCCCGACCCGGGCCGCGCCGCCGTCGGCCAGGTCCACCGCGATCTCCGCGCCCGTGTTGCCGACCCCGACGACCAGTACGTCCTGGTCCGCGTAGGGCGCCGGGTCGCGGTAGTCGCCGGCGTGGATCAGGTTCCCGGTGTACGAGGCCGCGCCCGGCCACTCCGGCAGCCTCGGGGTGTGGTTGTAGCCGGTCGCCACGACGACCGCGCGGCCCGTGAGCCGCCGTCCGCCGGTCGCGTGCAGCAGCCAGCCGGGCCGCTCCGCGCCCTTGCGCCCGCGTCTCCCGGGGGGTCTCCGCTTCTCGGCGGGCTTCTCCTGTCCCCCGGTCGCGTCGCCGCCCGTCGGCGGCAGCGGATCGACCCGGGTGACCTCGACGCCCGTCACCACTTCCAACTCGTGGAAGTCGGTGTACTTCTCCAGATAGCGGACCATGTCGGCCCGCGAGACCCAGCGCCCGAAGGCCCGGGGGAGCGGCAGCCCCGGCAGCCCCGAGAGCCGTCGCGGGGTGTGCAGCCGCAGCCGGTCGTAGTGCCCGCGCCAGGACGCCCCGACCGCCGGGGACTTCTCCAGCACCACCGCCCGGACGCCGTGCGCGCGCAGTGCCGCGGCCGTCGCCAGTCCGGCGGGGCCGCCCCCGATGACATAGACGGGCAGGTCCGCGGTGCGGTCGATGTCCATAACGCGTGAGCGTAATCGCGCGGTCACTTGATGGGTCTCAGTCAAGAAGGGAATCGATTGCGAATTGATCACGCGGGATCGCGGGTGTTCGTTTTCGTTCGAGTGGCCTTGATTTCTGTTCGGTCGGGCGGTGGTTCGCCGTCCTGGCCTCGGTCTCCCCGTACGCGCGCGGGGCGGGGCGATCCGGATCCGTACGCGCGGCCTCGTCCCCCTCGGCGACGCCCCGCCGCTCGCGGACACCGTCCACACGCACGCCCGTTGGCACGGCATACCGCTGGAGATCCGGGGGCGGGCCCGGCCGTCCGGAGCAGGACGGGGCGGTGGTCCGTGATCAGGGCCAGAGGAGGGTACGGGTCCACGCGGGGGCCGGGCCCTCGTAACGGAGCCGGACATGGCGGCGGGCCGCGTCCCCCTGGAAGAACTCGACCTCCTCCGGCGTCAGCGCGTACCGCGTCCAGGTCGGGACCGGCGCGTCCGGGTGCGACTCGGCCCGCAGCCGGGCCGCCCGGCTCGCCTCGGCGAGGGCTGCCAGATCGGGCAGGGGGGCGCTCTGGCGGCCGGTGAGCGCCGCCGCGAGCGCGCCCGTCGACCGGGCGTGCAGATCCGCCAGGCTCTCCGTGGCGCCCAGGGCCTCCACCCGGCCGCGGATCCGGATCTGCCGGGCCCGCGTCGGCCAGTAGAAGCAGAGCGCCGCCTCGGGCCGGGCCGCGAGCTGGCGTCCCTTGGTACTGGTGGAGTGCGTGGCGAAGTGCCAGCCGCGTTCGTCGGCGTCGTGCAGCATCACGATCCGTACGTCGGGCGCTCCGTCGCCCTCGCCCGCCGTCGCCAGCGACATCGTGTGCGGCTCCGGCTGCCCCGCCGCCACGGCCTCCGCGAACCAGCGGTGGAACAGCGGCAGCGGCGCGTCCGGCGCCCCCGCCGGGTCGAAGGAGGGCAGCGGATGGGCCCAGACGCGCTGCGCGTGCAGCAGCGCGCGGAACTCCTCCTGCGACGGGGTGGGTTCCGGGGCAGGGTCGGGGCCGGGTGCGGCGGGCGGCACGGTCATCGTCCGATCGTCCCAGACGGGGGCTCCGGTCCGGAGGACGGTCGCGTCCGCGGGGTGCGGCTGTCGGGCCCGGCTGCCGCCGGCCCGCCCCCTGGCGGGCCTACCAGTCGCGGGCTTCCACCAGGTCTTCCATGTCCGCCGAGGGGAAGCCGTACGCCTTCGCCACGAAGTAGAAGTCCGTGGCTATCTCGTCCCGCGCGACCGTCTCGATCTCGCTGTCCGCCGCCCACAGCTCTTCCTGGAGCGCGTTGAACCGCTCCGTCGCCTGCTCCGTCAGGGCGTAGAGCGCCGGGAGGTCCGCCGGGCGTTCCCGCTCGATCCGGACGCAGAGGTCCTGGAGGATCACGGCGCCCTTCTCGATCAGACGCAGCGGGTAGTACGTGTCTCCGCGCAGGGCCTTGAGGAAGATGTGCCCGGCTACCTGCTCGTTGGTGATCGTCATCGTGTCGTCGTCCCGCCCTCGCCGTGCGTATGCCGTTCGGCCGGCCTCTGTCGTCCGTTCCGTTTTTTCGCCGTCCGTTCCGATGGTGCACCACGGCACTGACAACGGGCCCCGCCGCCGGGTTCAGAGGTCGAGCGGGGTGAGCTGCCAGGCCCGGCGGCGCTGGGCGCGGAGCAGGTCGAGCGGGCTGTCGTCGGAGCCGTAGAGCCGGTCCGCGAGCCGGGTCAGGGTGTCGCAGCGGGCCAGCCAGACGCCCCGCAGGCAGACGTCCGGGCCGTACGAGGCGAGCGCCGACGCCCGGACGGCCGCCGGCGCGCCGATGGAGATCGCGAGCCCGGCGATGTCCTCGGCCGGGTCGCCGAGCGCCGCGTCGGTCCAGTCCAGAACGCCGGTGATACCGCCGTCGTCGCCGGTGAGCAGATGCTCGCCCTTGAGGTCGTTGTGGAGGAGGACGGCCGAGTCCGGCGCGGCGGGCTGCGGGGCGTCGGTCAGGCGGCGGTGGACGAGCCCGGTGTCCAGGGAGTGGTCCGCCGCCAGCCGCCGGGCCGCGACGAGCGCCCGTTCCCCCACTTCGGCCGGGTCGCGGACGGGTTCGGGCGGCAGGGCGGGGCCGGTGGCGTCCCCGGGGTCGTAGGCGCGCAGGGCCGCCAGCAGCCCGGAGAGGTCCAGTTCGCCCGCGCCGGAGACCGGCCGTTCCTCGGCGGAGCGGCCGGGGAGCCGGTTGTCGACGGTGTACGAGAGCCCGGGCGCCCATTCGCCCGTCGCCAGGCTGCCGGGGACGGGGACCGGCAGCCGGGGGCGCAGGGCGTCCCGCAGGGCGACCTCCCGGCGCTGACGGACGGTCACCTCCTCGTCGCCCGCCAGCCGGAGGACCCGGTCGTCGCCGATCAGCCAGGTCGCGTGCTCGCTTCCTTCCGCGACCGGGTGGACGGGGGTCCCGTCGAGGGCGAGCAGGCGTCGTACGGCATCGGCGTCGAGGGCCGCGGGCTGGCGCATGAGGAGTCGTTCCCGGTCGGATCGTGGGCGGGGCGGGGCGGGGCGAGGGTGGTGGCGGCGGTGGCGGCGGTGGAACGGGGGATGCGCCGCCGCCCGGTCACGGCCGAGCCTGCCCCCCGGTGTCCGGCGGCGCCAACGAATATCCACCGTTCCGTCACGTCCGGAGCGACCGCCCCGCTACCGCCACTGAGTCCAGTGCCGTTCCCACGGGGGGGTGATTGTCCGATCTCTCCGGGCGACGCCCGAAGAGTGTCGCCGATACCCCGGTGACCCCCCTGATGAGCCTGTACGGCGGAGGTCCGTAACGGGACATTCCATACCTAACGAGAGAAGTCGATGTGATGAGAGCAGTTCTCGCGCGGCTGCGACAACGCTCCTGGACCACGGGCGTCGCCTGTGCGGTCCTGGCGGCGTCCGCGCCCGCGCTCGCGCTGGGGCCGGGTATGGCCTCGGCGGCGCTCGCGGCACCGGCCCCGGAAACGACGGTCACGTCGGCCGGGGCCGGTACGGCTGAGGAGGGCGGCCGGAGCGACGGCGCCCGCGGTGCGAAATCAGCCAAGGGAACCAAGGGAGCGAAGGGAGCGAAGGGGGCAAAGGGCGATGCCGCCGGGAAGTCCGGGGCCCGTGCCCTCAAGCCCCTGAACCTGCACAAGACCCAGCAGCTCCGGGCCCCGCTGCCCAGCGGACTCGGGCCCTGCATCCCGGGCACCCCGCCCTGTCCCGACCCGTATCCCCCGATCAACAACGGACCCATCGCGGGCCGCGACAACAACATCAACATCTTCGCGGGCGGCAACTTCAACGTCCGCGAGCGGGCGGCGGAGGCCGAGGGCAAGGTCGTCGTTCTGGGGAACTTCGACCAGGACAAGGTCGCGGGCGCCAGTTCGATCTACAACATCGGCATCGTCGGTGTGGGATCGCGGGTCCCCCCGGACGACGGCACCGACTTCCTCACCACGGGCGGGAACGTCACCGTCGCGGCGGGCGAGAGCCTGCTCGCCGACGGCGGCAACGTACGGTACGCGGGCACCCTCACCGGGACCGTCACCGGCACTCTCATCCAGGACCCGGACGCGGCGGCGCCCTACACGGCGCTGCGCGACGAGCTGACCAGCGCCAGCCAGTGCTACGCGCGGACCGAGGACGGCGCCGACCGTCCGGCCACCGGCACCGCCGTCAACGAGGGCGGCCAGACCACCTTCACCGGTGACGGCACCTCGGCGCTCCAGGTCTTCAACGTCGACTTCGACATGCAGACGAACACCGGCGGACAGCAGGGGCTCGTCTTCAACAACATCCCGGCCAACGCCACCGTCCTGGTGAACGTGCTGGGAGCCAACCGCACCATCAACACCTACAGCGGCAGCCCCTTCGACACGGACCCGCTGAACCAGCTCCGTGAGCGGCTGCTGTGGAACTTCCCCGACGCCGCCACGGTCGGCCTGCGGGGCACCGGCCAGTTCCAGGGCAGTGTCCTGATCGGCAACCAGTCGTCGAACACGACCGTCACCCTGCCGGGTACCAACGGCCGGTTCTTCTCCACCGGCAACATCACCCACACCAGTGTCGTGGGCGGCGGTGGCGGCCAGGAGTTCCACGCCTACCCCTTCGAGGGCGATCTGCCCGACTGCTCCGTCGTGGTCCCGACCGCGCCGGTGACGGTCGTGAAGGAGGACGCGACGACGGGCGCGCCGCTGGCCGGCGCGACCTTCCAGCTCTGGGAGGAGACCAACGGCGTCGCCGGACTCCAGACCACCGGCGTCTCGCCCGACTCCCAGATCGGTTCCCCCTGTGTGACCGGGGCGAACGGGCAGTGCTCCCAGACCGTCCAGCCCGGTACGTATTACTGGCAGGAGACGGCGGCCCCGCCCGGGTACGACCTCCCGGCCAACCCGGTCTTCCCGGTCGTGCTGACCGCCGCCGACGTTCCGGCGGGTGTCACCGTCACCGCCGACAACAGCCGGACCCCGGTCACCGGTGAGGTCTCGGTCGTGAAGACCGACTCCGAGACCGGCGAGCCGCTGGCCGGCGCGATCTTCGAGCTGTGGCAGGAGACGAACGGTGTCGCCGGTCTCCAGACCTCGGGCGCCGACCCGGACGCCCAGTCGCTGCCGGACTGCACCACGGACATCTCGGGCGAGTGCGCCAGGATCGTGCCCACGGGTACGTACTACTGGCGCGAGGTCGCGGCACCGCCCGGGTACGACCTGCCCGCCGTCACGGTCTTCCCGCTCACCCTGACCGAGGAGAACGCGGCGCAGGGCGTGACCGTCACCGTCGAGAACGACCGGACCCCGGTACCGCCGGGCGAGGGCCCGGTGACCGTGGTCAAGGTGGACTCGGAGACGGGCGCGCCGCTGGCGGGCGCCGTCTTCCAGTTCTGGCAGGAGACCAACGGCGTCGCCGGACTCCAGACGTCCGGTGCCACACCCGACACCATCGTTCCGCCGGACTGCACCACCGACGCCCAGGGGCACTGCACCCGGGAGGTGGTCGCCGGAACGTACTACTGGCGCGAGATCACCCCGCCGCCCGGCTACCAGCTCCCGGCCAACCCGGTCTCCACCCTCACCCTCACCGAGGGCGACATCCCCGACGGGGTGTCGGTGACGGCGGAGAACGTGGCGATCCCGGAGCCCCCGGTCACGGGTGATGTCACGGTCGTCAAGGAGGACGCCGCGACCGGCGCCCTGCTGGCGGGCGCGGTGTTCCAGCTGTGGGCCGAGACCAACGGGATGCCCGGTCTCCAGACCACGGGCGCCGACCCGGACCTCATCCTCGGCGCGCCCTGTACGACGGGTGCCGACGGCGAGTGCACCGCCACCGTCGAGACCGGCCAGTACTACTGGCAGGAGACGGCGGCCCCGCCCGGGTACGACCTTCCGGCGAACCCGGTCTTCGGTCCGCTGGTGCTGACCGAGGAGAACGCGGCCGACGGAGTCACGGTCACCGCCGAGAACACGGCGACCCCGCCGGTCCGCGGTGATGTCTCCGTGGTCAAGGAGGACTCGGTGACGGGCGCCCCGCTCGCGGGTGCGGTGTTCCAGCTCTGGGAGGAGACCAACGGGATTCCCGGTCTCCAGACCATCGGCATCAACCCGGACACCACGATCGGCGCCCCGTGCACCACGCCCGCCAACGGCACGTGCACGGAGACCGTCGAGGTCGGCCAGTACTACTGGCAGGAGACGGCGGCCCCGCCCGGGTACCAGCTCCCGATGAACCCGGTCTACCCGATCACCCTGACGGCCGAGAACGCCCAGCAGGGCGTGAGCATCACCGCCGAGAACACGGCGATCCCGCCGGTCACCGGCGATGTCACCGTGGTCAAGGAGGACTCGGTGACGGGCGCCCTGCTCGCGGGCGCGGTGTTCCAGCTGTGGGAGGAGACCAACGGGATCCCCGGTCTCCAGATCGGCGGCGCCGACCCCGACACCACCGTCGGCTCCCCGTGCACCACGGGTGTCGCCGGTGAGTGCACCGCCACCGTCGAGGTCGGCCAGTACTACTGGCAGGAGACGGCGGCCCCGCCCGGCTACGACCTTCCGGCGAACCCGGTCTTCCCGGTCACCCTGACCGAGGAGAACGCTCCGCAGGGCGTCACTGTGACGGCCGAGAACACCAGGACGCCTCCGGGTGAGGCGCCGGTCACGGTGATCAAGGTCGATGAGGAGTCGGGTGACCCGCTGGCGGGTGCGGTGTTCGAGCTGTGGGAGGAGACCAATGGCGTCGCCGGTCTTCAGACCACGGGGATGAACCCGGACACGCTGCTGCCGCCGTCGTGCACCACCGCCGTGAACGGCCGGTGCAGCCGGGATGTGGTTCCGGGGACGTACTACTGGCGTGAGACCCAGGCCCCGGCGGGTTATGACCTGCCCGCGAACCCGGTGTTCCCGATCATCCTGACCGAGAACGAGATCCCGGGCGGCGTCACCGTCACCGCCGAGAACACGGCGACCCCGCCGGTCACCGGCGACGTGTCGGTGGTCAAGGAGGACTCGGAGACCGGTGCCCCGCTGGCCGGCGCGGTGTTCGAGCTGTGGCAGGAGACCAACGGCGTCGCCGGTCTCCAGACCTCGGGTGCCGACCCGGACACCTCGATCGGCGCCCCGTGCACCACGCCCGCCAACGGCACGTGCACGGAGACCGTCGAGGTCGGCCAGTACTACTGGCTGGAGACCCAGGCCCCCACGGGCTACGACCTTCCGGCGAACCCGGTCTTCCCGGTGACGCTGACGGAGCAGAACGCTCCGCAGGGCGTCACTGTGACGGCCGAGAACACCAGGACGCCTCCGGGTGAGGCGCCGGTCACGGTGATCAAGGTCGATGAGGAGTCGGGTGACCCGCTGGCGGGTGCGGTGTTCGAGCTGTGGGAGGAGACGAACGGCGTCGCCGGTCTTCAGACCACGGGGATGAACCCGGACACGCTGCTGCCGCCGTCGTGCACCACCGCCGTGAACGGCCGGTGCAGCCGGGATGTGGTTTCGGGGACGTACTACTGGCGTGAGACCCAGGCCCCGGCGGGTTATGACCTGCCCGCGAACCCGGTGTTCCCGATCATCCTGACCGAGAACGAGATCCCGGGCGGCGTCACCGTCACCGCCGAGAACACCCGGACGGCCCCCGTCCGCGGTGATGTCTCCGTCGTCAAGGAGGACTCGGAGACCGGTGCCCCGCTCGCGGGCGCGGTGTTCCAGCTGTGGAAGGAGACCAACGGGATTCCCGGTCTCCAGACCATCGGCATCAACCCGGACACCACGATCGGCGCCCCGTGCACCACGCCCGCCAACGGCACGTGCACGGAGACCGTCGAGGTCGGCCAGTACTACTGGCAGGAGACGCAGGCGCCGTCGGGGTACGACCTCCCGGCCAACCCGGTCTTCCCGATCACCCTGACGGAGGGCAACGCCCAGCAGGGCGTGACCGTCACCGCCGAGAACACCAAGACCGCGACCCCGCCCACCGGCGAGATCGAGGTCCACAAGACCGACGCCAAGAACGGCAAGGACCTGGAAGGCGCCGTATTCGAGCTGTGGGAGGAGACCAACGGCGTCGCCGGTCTCCAGACCAGGGCCACGAACGGCACCCCCGCCGACACCCGGATCGGCCAGGGCTGCGCCACGGACAACGAGGGCAGCTGTGTCTTCGACGAGTTGGCGCTCGGTACGTACTACCTGCTGGAGACCGACGTACCCGAGGGCTACGTCCTTCCGGCGAACCCGGTGAAGGGCCCCTTCACCATCACGGCGGACAACGCCGACCAGCCCGTCCTCGTCGAGGTCGCCAACAAGCGCGGCGAGCCCGGCAAGGGCAAGGGCGGCAAGGGCAAGAAGTGACAACCGAAGTGACAACCGCATAGCGGGGCGGCGTACGGCCGGGCCACCGGCCGGAGCCGTACGCCACCCGCACCGATCGGAGACGCGGACGCGCCGGACACCACCGGCCGTCCGCGTCTTCGTGTGTCTTCGTGTGTCTTCGTTCGGCTTCGTTTGTCGTACTTACCGCGCCAGATGCCCTTCGCGGCGCCGTTCTTCACCTTTTCGGACCGCCTCCCGGGCGCGCCCCGGCCACCGCTGATAACTGTGGTCTGGGGACATAGGGGGGTAGCCACGAGGACGGAGCGCCGCATGCGACGCAAGCAGATACGGCAGCAGCCCGGTCGGCCGGACGGCCCGCACCCGGACATAGTCCGGAAGGCGGCGACCGCCGGAACCGGTACCCGTGGAGCGGTGGCCCGCCGGGGCGCCCGGGGCCGGGGGCCGGTCGGTACGGGCGCCGCGGGGATCGCCGTCGCCGCCCTGCTCGCGGGCGCGGGCGCGGTCGCCCCCGCCGCCGCGGCCACCGGCACCGCCGGGGGCCGCGCGGCCGAGTGCACCGCCGGTACGGGGCCGTACCAGCGGGCCCTGGAGGAGTATCTGAAGCGGCCCGTGGACGGCGCCCAGTCCGCCGAGGACTGCGCGGCCATCCGCGGCTTCCAGGCCGCCAACGGCATCGACCCGGCGGACGGCTACGCCGATCTGGAGACGTACCGCACGATGGTCGCCGTCAAGGCCCGGGCCAACCCGAACGCGGCGGGCAAGTGCCCCGTCCGCACCTACCGGGTCACCTGCGTCGACCTCGACCGGCAGCTCCTGTGGGTGCAGAAGAACAAGAAGGTCGTCTTCGACCCGGTACCGATAAGGACCGGCCGCGACTCCGAGGAGACCCGGCTCGGCTGGCACACCATCTACTGGCGCAGCCGCGACCACGTCTCCACCATCTACGACGACGCGCCCATGCCGTACGCCCAGTTCTTCGACGGCGGCCAGGCGCTCCACGGCCGGCTCGACAATCTCTACGACGGCGGCGGCTCGGCGGGCTGCGTCAATCTGCGGCTGGCGGACGCGGCCGAACTGTGGGACCTGCTGGCCGTCGACGACTCCCTGTACATCTGGGGTACGAAGCCGGGCACCGCGGGCTGACGGGCTGACGGGCCGGGGCGGCTGAGGGCCGGGGGGGCTCCGGCACCGACCGTGACAGCGGGGCGCCCGAAGGCGGCGCGGCGGCGCGGCGGCGCGGGCGAGCGCGCCGGGTCCGGGGCCGGGCAGGCAAAGGCAGGGGGGGAAGCGGGGGAGCGGTGGGGAGCCCCGTAGAGATACCGGCGGTGAACGGGTGCCGGTGCGCGGGGGACGCGCGGGGGGATACGCGCGAAGACGTGAGCCGCGCGAGGATGAGGAAGAGGTGTGGGGGGTGGGCCGTACGGGTGATGGAGCGACGGGCGGCGCGCTGCCGTACGCCGTGCCGTCGCTACTTCAGCGGCTTCTTGCCCGTGATGCCCAGATGTACCAGCAGCGCCAGGTTCGGCCGCAGCTCCGCCTGCTTCACACCCCAGGTGGTGAAGCCCTTCTGATGCGACGCCACCGCCGCCAGCATGACCACCAGGGATCCCGCCACCGCCGCCGGACTGACGTCCTTGTCGATCCGGCCCTTCGCCTGGAGCTCCTTCACGGCCTCCGTGAGGGAGTTCGTGACCGAGTTCAGGATCTTCATACGGATCTTGTAGAACCGCTTGTCGCCCTCGGCGGCGCCCAGGTCCACGACCCGCAGGATCGCGTCGTTGCGGCGCCAGAAGTCGAGGAAGCCGTCGACCAGTTCCTCCGCCGACTGCCAGGCGGCCTTGCCGGTCCAGGAGCGGCCCGCGACCAGTCCGGTCAGGGCCGCGCCCTCCTTGGCCATCTCCTCCGCGATCTCCAGTACGGCACCCTCGACATCGGGGAAGTACTGGTAGAAGGTCGCGGGGGAGGTGCCCGCCTTCCGGGCGACGTCGATCACCTTGACGTCCCGGTACGGCGACGAGCTGAGCATCTCGCCGAGGCAGTCCAGCAGCTTCTGCCGCGTCGCCTGGCCGCGTCGTCCGGCCACTCGGCCGTCGACAGTGCGTACTTGTCCTGTCATGCCGTCAGCTTACCGAGGGGTGATCAGCGCGCGATTCGGCCGACTGCAAATGGGGTGTCCGGCCTGCCGGGAGCGCCCCGAAGACCCTTTCCGTACCCCTTCCGTATCCTCTCCGCCGCCCGCCGGGACCCCTGGGGGAACCTTCGTTCGATTCCGAAAGGCGCAGGTGGGCCGCTGTTCCTCCGGGACGGCTCACCCCCTTGCCCCATTTCTGCGTCAAGGATCGTGGAACCCGTCACTCCGCCCGGCCGTCCGAGAGCTGTCGCAGAGCCGTCCGGGCGCCGTACGGGAACCGCCGGGGGAGCCGCCCGGGGCCCGCCGCGAGCACCCGGCGGACCCGTTCCGGCCAGGACGAATCGTCGTACTCACCGACAATCGGGATGCGGACCGGCGGAGCGGGGTACGACATCGGCGGTAGGAGCCGGAACGAGGAGGGGTGCGGAAATGCGGGAAGCGACGGCTCCGGCCTGTCCGACCTGCCCGGATCCGGGTGAGACACCCCGATCCGCCCCCGGGTTCGCCACCGTCGCCTCCGGCAGGAAGAATCGGCGGTGCGCGACCGCAGCGGGGCTCGGCGGTGGAACGCCGCACAGGGCCGGGAAGGACGGGCCCGCAGGAGCCGGGGCCCGTACGGGGAGGTGGCAGGGATGGAGCAGCTGACGCAGCACGACCCGAGACGGATCGGTCCGTTCGAGGTGCTGGGCCGGCTCGGCGCAGGCGGCATGGGGCTCGTCTATCTCGCCCGGTCGGCGTCCGGCCGCCGGGTGGCGATCAAGACCGTCCGTACCGAACTCGCCGAGGACCAGCTCTTCCGGGTCCGCTTCACCCGCGAGGTCGAGGCAGCCCGCGCCGTCAGCGGCTTCTACACCGCCGCCGTGGTCGACGCCGACCCCAGGGCCGCCGTGCCGTGGCTCGCCACCGCCTACGTACCGGCGCCGTCGCTGGAAGAGATAGTGAACGAGTGCGGCCCGCTGCCCGCCCGCGCCGTCCGCTGGCTGGCGGCGGGCATCGCGGAGGCCCTCCAGTCCATCCACGGCGCCGGGCTCGTCCACCGCGACCTCAAGCCCTCCAACGTCCTCGTCGTCGAGGACGGGCCCCGGGTGATCGACTTCGGGATCGCGTCCGGGGTCTCCAACACCCGGCTCACCATGACCAACGTCGCCGTCGGCACCCCCGCCTACATGTCGCCCGAGCAGGCCCGCGACTCCCGCAGCGTCACCGGCGCCAGCGATGTCTTCTCCCTCGGCTCCACCCTCGTCTTCGCCGCCACCGGACACGCCCCCTTCCACGGCGCCAACCCGGTCGAGACCGTCTTCATGCTGCTCCGCGAAGGGCCCGACCTCGAAGGGCTGCCGGCGGAGCTGCGCCCCCTGATCGAGTCCTGTATGGGAATGGACGCGGCGGGCCGCCCCTCCCCCGAGGACCTCCAGGCCCAGCTCGCCCCGCACCTCTTCGCCTCCGGCGGCGACGACAGCGGAACCGCCTCGGCCTGGCTGCCCGGCCGGTCCGTCGCCATGATCGAGGCGCGCCGCGGAGTGGGCCGTACGGTGTCCCCGGTGGCACCGGCCGCCGCCCCGCACGCCGCCGCTCCGCCCGTGCCGCCGCCGGGCGTCCACCAGGGCCCGGCGCTGCCGCCGCCGCCCGCGCGCCCGCCCCGGCGCGACCCGGGATGGGCCCGGGGGAACAGCGCCGCCGACCCGCGGACCGGGGCCGTCGCCCCGGCCGCCGCCGGGGCCTCCGTCCAGCTCCCCGGGGTCGCCGCCCCCATCGGCCCCGGGCTGCGGATCGCGGACGCGCGGGGGCCGCTGCCCGGCTCCCCGCCCGGTACCGGCTGGGTCCGCCCGCCCGGCGACCGGACCAACGGCACGGCCGCCCCCGCCGCTCCCTCTGCCGCCGCTGTCGTACCGGCGGCGCCCGCCCGGCCGCCCACCCCCTCGTCGCCGTCGCTGCTGCCCGACGGCACGGGCCGCTGGCGGCCCTGGCGGTTCCGGATGTCCAACGACGTCTGGGGCACGCCCGTGGTCGCGGACGGACTCCTCTACGTCACCTCCTTCGAGGTCCACGCCCTCGACACCGGCACCGGCCGCCGCCAGTTCAAGACCCGCGACGTCGCCTGGTCCATGACCCTCGACGGCGGCCGCATCCACGCCTCCGACGGGCCCACCCTCTACGCCCTCGACGCCGCCGACGGCCGCGAACGGTGGCGGCTCTCCACCGAGTCCTGGGTCTACTCCCTCCAGGCCGACCGGGGCACCGTCCTCACCGGCACCCGGGGCGGCGGCGTCCAGGCCTGGGAGGCGGCCACCGGCAACCGGCTCTGGGAGCTGGCCGGCGCCCAGGCAGAGTTCGAGACCGCCCAGGCCGGTCCGGTGATCTCCGGCGACACCGTGTACGTCTGGAAGGAGGCCAGGCTGCGGGCCCTGGAGGCCAGGACCGGCAACGAACGCTGGTCGTACCCCGTCGGCGACGCGGCCTCCTGCGGCAACGTCCCGGTCCGGGTCCACCCCGCGTCCGACGGCTTCGTCTACGTCTGTGCCGGGACCCGGGTCATCGCCCTCGACATCGCCACCGGACGGGTCCGCTGGCACTTCGAGTCCCCCGCCGTCTTCCTCTCCCCGCCCGCCTTCGCGCCCGGACCCGCCGTCGCGGGCGGCGGCGTCTACCTCGCCGACTACCTCGGCACGGTCTACGCCCTCGACGCCACCACCGGCAAAGACCGCTGGCGGATCGCCACCGAGGCCCGGCAGTCCGTCGAACCCGTCCTCGTCACCGGCGGCAACGTCCATGTCGGCAGCGGCTCGGCGCTCTACACCCTCGACGCGGTCGCCGGAACCCCGCTGTGGCGCTTCGCCGCGGGCGGCGAGGTCGTCGGCGCCCCCGTCGCCGCCGACGGCCGGGTCCACTTCGGCTCGGCGGACCATGTGCTGTACACCCTCGACGCGACGGGCGGCCAGCTCCGCTGGAAGCTCGCCACGGGCGGCGAGATCACCGGCTCGCCGGTGGTCCGCGACGGAGTGGTGTACGCGTGCAGCAAGGACCGCTGCGTGTACGCGCTGGACGCGACGAAGGGGACGGCGACGGGGCGTCGCTGACGCGGAGTGGTCGGGGGCGGGGCGGGTCGCGTCCGCGGGGGTCCGCTTGCCGGCCGACCGCCCGCCGGTGGGTGGTTGCTCGCGCGGTTCCGCCCCCTGTGCCTTCGGCGATGGGGGGACCCCCCAGCGCCTCGGCCCTCCGGGTGAGGCCCACGCCTCCCGCCCAGCCGGGCTGGATGTCGTCGGGCGACCGCGCGCCGTCGTGGGCCGTTCGCGCAGTTCCCCGCGCCCCTCAACGCTCTCCCCTGCACCGCCCCTGGTAAGGAGGGCCCGCCTTTTGGAAGGGGCGGTCAGAAGGGCAACCCAGGGGCTCGGGGAACTGCGAGACAAGCCACAGGCGGCGCGCGGTCGCCCGACGACATCAGGCCGCCGGGCGCGGCCCGGGTAATGAGGCGGCGACCCGGAGGGCGTAGCTGGCAAGCTGGGGGCGCCCGAGTGACCAGGGGCATTCCGAGAGGCGGAGAGGCGGAAAGACGATGAACAGCAGCACCGGCGCCGGGCTTCAGCGGCTGCTCGACGCGGCGGTACGGGGCGGGGAGGTGACCGGGGCCGTCGCACTCGTCGACCGGCCCGGTGGCACCGAGGTCGCCGCCGCCGGGAGCCGGACCCTCGCCGGTCCGGCGGACATCACCACCGACAGCGTCTTCCGGATCGCGTCCGTCACCAAGATCGTGACCGCCGCCGCCGTCATGCTGCTCGTGGACGACGGGCGGCTCACCCTCGACGCGCCCGTCGCGCCCTGGCTGCCCGAGCTGGCCGAACTCAAGGCCGTACGGACCCCGGACGCGCCCGTTGACGATCTCGTACCGGCGAACCGCCCCATCACCGTCCGGGATCTGCTCACCTCGACCGCCGGGTACGGCTACCCCGACGACTTCTCGCTCCCGGCCGCCCGCGCGCTCGCCGGTGGGCTGCGGCAGACCCCGCCGGAGCCGGAGGGCGTCCCGGCCCCGGACGAGTGGCTGGCCGACCTGGCCCGGATCCCGCTGCTGGCCCAGCCCGGCGAGCGATTCCTCTACAACACCACCTCGGACATTCAGGGTGTCCTGGTCGAGCGGGTCGCGGGCGTCCCGTTCGCGGAGTTCCTGGCCGAGCGGCTGTTCGCCCCGCTGGGTATGGCCGATACCGGGTTCAGCGTTCCGCCGGACCGGGTCGACCGCCTCACCGGCCTCTACCGCCGCAAGAGCGACGGAGAACTGCTGCTCTGGGACGCCCCGGACGGCATGTGGAGCCGCGAACCGGAGTTCGCGTCCGGCGCGGGCGGCCTGGTCTCGACGGCCGGTGATCTGCTGGCCTTCCTGCGGATGCTGCGCGCCGACGGCACGGCCCCCGACGGCCGCCGGATCCTCGCCGCCGACTCCGTCCACCGGATGCGTACGGATCAACTGACCCCGGCCCAGCGGGCCTCCGGAGCGGCCTTCCTGGACGGCCAGGGCTGGGGCTTCGGCGGCTCGGTCGACACCGTCCCGGCCGAGCCGTGGCACGTACCCGGCCGTTACGGCTGGATCGGCGGTACGGGCACGGCGGCGCATCTGGTCCCGTCGAACGGCACGATCGCGGTCCTCCTTACTACGGTCGCCCTCCTGGGCCCGGAAGCGCCCCCGGTGCTGCGCGACTTCTGGCGGTACGCGGCCGCACTCTGACCCGCCCGGCGCGCGCGGAGCCCGGAACCGGTGATCCGCCCCGGACTCCGCGCCGCCTTCCGCCCCGTACGCCTACCGCAGGACGACCGGGATCTCCTGCCAGCCGTACGCGATGAACGACGGCACCTGGCTCAGCTCCGCCGGGTCCACCGCGAGCCGCATGTCCGGGAAGCGTTCGAAGAGGCGGGGGAGGGCCGTCAGGGCCTCCACCTTCGCCAGGGGCGCGCCGATGCAGCGGTGGACGCCGATGCCGAACGAGAGATGGTCGTCGGCGCCGCGCCCGGGGTCGAACTCGGCCGCGTCGTCGCCGTAGTGCCCCGGGTCGTACGACGCCGCCGCGTACGTCGTCAGGATCGCGTCGCCCGCCGGGACGGTGACCCCCGCGATATCGATGTCGGAGACCGCGAACCGCAGCGGCAGACTGGCGATCGACGGATAGACCCGCAGCACCTCGTCGACCACCGCCTCCCAACCGATCTCGCCCGCCCGGACCGCCGCCAGCTGCTCGGGGTGGCGCAGCAGGCCCACCACCGTGTTCCCGATCAGATTGACGGTGGTCTCGAAGCCCGCGCCGATCACCAGCAGCAGGGTGTAGACCAACTCCTCGTCGCTGAGCCGGTCGCCGTCCTCGTCGTGGACCCGGATCAGCTCGGTGGTCATATCGTCGCCGGGGTGCTCGGCCTTGTAGGCGATCAGGGCCGGCAGGACCGTACCGATCTGCCGCTGGACCGAGGCCGCGTGCTCGGGACTGGTGTCCGAGGTGTCGATGATCGCCGTGACCAGCCGCCGTACGTCCGGCACCAGATGGTCCGGGACGCCGAACAGCTCACAGATGATCCGCATCGGGACCGGGTTGGCGTATGTGCCCCGCAGATCCACCGGGCCGCCGTTCGCGGCCTCCTCCAGGGCGTCCAGCAGCTCCTCCGTGACGGCCTCCACCCGGGGCCGCATGGCCTCGGTCCTGCGGGCGGTGAAGCTGGGGGCGACCAGCTTCCGCAGCCGGGTGTGGTCCGTCCCGTACGTCGACAGCATGTTGATCACGCCGACCCAGCCGAGGATCCAGGCCCACGACGGGTTGCCCGGGACCTCGGCGAACCGGGACCAGTGCTTACGGGGGTCCTTGCTGACCCGGGGATCGAGGATGAGCGTTCTGAGGACGTCGTACGTCGTCGGCGCCCAGGCCGGGATGCCGCCCGGCAGTTCGACGGGGACGAGCGGTCCGAGGGCGCGCAGCCGGGCGCTCTCGGCCCGGATGTCGGCGCCGAAGGGGTCGATGGCGACGGGGAGCGGTTCGGCCGGGCTCGCGGGCCCGGTCTCGGTCGCGGTCATCCGCTGACTCCTGACTGGTGGGGTGATCGTCGGTGGGTGGCTCCGGCCCGGCCCGGCCGGGAAACCGGCTCCGGGGCGGCCAGATCAAAGCGGCCGGTTCAGGGGTGTTCGGCCCTGGAGTGGTCGGACCCGGGGTGTTCGGCCCCGGGGTGTTCGGACCCCGGTACCCGGGCGCGGGTGATCCGCAGGGTGCGTTCCTGCTCGATATCGGGGAGGAGGGGGGTGAAGCGGACCGGCAGGGCCGTGAGGGAGCGGTGGAAGGGGCCGGGCCGCCAGGTCAGACGGTCCCGGGGGAGTCGGGGTGAGAGGTCCGGGAGCCACTGGGTCAGCCGCTCGATCGCCTCGGTGGCGATCAGTAGCGTGTGCTGTTTCACGGGGCAGGCGTGCTCGCCCGCCGACCAGGACAGATGGGACGCGTCATGGGGGTGGTGGCCGCCCCCGTCCCGCTCCGCGAAGTGCGCCAGCGCGCCGTAGGACACGACGACGGGTACCGCCGCCCGTACCCATACCCCGTGGAAGCTCAGCGATTCCCGGGCGTAGTGGACCCCGTAGTTGTCGAGCGGGGTCTCGTACCGCAGCACCTCCATGACCGCGTCCATCACGGGCCGGGAACCGCTGGTCAGGGTGTGGTAGTAGGCGGGGTTGCCGAGGATTCGGGAGAGCGCGTTGGAGACCAGGTTGGACGTCGGCTCGTGGCCCGCGCCCAGCGACAGGAAGACCTGCCAGGTCACCTCGTCGGGGCTGAGCCCCAGCGGATGGTCCAGCAGCCAGCTGGTCAGGTCGTCGCCGCGTTCGGCGGTCTTGCGGGCGATCAGGTCGAGGACGTAACGGCCGTACTCGGCCTCGCCCTCCAGGGACCGTTCGCCGCCCTCCATCAGCTTGCCGAGCGACTCGTGGAGCAGATCGCTCGCGCTCTCCGGCATACCGAAGAGGTCGTTGAAGATCAGCGACATCAGTGGGCGGGCGAACTCCGTCACCAGGTCGGCCCGGCCCGCCGGACCGACTCTTGACACGAGTACGTCGACGGCGTGATGGACCCGTTCGCGCAGATCGTGCGGCTCGACCATGCCGAACGCGTCCAGCAGGGTCTGCCGGTAGCGGATATGCGTGGCCCCGTCGGCGAAGAGGGTGTTCGGCCGCCAGCGCAGCATGCCGAGGATCGGCGAGTCCTCGGAGACCGTGGCCTCCCAGGGGCGCGGATCACGGGACCAGGTCTCGTTGTCGTGCAGCAGATCGAGCGCCGCCCGGCGGTCGGTGACGACGTACGCGAGGATGCCGGGGCCGAGTTCGGCCCAGCCGACCGGGCCCTGGGCGCGCAGCGCCTCGTAATAGGAGTGGGGGTCGACGGCGAAGCCGTCCTCCCAGAGCCGGACGGGTGCCTGGCGGGCGAAGGCGTCCGAGGGCGCGGGGTAGGAAGACCCGGCGGGTGAGGGCGACGGGGGCGGTGAGGGAGGGGTCGAGGGGGAGTTCACCGGGGCTGGATCTCCGTCCACGGAGGGCTGGCGATAAGGGTGTTCGGGTCCTGCTGCGACGTTTCGAGCTGCTCCGATATCGGTCCGCCCGGGCCGTTGGGCGGTTCGGGCGGCGGGGCCGGGGGACCGGCGGGCTCGGGCAGCGGCGGCGCCAGTGTCAGCAGATGCTCGACCAGGGCCAGCAGCGCGTCGATCGAGGAGTTGCGGTCCCGGGCGTCGCAGAGCACCATCGGCGTCGCCGGTTCCAGATCGAGCGATCTGCGCAACTGCTCCTCCGTGTAACCACGGGCGTCGGGGAAGGTGTTGAGCGCCACGGCGTACGGCAGTCCGCTCTCCTCCACCATGCCGAGCACCTCGAACGAGGCGTCGATCCGGCGGGTGTCGACCAGGACGAGCGCGCCCAGCGCCCCGTAGGCGATATCCGCCCACAGGGCCCGGAACCGCTCCTGGCCGGGGGTGCCGAAGAGATAGAGCACGATGCCGCCGTTGAGCGAGATCCGCCCGAAGTCGATGGCGACCGTCGTGGTCGTCTTGTCGCGGACGCCCGCGAGGTCGTCCACGGCGACCGACGCCTCCGTGAGCCGTTCCTCGGTGTGCAGGGGGCGGATCTCGGAGACCGAGTCGATCAGGGTCGTCTTGCCGACTCCGAACGGGCCGACCACCAGGATCTTCACCAGCTCACGGGTGCTGTCCGGCAGATGCAGGCCGCTGGAGCCGTGGCTAGAGCTTGAGGGCGCGGAGGCCATCGGCGACTCTCTCCAACAGGTCGGGTGCGGGGGGAACGGCGTCGGGGATGGGCGGTCTGGCCCGGACAAGGCCCCGGTCGATCAGATGGGCGGCGAGCACCCGGACGGCGGATACGGGCAGTTCGAGCAGGGCCGCGGTCTCCACGACGGTGAGGGATCCGCCGTCGAGGACGTCCAGCAGGGCGAGCTGGGCGGCGGGCAGACCGGGCGGCGGATCGAGCGGCTGACCGAGTGGCGGTACGGCGCCGGGCGCGCCGCCCGGACCGGTCCGGAACGGGTCACCGTGGGCCGCCGCCGGGTCCGGAGCCGTACGAGCCGTAGGAATGGGGTCGCCGACCGCGGTGGGGGACACGGCCGTACGGGCCCCCGGGCCCGGCTGGGCCGGGATGCGGCCGACCGCGCCCGGCGGAACGGACCCGTCCGGTCCCGGGGGCGGCGGTAAGGGGACACCGTCCGCGGAGACACCGGAGACACCCGGCGCCCGGCCGGGTACGGCCAGCCCGGTCAGGATCGAGAGCCGTTCCAGATTGCCCGTACTGGGCCTGGTCTGCCCACCCGTCGAGAGATACGCCGGGACCAGGGGCCGGCCGCCCCTGCGGGCGGTCATGCCGGAGCGACGTCGCCATCGGTACCGCGGGGCGCGGCGGACATGGCCTTCTCGCCGAGCCGCGCCACCTGGGAGTGCACTCTGTGGGCGAGCAGGTCGAGCCGTACCTCCGGGTCGCCGTAGGCGGCGACACAGGTGCCGTGCCGGGTGGGCGCGACCAGGATGTAGCCGTGGTCGGACTCGATGACGACCTGGCGCACCTCGGCGTTGTCCTGGTCGGCGAAGGTCGCGGCGGCGCTCCGGCAGGCGCCCTGCACGGTGCTGATGATGGCGGCGGTGCGCTCCGCCGACGGCCGGGACAGCCGGTCGGAGTAGCCGGAGACCAGGCCGTCCAGGGTCAGCAGGACGGCGGCCCGTACATGCGGGATCTCCAGGATCGGGTCGAGCACCCAAGCGGTGTCGCCGGTCTCGCGGGAGGTACGGGAGGTCATCGGGGGTCTTTCCCTTCGGTGTGGTCGGCGCCGTAGTCGTGGGCGCCGTGGTCGTGGGCGCCGGGTTCGGGCGCGGCGTTGCGTGCGGCGGCGGTACCGGCCTGGAGCGCCCCGAGGGCGGCGGCGGCCTCCTCCGGGGTACGCACGGGGGGCCGGGGGCGGGCGGGGGCCGCCCCGGTCGGGGCGGGGCCGTCCGGCCGGACCCGGCGGCGCCGCCGGGGCAGCGCGTCGCCGTCGGCCGGGGCGGCGGTGGCCGGGGTGCCGTACGGCGGTCCGGCGGGTTCCGGCGCGGGCGGTACGGCTCCGGAGACCGCTCCGGGTCCGGGTACGGGGCCCGGTACGGTCTCGCGCGCGGCGGCCCGCCCCGGGGGCGGTGGATCTGTATGCGGATGCGGATGCGGGTGCGACGCGCGCGGCGGGTGCGCGGACGGATCCCGCCGTACGGGCAGTTGGTGCGGATGGGGCAGGAGATGGCGGCCCGAGTCCTCCTGCGCGGCCGCCTCGGCGGCACCGCCCCGGGTGGAGCGGGGCGCGCTGGCCGCCGGGGGCCGCTCGGCCGGGTCGATCCGGCTCAGCAGATGCCCCTTGATCAGCAGCACGGCCCGGACACCGCCGTACGGCGACGGCGACGACAGGTCGACCGAGAGGTCGAACTGCCGGGTGAGCTGGCCGATCGCGGCGAGACCCATCCTGGGCGGGTCGCCCAGCTCGGAGAGCAGGATCGGTTCTCTGCCCGCGACCATCCGCTGCGCCCAGGCGCGTTCGGCGGCGGCCATGCCGACGCCCGCGTCGTCCACGGTGACGGTGACGCCGTGGTGGGCCCGCTCCAGATTGACCACGACCCGGGTATCGGACGAGGAGTGGCGCAGGGCGTTGTCGAGGAGTTCGGCGACGATGATGGCGACGGGCTCGACGGCGTGCGAGACGAGCGCCGTACCGTCCTCCAGATGGTTGCCGACCCGCACCCGGTGGTAGCCCACGAGCCGGGACTGGCCGCCGGTGACCGCGTCGACCAGATGGGACTCCTCGCGGGCCAGCCCGACCCAGGCGCCGCAGACCACGGCGGCGACCTGGGCGCGGCGCAGGGACTGCTCGTTCTCGTGGTCGAGGGCGTAGAGGGTCTGGGCCAGTTCGGGGTCGTCGTACCGCTGCTGGAGTCCGCGCAGCACGTCCTGGAGCCGGTAGAGGCCCGCCTGGATCTCCCGGGTGGCGCCGCGCATTCCGGCCCTGGCGGCTGCGTCGACCCGCTTGCGCTCCTGGGCGAGTGCCGTGGTCAGCCCGGTCAGTACGCCGTCGAGCGCGTCGCCCAGTTCACCACCGGCCACCTCGGGGCGCAGGGCGCCGGGGACCCGCAGATGGGGGTGGGCGGTGGCGGTGGCGGCGGCCGGGAGACGCTTCTCCGCGAGATGCGCGACCTCGGCGGCGCAGGCCCCGGCGGTACGGTCGGCCTCCTCGCGGGCGACCCCGAGATGGGTCCGCAGGGTCTCGATCTCCGCCGTCTGCCGGTTCCGCAGCCGCTTCGACCGCAGCAGCCCGCCTCCCAGGGCGAGAGCCGACAGGGTCCCGGCGGCCAGACCGGCGGCGGCCAGCTCCGGTATCTCGATCATCGAAACCTCGGGGGGAGGGCGGTGGTTCTGGTGCCGTCGTCGGACGACCGCTCAAGTACACACCGTCATTGATCGATTGCGGGAGGGGGGCCGGGAAGAAATTGTGAACTTGTTTTAATGATCGGCCACTTATGTCCAATAATCTTGCTCTTTGGTGCGTCAGTGGTCTCAATGGGTCGTAAGTGGTCTCAAGTGACCTCTGGGGCTGTGGTGGTGAGTGTTTTTCCTGGTGAACAGGGTGGCGCGACGGCTCGGCGACGACTCCGGTGACGGCTCCGGTGGGCGCCGCGAACGGGACCGCGGCGGGGCCGGGCGGGCGAAACCGGCCGGCCGAACCGGGCGGAAAGGCCCCGGGCATGGGAGAACCCGGTCCCGGGCCTGTGCGGTGGCCCGGGACCGGGCGGATGGAAGTGGTACGGCCGCGACGCTCCCCCTTGACCGTCGCGGCCGTACCCGTGCGGCCGGTCTCCCCGGCCCCCGAGGGGCTCAGTCCCGGGGGCGCGGCGGGGCCGGCGTATGGCGCTCCATCGTGACGATCTCCTCGTCCGCGGAGGGCTCGGACGAAGAAGTGGGCGGCGTGGCAGCGCCGTCCGTCGTCGGAGCACCGCCGTCGCCCGCGGTGGTGCCCACGGGTGCCCCCGTGGTGGTGTCCACAGGTGTCACGGGCGGCGTCGTGGGCGGCTGGGCGGGCGCGGTCGGTGCCGACGGCGAGGGCGTGTGGCGCTCGCGCGGCGGGGCCGGGGTGTGCCGCTCGCGCGGCACGATGCCCTCGGCGGGCGGGACCGGCGCCTGCTGCTCGCTACGGCCTTCGGCCGTCGGATCCGCGGTCACCGGCGGTACGGTCGGCCGGTGACCGCCCGGGGCGGTGCCGGACTCGGCCGGGGCCGGGGGCGCGGGGGTGTGGCGCTCCCGGGGCAGAATGCCTTCGACGGTGGCCTGCGCGGCCCCGCGGATGAATTCGTTCGAACTGTTCTGAGTCATCTTTCCTGTCCCCCTTGGATTGGTGCGGGCGGAACGTAGGTGGCCTTCCGGCCGGGGACTCCCCCGAGGGTCCCCGGACGGAAGGCCGGGGGACCTGTTCCCCTCACCCCCCGGAGAGGAGAAAAGGTCCCGGTGTGATCCGTCTGCCCCCCGTTGCGACGGATCGACTGCAAGAGAGCATGCCGAAACGGCATAAACATTCGATGAACGTCCTGCTAGAAAGCGGTCACAACGCCGCCGACCTGGAGGAACGCCGACTCTGTGGCGTTCGGTGCCGAGGGGGGAATCGAAAGTGCGCCCTTCGTGCCCCTCGGTACGCGCCGTCACGCCCCCTGCGCCGGGGGTGGCGGTGACTCGGTTGCTCGGTGATTCGGCGGTTCAGTAGTTCAGTGGTTCCGCGTCTGTAGTCATATACGCACAGACGGTCGACGAGGGTTCATCGCCACGAGGTGATGTGGCGACCGTCACAGCAACCCTCTGGGTACGGCGACTATGCCCGAATGGTCCGGACCTATGCATTCCGGGGCCGGAACCGGGACTTCCGGGCCCGGACCCCCTGGTTCCGGGGCCCGGACCCGTTGCTTCCTCAGAGGGTGCTCAGCGGCGCCAGCAGCCCGCGTACCTCTTCCGCTTCCGGCGCCCCGGCGGCCTCCAGCAGGGACTTGGCCTCCAGCCAGCAGGCCCGGGCCCGGCCCGCCTGGCCGAGGGCCGAGAGCGCCCGGCCGAGGGTGATCAGGACGATGCCGCGGATCCGGTCGCCGCCGATGCAGCCGATGGCGAGGGCCTGTTCGCAGTGCTGGGCGGCCCGGGCGGCACGCCGGGCGGAGAGATGGACCTGGGCGATCCGGAAGTGGGCGGTGCCCTCCCAGAGCCGCTGCCGGTTGGCCTCGAACAACTCCAAGGCCTCGGAGAGCTGTTCCAGGGCGTCCGCGTGCCGCCCGGCCTGGGTGAGGGCGACCCCCAGGGCGTAACGGGCGTTGGCGAGGCGGAGGGTGTGCCCGATCCGCTCGTAGATCCCGACGCCCTGCTGGGCGAGGTCTATGGCCTCGGGCACCCGGTCGAGGGCGAGCTGGGTCCTGGAGAGGTTGCAGAGCGCGCTGGCCTCGGTGGAATCGCTGTCGTCCCGGCGGGCGCCCTCGGCGGCCCGGCGCAGGAACTCCTCCGCCGCTTCGTACCGGCCCTGGTTGAAGGCGATGATGCCGCGGTCGTTGTCCGCCCAGTAGACGGGGGCGGGGTCGTCGACGGAGACGGCGAGTTCGGCGGCGATCCGGGCCTCGTCGTCGGCGTCCTCGTACCGTCCGGCGACCAGATGGACATTGGTCATCGAGGTCCGGGCCCTGGCCTCGGCCCTGGCGTCGCCGCAGGACCGCGCCGCGTCCCGGACGGCCAGCGCCGCGATCTCGTACAGCTTGGAGTTGGCGCCGGACTCGGCCAGTCCCTGGGCGGCCCAGAGCAGATCGGCGGCGAGCCGGAGCCGTCTGCCGCCGGTGGCCTGCCGGGCCCCGGCCAGCAGGCAGTTCGCCTCCGCGTAGAGCCAGTCCTGGGCGCGGCGGCGGTCCTGGAAGACGACGCCCTCCAGGGTCGTCGGGCCCAGGTGGTGGACCAGCCGGTCGCCGGGGCGCTCGATCCCGTACACCCGGGAGGCGGTGGCGAGATAGAAGTCGAGCAGCCGGGCGAGGGCGGCCTCGCCCTCCTCGGGCCGCTGGTCCCGTTCGGCGCAGGCCCGGGCGTAGAGCCTGACCAGGTCGTGGAAGCGGTACCGGCCGGGGGCCGCGGACTCCACCAGCGATGTGTCGACCAGGGCTTCGAGGAGGTCCTCGGTCTCCTGCTCGGGGTGGCCGAGTACGGCCGCGGCGGCGGCGAGGGAGATATCGGGGCCGTCGGCGAGGCCGAGCATCCGGAAGGCGTGGGCCTGGGCGGGCTCCAGCTGGCCGTAGCCCAGTTCGAAGGTGGCCTTCACAGCCAGGTCGCCCGCCTGGAGTTCGTCCAGGCGGCGGCGCTCGTCGGCCAGCTTCTCCGCCAGCACCGAGACCGTCCAGGTGCGCCTCGCGGCCAGCCGGGAGGCGGCGATCCGGATCGCCAGCGGCAGGAAACCGCAGGCCGCGACCACATCGAGGGCGGACTGCCGCTCCGCCGAGACCCGTTCCAGACCGACGATCCGGGTGAAGAGCTGAAGCGCCTCCTCCGGCGACATGACGTCGAGGTCCACGAGATGGGCCCCGGCGAGATCGACCATCCGCACCCGGCTGGTGACCAGGGCGGCGCAGCCCGCCGTACCCGGCAGCAGGGGGCGGATCTGGGCCGCGTCCCTGGCGTTGTCCAGCAGCACCAGGACCCGGCGGCCCGCGAGGGTCGACCGGTAGAGCGCCGACCGCTCGTCCAGCGTCTCGGGTACGGACGCCTCGGGGTGGCCGAGGGCGCGCAGAAACGCGCCCAGCACGGCTTCCGGTTCGGTGGCCCGGTTGCTGGTGCCCTGGAGGTCGACATAGAGCTGACCGTCGGGGAACCGCGGCCGGGCCTCGTGCGCGACATGGACGGCGAGGGTCGTCTTGCCGACGCCGCCGATCCCGGCGAGCGCCGAGACCGCCATCACGGACCCCTCGGCGGTCGCCAGCTGCTCGCCCAGCTCGCGGACGAAGGACGCCCGGCCGGTGAAGTCGGGGACCGTCGCCGGGAGCTGCGCGGGCTGCGCCACCGGCGGCGGCGCCGTATGCAGCTCGGTGGGCGCCGCCAGGGTGTCGTCGGCGCGGAGGATGCGTTCCTGGAGGCGGGAGAGTTCGGGGTTGGGGTCGACGCCGAGTTCGTCGGCGAGGAGGCGGCGGGTGTC